>JAKAMR010000124.1 GCA_021812785.1 Nitrospirota bacterium
GCGCGGGCGGACGAGGCAAACATCTTCTTACGGCCCATTCGGACTTCTTCGAGCGTGGCGCGCGGCTCATGGCCTCGAATGTGGCCGGTAATCCACTCTTCGAAGAAGGCATAGGTGAGCGCGACGGCGAAGGGCACCTTCACGGTGGGCGACGGAATGCCGGTGATGGCGGACATCTTGTCGAGAATTTGCTTGAGGGTGAGGTTTTCGCCGCCGAGGATGTAGCGCCGGCCAGCCGTTCCGAGAGTAAGCGCGGCGACATGGGCACGGGCGACTTCGGCCACATCGACGAGGTTGAGGCCGGTGTCCATGTAGGCCGGGAATTTGTGATTGAGGAAATCGACAAAGATGCGGCCGGTGGGCGTGGGCTTTGCGTCGTACGCGCCGATGGGCGTTGTGGGGTTGAGGATCATAACCTGCTGGCCGTCCTGTGCGGCGGCGATGGCCTGCTGCTCGGCGAGGAACTTGGAGCGTTTGTAGTGGCCCACCATGTCCGGCAAGGAGACGGGCGTGTCTTCGTTGATGACGATGCCGTCTGTGCGGAAGTGCATGGTGGCAACGCTGGATGTATAGACGACGCGCGGGACATGGGCCTCGCGAGCAAGGCGCAGCAGGTCGCGGGTGCCATCGACATTGACGCGGTACATCGAGTCGGGATCGCGAATCCAGAGGCGGTAGTCGGCAGCGACGTGGACAACTGCGTCGCAGCTCTGGAGCGCCGGAGCGTAGCTCTCGGGCCGGGAAAGATCGCCTACAACGGTGTCGCCGGGGATGCCTTCGAGATGCTTGAGATTGCTGCTGCGGCGAACAAGCAAGCGAAGGCTGGCGCCTTCATCGGCCAGGAACCTGGCAACATGATGGCCGACAAACCCCGTGGCGCCGGTAAGAAAGATGCGCATAAGAAACAGATTCTCTGGATCTTATTTTAAATCGTTTTGGGTTGCGGGACTTGAGCCGACGCTTTGTTTGCAGCGATGGAAAATCCAAGTCGCCGGTTGCGAAAAACTCTTTCAACAAAAAAGGCCCCCAATCCGACCGGAATACGGGACCTGATTTGTCCGAGTTCATCTTTCTGAAAACATGCAAAGAAACTGTAGAAAAAATATCGTAAGGGGGGGTGGGTATTTTCCGGTCTATTCCAGAGCATCTGGATGAAGCGCGATGTTTTTTTCGCCGGCGGCCTTGCGCTCGTTGTATGCCTTAACCCAGTCCTCCCAGTGCTTGCCTGCGGCCCGATCTTTGCCGGTAAATTCGAGGCGGGCAATCTGTGCGTAACTCACCTTTTGCTTGGCGTCGATGTTGGGAGCGAAGTACTGCACCCAGGAGTCGGCCAACGTGGCGCCGGTGTGACGGTTAAAGATGAAGGCCTCAATCTTTTCGCCGGACTTGAGGGTGATGGTGACATCGCCGCGGTAGTCGAAGGCTTTTTCAAGTGCGTCCTTGAGGTCGCTTTCGCTGGCAAGATCAGGCACCCAGCCTTCGAGGTTCTCATGCTTATTGCCGGGGGCGAGTTCGAGGGATTCGACCTGCTCGATGGTGTATTTGGCGACTTCTGCGGTCATGCCTTGGTTTCCTCCAGCGCTTCGGCGGACTTGGCAATCTGAACAAGCGTGGATGGGCCATGCGGCGCGGGCTCGCTGAGCAGGTTGAGGGCATGCTGATCTTTGTACAGGCTGAAGGTCCCGCGGATCATGCCCCAGAAGCCGGAGAGCGAACCGAAGCCGTCCATGACGGCGGAAGGCTCGTAGCCACAGCTGACCATGCAGTTGGCGCACTTGGGATTGCCCGATGCGACGCCGTACTCTTCCCACTTCGTCGTTTCGAGGAGCTCCTGGAAAGTCTCCGCGTAGCCGTCCTGGAGCAGATAGCAGGGGCGCTGCCAGCCGAAGATGTTGTAGGCAGGCGAGCCCCACGGTGTGCACTCGTATTTGCGGTCGCCCATCAGGAATTCGAGGAAGAGGGGCGACATGTTGAATTTCCAGGTCGGCTTGCGGTTCGACAGAATGGCGCGGAAGAGGCGGCGCACACGGGCGCGGCCGAGGAAGCGGTTCTGGTCGGGCGCCATCTCGTAGCTATAGCCCGGCGAGAGCACCACGCCTTCGACGCCCATGGCCATGACGTCATCGAAGAAGGCGCGGACGTTGTTGGGGTCCGTGCCATCGAAGAAGGTGGCGTTGGTGGTGACGCGGAAACCACGCTTGACGGCCTCCTTGATGCCCTCGACAGCGAGATCGTAGCCTCCCTCGCGGCAGACGGAGAAGTCGTGGTGGTCGCGGTCGCCGTCGAGGTGAACGGAGAACGTGAGGTACTTGGACGGCGTGAACTCGTGCAGGCGGCGCTTGAGTTCGAGCGCGTTGGTGCAGAGGTAGATGTACTTTTTGCGGGCGATAAGGCCGTTAACGATCTCTACAATCTGCGGGTGCAGGAGGGGCTCGCCGCCGGGGATGGAGACCATGGGTGCGCCGCACTCTTCGACAGCCTTGAAGCACTCCTCGGGCGAAAGCATCCGCTTGAGGACGTGGGGTGGATACTGCACCTTGCCGCAACCGGCACAGGCCAGGTTGCAGCGGAAGAGCGGCTCAAGCATCAGCACCAGCGGGTAACGCTTGTTACCGCTGAAGCGCTTCTTGAGCACATAGGTGGCCACCGTCCACATCTGTGAGATTGGAACAGCCATAGTGTGAGCAATCCTCCGGCGCGATTTGCACCTACTTCTAGGTTAGCTGAATCGCGGAATTTCCATGCAAAACGCGGCAAAGATTTTTTGGTTCCTCAAGCGACTGGAATCACAAGGGTTACGTGGATCCAGCTGAAGCCTTGCCATGCGCTGTGTCTTGACAGGTTGTTTGCGGGCTGAGGCTGTTGACCTTCAGGCCGGTTGAATCATTTGTTTCCCAGGTCTTAAAAGCGAGACCTGGGCCCGCGCATCGAGGTGAATCTGGCTGACTATGCGGCGCGCTCCATGGCTTTCTTGTAGGTGGTAAGCGCCAGCAGCGGGAAGTAGAGTCGGTACATGTCATACGACAGATAAAAGACACGGGGAAAGCCTGTTCCCGTAATGATGTTCTGGCGCGTGGGTCCTGCCCCCATGGACTCGTCCCAATTGCCGTCGGGGCGCTGATGCGTGAGCAACCAGCGGATGCCTTTGGCGATGGAGTCGGAGCGGTCGTCGCCGGCGGCGAGCAGGGCGAGCAGTGCCCAGGCGGTTTGCGAGGGGGTGCTGACGCCAGTGCCGCGGAGATTGGGGTCGTCGTAGCTGCCGCAGGTCTCACCCCATCCGCCGTCAGAGTTCTGGACCATGCGGACCCATTCGGCGGCCTGCTGCACCTGGGGCTCGAGAGGGTCGAAGCCGATGGCCTCAAGGCCGCGCAGGACGAGGAAGGTGCCGTAGATATAGTTGACACCCCAGCGGCCGAACCAGCTTCCGTCCGGCTCCTGCTCGGAGAGGATGAATTTGATGGCCTTCTGCACACGCTTGTCGCCCTGGTCGTAGCCGTAGGCGGAGAGCATTTCGAGCATGCGTCCCGTAATGTCCACCGTCGGCGGATCGAGCATGGCATTGTGATCCGCGAAGGGGATGTACTGAAAGATCATCTTGGTGTTGTCTTTGTCGAAGGAGCCCCAGCCACCGTTTTTGCACTGCATGGCGAACTCCCAATCGATGGCGCGCTCGGCGACCTGAATCTGGAGGCGCTCGCGGGGATTGTTGACCTTGCTGAGAGCCATCAGGACCTGAGCGGTGTCGTCAGTGTCAGGGTAGAACTCGTTGGCGTATTCGAAGTACCAGCCGCCGGGCTCGACATTGGGAACTTTAACGGCCCAGTCACCCTTGTGGCGAACTTCTTTGGAGAGCAGCCAGTCGGCTGCCTTGACCATGCGTGGATCGTCGGCGGGCACGCCGGCTTCCCCGAGCGCGTAGACGGCCTGCGCGGTATCCCAGACAGGGCTCATGCAGGGCTGCATGCGGAAGGTGGGCTCGGGCATATCTTCGGTAGCA
>JAKAMR010000059.1 GCA_021812785.1 Nitrospirota bacterium
CACCTTCTATGCCCTTTGCGAAGCCATGATTCTACCAGTAATCGCCACGATCATAGCTGCCCCAACAGGAAAACTTGAGGGCATACTCTGCACAATTGAAGGCGATCTGTCCGGCAAGGAGTTCTGGGCGGATTATCGAAAATACTGGCTCTCGTGGAAATGCTATATTTCAAAGGGAATCTTCTCTTTTTTGCCGGCGCTGCGCCGCATACGGCGTGACATGAGATCATGATGCATGTCAACATGAACTGTTTACTGGCCAATTTCATAGGCAGGCGGATTATGATAGGGTCTGGCAGCCTTTTTAGCTTTTTTAATGGCTGAAACCGGGAAGGAGTTTTTGTTTTTCTTAGACTGGGGTGTTTATTGAATGCTTTGCAATTGAACGTTTTGAACAGGGCAGGATGAAAAATACTTTAAAAACGGGAGGTTGGAATTTTCAGTCTGAACGGGAAAACATAAAATGGGCAGTGAGCGGCAAGCGAACACTCCCCGCAAAACTCCTTCCTCACATTCAGGAAAATCTTTTCCACCGGCTCTGGCTCCATGATGTGCCCTTTTCCGTACGCAAAACGGTACAAAATAAAGAACTCTTACGGGACCTCGCCGGGGGGCATGTCCTGGAGTCTGTTAAGGAGGTCCTTTACGGTCTTTTTCTCTATCTCTATGCCCTTATCCTTGCCACCCTTCTCAAGACTTTTCTGGTACTCCGTAAGCGCGCTCATCACGGCGCGGGCCTCCAGATTTGTCAGTTTCAAATCCATTCTCTTGCGCTCCTTCCTTTTGGAATGCCGTTTTATCGACAGCAAGAATCAGGAATATGAAAATTGTAAAAGTAACGTGTGCACGTTCACACAGGCATTGCCTTTTGTAAGCTCATTCATAAGTCAGCCCCAATGTCTTGTCACTACACAGCGCATCCGGAGCATCAGAAGCGGCACAAGCGGCTACATGTATGTGACAAACTCCGGTTCCATATACGCCTTTAGAATGTCGCATCTGGCAATGACGCCCACCAACCGGCCTTCTTCCGTGACCGGCAGGCGCACTATTTTGTTCTCCATCATGGTGTTCAACAGGTCCTGTATTGGGGTGTTCACATCCACGCTTAAAGGGCCTTTGCTCATAACATCCCCCGCAGTGAGTTTTTCCAGCTCTCTCCCCTCGCAAACCTGCCCCAGAAGGTCGAACTCACTTACCACGCCTATAACCTTGCCATCGTCATCAGTAACAGGCATGCCGCTGTAAAGACCAGATAAAAGCTGCATGGCAATGTCTCTTGCAGAGGCGTTCCTGCGAGCGGAAACAACGGGTCTTGTCATAATGTCTTTTGCTTTCAGGTTCTTCATGGTTTTTGTTTTTTCTCCTTCGCGGCATATCCGAAAAATTTTTACTTCCTCTGATTAAATCGTATTCCCGTCGCGCCAACGTGTCAATTAGCGGCTGTTGCACAAGAAAACCCGGTAATAAAAGCACCTCAATATCTCATCCTAATAGACAAGCACGCCAAGGAGTATCAGCACAAGAAGAAACAGGCCCGTCAAGACCAGAAGCACGCCATAGGGCACGGACACGCACAGAAGCCAATTTGGCGGAGGGCCGGTTTCGGTCCGTTCAAGCCTTCCCTCCCGCACCAGCCGCTCATACTCAAGGGGCCTTTCCTTCCGGAACTCAGCGAGCGGTACCCTGCCCGTGAATATGACCGTATCCATCGGGAATTTCTCCGGCCTCATGTGGGTGTTGAAAAAATGGATCATGAATATGAAGCCCGCAGCCAGAAGCGCCTCGTCGCTGTGCACAATGGTTGCCACGTTGAAGGCCCAGCCAGGGAGGAACCCGCCAAAGAACGCCGGGAACCAGAGGCACAGCCCCGAAAGCCCTATCACCCCTACTCCCCAGAAAACGGCCCAGTAATCGAACTTTTCCCAATAGGTCCACCTGTCGAACCGCGGACGGGGGCCAAGGCCCATGAACCACCTGAAGCTCCCGTAGGCGTCCTTGAGATCCTTCAGCCTTGGCGCCATGGACTCGGGGCCAAAGATCCTGAACCGGAACTTTTTCACGACCCCGATGTAATAGGCGGCAAACAGTATATGGGCAATGAAGTAGCCGAAGGTGGCCACGGCGCAGACCCTGTGGATATAGCCCGCTGTCTCGTAGCCTCCGAGGAACCTCATAAGCCAGGAGGCCCAGGGCGTGCCCGAATACCTGAGGGGCATCCCGGTGATGACGGAGCCCAGGAAGCTTGTGGCCATGATTATGTGAAGCACGCGGTGGTAAGGGTTGAACCTGCGCACATAAACTGCCTCCGCCATTTTTCCCTCCTATTCCCCTTTCTTTTTAAGGCGCTCCCTCAGGGTCCTATAAGCCCAGAGAAACGTATGGGCTGCGAAGAACGCAAACACTCCCACGATAAGTATGGTCATGGCGAGCCAGGTGTAATAAAGTCTTGGATAATGCCGCCTGTCGCGGTCATCCGGATGGGCGTAAAACGTTGTAAAACCGCCGGAGGCGTTCGGGTGGCATTTTTTACAGGTGTGCAATATGTGAGCTTTTGAAAGCGTTGAGCCGGGGTCCGAAGGCGGGAGGATATCATGCGAGCCGTGGCAGTCGGGGCACTTGGCCACGGTTGCGTAACCAAGGCGCGTGACCTGCCCGTGATAGGTCTGCCTGTAAGTGTCCAGTTCTCTTTTGTGGCAGGAACCGCACTTGTTAACGAGCCAAAGCAGCCACCTGGGCGAAGTGACGTTAGGCACACGATGCTCTTCATGGCAGTCATAGCAAACGGCCGCCCTCTCGATCCCCATATCAAAGAGCGCCCTGGCGTGAATGCTCTTTTTATAGACCTCGTATTCCTTCCTGTGGCATCGTGCACAGAGGCGGGGGATATTTTTTCTGTAGATCCTGGACTCCGGGTTGCCGGGCGGAAGGATGTCGTGGGAGCCGTGGCATGTCTGGCACTGAGGAGCGCCTGCGATCCCTTCCCGCACGGCCATGCCATGGACGCTGAGCTTGTATTGAAGGGCGGGGGTTTTTGGCGCTCCGCCCCTGCCGGGCAGATGGCAGATCGCGCAGTTCACCTTTTGACGGGCTCCATGGGGAAAGCCGGTTATGTTTACGTGGCAGGCGGTACAGGAAAATTTTCCGTGAACGGACCGGCTGAATGCGGCCTTGTCCACATATCCGCCAGGAAAAGTTTTTTCCCCATGGCAGGTGTAGCAGGGGGCGTTCAAAAAAACCGCATTCGCCCCGGCTGGAAGAAACAGGATAAGCACTGCCGCTATTAATATGTCCCTCATCTTCCGGCTTTCTATTGCTGTTTTTGGCTGCGGTATGTTTTTCGTTTTCGTTTTTCGATCTGCCCATACGGCTCGAAAAAACAAAAGCAAAAAAACAAAAAAGAAAAAATTCAGGCTTTGACAGAAAAAACTATCAATTATAGGTTAGCTTAAATACAGGGGCGGTCAAGGGGGACGCTTCTGCTAAAAAACCCTCTCAAAATCGATGAACCCGGCCTCCACATCCACATGGACCAGGCGGACCCGCACCCTCCGCCCCACATCCAGCCCCTGATAGCCCGAAACCACCTTCCCTTCAACAGGGGGATGAAGCAGGCGCACCCAGGTGCCTTTTGGCCCGGCCCCGGTAACGATGGAATCGAACCTCTGGCCTATCCTGGACTCAAACAGGAGCGCGGCTGCGGATTTGCCAATCTGCCTTTCAACCTTTTTGACCGCATCCTCCTCCCTGGTGCAGTGCGCAGCGAGTGTTTCGAGATCGGGGCCTGAATAAGGCTCCGGCTGTTTCAGTAAAACGGCCTTAAGGAGACGCTGTGTTATAAGGTCCGGGAAGCGGCGGTTGGGGGCGGTAGAGTGGCTGTAGCCCCTTACGGCAAGGCTGAAATGCCCATCGGAATTTTTTTGTTGCCTTTCCCCCGGAATATCAGCCGCGTATTCGCCGGGCCCCAGCAGCTTTATTATGCTCAGGGAAAGATCGGGGAACCTGATGGCGTCCCTGGCCTGCGCCTCTTTTAAAAAATGCTCCAGCGCCAAGGCATCGGGGGCCTGGGGCAGCGGGTAGCCCTCTTCCATGGCAAGCTCCACTATCCTGTCCCAGCGCTTGGGCCTGCGCACCACCCGCCGCAGCGAGGGCAGCCCCCTGGACGCCAGAAACCGGGAGGTCACGCTGTTAGCAGCGATCATGAAATCCTCTATCAGGTCATTGGCCCTGTTTTTCTCTTTTACATCCAGGTCTATAATAACGTCCTCCTCGAAGCGGGGGCTTGCCTCGACGGTTTTCAGGCTGAGCGCGCCATGCTCATGACGCCGCCTCTTCATCTTCTGGGCCGTCCTGTCCTGGAGACGGAGGTTTTCTCCCAGTCCGCTCAGCGCGGCTACCTGTGCGGGAACGGGCCCCGTGCCCTCAAGCCAGGCGGCCAGGCTGTTATAGGCCAGTTTGGCCTGATTGCGGACAACCGCTTCGTAAATATCGTGGCCCAGGACAGAGCCGTCCGCGCCCACGGTCATTTCTATTACGATGGCCAGCCGACCTTCATTTAGGTTCAGGGATGTCAGACCGGTCGAAAGTTTCTCAGGCAGCATGGGAAAGATCATGGCGGGCGTATAGACGGACGTCGTGTTATGCCCAGCATGCTGGTCCAGGGGCGAACCCGTTTTTACGAGGGCGTCCACATCTGATATGGCAACGAGGATCTTTACATCTTCTCCGGCAAGCGGCTGGGCGGCGGTGAGCTGGTCTAAGTCCCGCGAATCGTCATTGTCGATGGAGGCCCAGGGGAGTTTCCGCAGGTCGCGGGCCTCGCCCCCTCCGGTGCCCGCGGGGGAATTGATCGTGTCCAACTGGGTAATGGCTTCAGGGGAAAAATCCGGCAGCAGGCCGCGCTCCAGCATGGCGCGGCGGGCGATCCTTTTAAGGATGGCCCTGTGGTCCCCCTTGTGCAAGTGCTCGAGCTGCCCATGATTCCAATTATGCCGCACCCGGATATTATGCACCTTTTGGGGCGCGTTCTAAAAGCGGGGACTGCGGGCCTGTTTTCCGGGCACATTTCTTCCTTTTTTATCAGGTGCGGATTTATTATCAGGCGTGGCTCAGGGAGATGGGGTGGCCTTGCTTCTCAGCCGTTAAGCTGGTCTTTCAGCTGCTGCTTCTCGTCCAGGAGCCTCCGCTTTTCCGCTTTAAGCGGCGGAAGGACGTTGGTCTCCATGTCCTTTATCTTTTCTTCCAGGTCCTGCTTGTTCAGAAAATTAAGCTGCACCAACTGGCGCTCCTCCGGGGTCAGGAATTGCTGGTACTGCTGGCTTGCCGCAAGCGAGCTGTTGCCCGCGGCCATGGCGCGCTGTCTTCCCAGGTTAAAGAGGTTCTGTATGCGGAGCATCACTTCCTGGTATTTTTGTTTGAGCTTCTGATACTCATCTTCCTTTTCCTTTATCTCGCTCAGCCGCCTGTTTATCTGGGCAAGCTGGTCTTCGAGCAATTTTTTCTGCCCGGATGAGATGCCGGATTTCTGGCCCTCCGGGGTTGTTTTCGTTTTCTCTTTAGGCTGGGGAGTGTATGCCGGCCCCTCTACCGTCCCTTCTTCCTCCCCGTACTTCTCTATTTTCAGGATGTCTTTCAGGGGGATGCCCACCGTCCCTCCTTCCAGGGTAAATTCAATGCGGCCGTCAGAGCGCTCGTAAGAGCCGATGTCTTCGATAACGGAGCCGTTTTTGAGGATTATCCGGTACGCGGCACTGGAGGGACCCGCGAAAAGGAAAACAGACAAACAAACCGGCAACAAAATGAATAATATGCGCTTCATCGGTGTCATTCTAGCATATTTTTTCTTGGGGAGAGGGTGTTTTTTATCACCCTGGCAAGCTCCGGGCCTATGCCCGGAACCGAGGCGATCTCTTTTTCGCCGGCCTGCCTGATGGCCTCCAGGCTTCCAAAGTGCCTTAAAAGCTCAAACCGTTTTTGCCTGCCTATGCCCTTCACGGATTCAAGCGGCGAGGACAACAGGTTTTTGCCGCGCAGTCTCTTATGGAATCCTATGGAGAAGCGATGCACCTCGTCCCGTATCCTCTTTAAAAGAAGAGAAGAAGGGCTGCCATCTTCTATGTTCACCGGAAGCTCCGTGCGCGTGGTAAACACCCTGTCCGGGTCCTTGGCCACCGCCACCACCCCGGCCGCGGGCTGCAGGGGCAGTCCGTAGACCGCCTTCATGGCCGCTTCGAGCTGCCCCTTTCCTCCGTCTATCACCACAAGCTCCGGCCCCGCTTCATCAAGGTCTGCCAGGACCCTGGAGACCGTCTCCTCCATCATCGCGTAATCGTCCATCTTTCCGCCCTGGACGGACTTTATCTTCACATGGCGGTAATGGTCCTTCCTGAACTCTCCGTCCGCCCAGTATATGAATCCGCCCACGGGCTGCGCTCCTTGCGTGGTGGATATGTCGAAGGCCCCGATGCTTGCGGGGGTTTTCCGCAGGTGAAGCCTCTCTTTCAGGGTCTCAAGCGTCTTTTGTTCGGGGGAGGCGGCCTTTGCCCTCAATACCTCAGCCGCGTTGCGCTCCGCCATGCGCAGGAGGTCCTCTTTTTTCCCGCGCATGGGCACAACTATCTTCACCCTGCCCTGCCTCTTGCCAGACAGCCATTCCTCAAGCGCCCCGGACTCCTCCGGCTTTGCCGCAACCAGCACCTCCGCCGGGGGGATTATCTCCTTGGCGTAAAACGTCTCCATGAACCCCGCTACAAGTTCTTGCCCCTCCGGCGCCATATGCGCGCCCTCAGGGGAATAATGAGGGAGATAAAAATCCTTTACGCCTATCATGAGCCCCCTGCGTATGAAAAACACCTGGAAGGCCAGGCGCGAGCCTTCCACCGCATACCCGATGACATCTATGTCGCCAAACCCGGGCTGGACGACCTTTTGCTGCTCAAGCGCCCTTTTCAGGGCCTCTATCCTGTCCCTCAGCCTTGCCGCGTCCTCGTAAAGCTCCTCTTCGGCAAGTTTTTTCATTTTGCTCTCAAGCTCCTTCAAAAGCCCCTGCTTTTTCCCCTCGAGGAAGAGCCTGACCTCGTTCACCGTTTTCGCGTACTCTTCCTGTGAGATGCTGCCGTCACAGGGAGCGGGGCACCTGCCCATCTGGTGCTGCAGGCAGGGGCGCATCTTCTTGTCCAGCCGGTAGCGGCAGGGCCTGAGGCCGAAATGCCTGCGCACGAAGGCCAGTGTCTCCCACATGGCGCTGGCCGGGATGAAGGGGCCAAAGTAGAGCGCCCCGTCGCGCACGATGCGCCTCATCACTTCCAGCCTGGGCCAGGGCTCGTTTACGGAAAGCTTCAGGTAGGGGTAATTTTTGTCGTCGCGCAGGATCACGTTAAAGGGCGGCTTGTACTGTTTTATCAGGTTGGCCTCAAGGATGAGCGCCTCAAGCTCGTTGTCTGTCACGATGTAGGAGAAGTCGCGGACCCGCTTTACCATGCCCCGTTTGCGTTCGTCCAGGGCCGCGCCGTTCTGGAAGTAGCTGCGCAGGCGGTTCCTCAGGCTCTTGGCCTTGCCCACATAGAGGACCTTCTCCGCTTCGTCCTTGAATATGTAGACGCCGTTTTGCTGGGGGGTTTTTTTAAGCTTTTCCTCTAACGCGTCCATTTCCAGCTATGCCTCAGTTTATTAAACGCCAGGGAATAGCGGCTTTCGCTTTTTGGGTGCTAGCTAACCCTCTCCACATCGGCGCCAAGAGCCCGGAGTTTTGTCTCCATGTGCTCATAGCCCCTGTCCAGGTGGTATATCCTGTGCACCAGGCTTTCGCCTTTGGCCGCAAGCGCCGCAAGCACCAGAGATGCGCTTGCCCGCAGGTCGGTCGCCATGACCTCCGCCCCCTTAAGCTCAGGCACGCCCTTTACATTCGCAAGGCCGCCCTGCAGTTCTATCTCCGCGCCCATCCTTTTAAGCTCGGAGGCGTGCATGAAGCGGTTCTCGAACACCGTCTCGTTAATGGTGCTGGTGCCCCTGGCCACGCACATGAGCGCCATAAACTGCGCCTGCACGTCCGTGGGGAAGCCGGGATAAGGCATGGTGGTTATGTTTACGGACTCCGGCCTTCCGGCGCCCTGCACCTTAAGCCCGCCCGAACTCTTTTTTACCTGGGCCCCGGTTTCGCGCAGCTTTATTGAAACGGCGTCAAGGTGCTCCGGGAGCACATTTTTAATCAATATGTCGCCGCCGGTTATGGCCGCGCCCACCGCAAAGGTGGCCGCCTCTATCCGGTCTGGTATCACGTTATGGCTGTATGGCTTAAGCTCATCCACTCCTTCTATCTCTATCAGGCTGCCGCCCGCGCCCTCTATCTTTGCCCCCATCGAAGAAAGCGTATCGGCCAGGTCCAGAATCTCCGGCTCCCGTGCGGCGTTTTCCAGAACGGTCACCCCTTTTGCCAGCGCCGCGGCCATCATGAGGTTTTCGGTGCCCGTCACGGTCGGCACGTCAAAATATATGGAAGCCCCCTTAAGCCTTTTTGCCTTCAGGAGCACGTAGCCGCCCTCAAGCTCCACGGTTGCGCCCATCTTCTCAAGTCCGGCAAGATGCATGTTTATGGGCCTCGCCCCTATCGCGCACCCGCCCGGCAGAGAGACCTTGGCCCTTCCGTGCCTGGCCGCAAGCGGCCCAAGCACAAGGACGGAGGCGCGCATCGTCTTCACAAGCTCATACAGTGCAACGGGGTTTTTAAGCTTGGCCGTGTCTATTTCCGTGCGCGCGCCCTCGAAGGAAAAAGCCGCGCCCATATCGGCCAGGAGCGCGCCCATCGTATTGACGTCCCTCAGGGCCGGAACTCCGTGCAGAACGCTTTTGCCGTCGGCCAGAATGGCGGCCGCCATGATGGGAAGGCTCGCGTTCTTTGAGCCGCTTATCGTGACAGTCCCCTTAAGGGGTTTTCCGCCTTTTATACGCAGTTTTTCCATTATCCTTTTAGGATAACATATCAGGTTTTCTCCGCGGTGGCACAGGGGGTAATCTTCCAACCCGCAAAGGCATTTCAGCGAAAAAAGGTAAGAACTGCGTTTTGCCAGTCAAGTCAGTGGCGAAAATGCCCTTCTGGTCAAAAGCACCGCCTCTTTTACACCGCAGCTTTTAAATCTGTTATAATGCCGCAAAGTCCGCTGTAGCTTGGGAGCAGAGCAAATACGTCCCTGAATCGTGCCTGGAAAATGGCTGAATTTTAGAAGAGGGCTGGAATCTGTCAATGTTTGGAAAAATTACAAAAAAAGGATTTCAGGTCCTCACGCTTCACCATGCTGAAGCCATTCTCAACTATGACATGAGCGAGGCCGTCGATGAACTCGAAGCTGTTTTAGATGCCATTGTCATTCCGGTTGAGGAATTAGTTCGGGGTGGCGGCGGCGAAGGCCAATTGACTCAGCGAATACGTAAGGCCCTATCTGAAACCTATGGCTGGAAAAAACATAATTTTGAGATTAAAAAAATTGTTGATGGCGAAGAGAAAGAATCAATTTCTCATGAAATTGATCATGTAAAGTTTTTTCCCAAAGGGACATTTGCACTTGAGATTGAATGGAACAACAAGGACCCTTTTTATGACAGAGACCTTGAAAATTTCAAACGGTTGCATGCCGACGGCGTAATTTCCGTGGGCGCTATTATTACCCGTGGCCAGTCACTGCAGGACAGCATGCGGGAGATCATTGAAAATTTTGCGGTCAGGCAGAATATTGACAGCATTGACAAGCTTTCAAAATTCTACTTGCCTACACCTCGGCAGCAAAAATTGTACGGGGCGGAGGCGAAATCAAGAGGTTCTTTCCAAAAGGGATGGGCTCATGCTTTTGTGGCAGATAAATTTGGCGAGGCGACAACTCACTGGCGTAAACTTGAAGATCGTGTTAAACGCGGTGTCGGCAATCCTTGTCCTTTATTATTAATAGGACTGCCAAAGGGAATTGTGAGCGAGTAACGGAGGATTATTTTGCAATGATCAAAGTGCTTAACATTACACAGATTAATCCCTCGGAAGATTTAATTTCAAAAGCGCGGGGACCATACTCTACAATTCTTGCCGATCCCCCCTGGCAGTTCCAAAACCGGACCGGGAAGATGGCTCCGGAACATAAACGGTTGCTTCGCTATCCAACCATGGAACTCAAAGAAATAATCGAAATGCCGGTCCCTAAGCTCTCGGCCGCAAAATCGCATCTTTACCTATGGGTTCCAAACGCACTGCTGCAAGAGGGCCTGAGGGTAATGGAAGCATGGGGTTTTACTTATAAGTCCAACTTAATTTGGTATAAAATTCGCAAAGATGGAGGGCCAGACGGACGGGGCGTAGGATTCTATTTCCGAAATGTTACGGAAGTTATCCTTTTTGGGGTTCGCGGAAGCATGAGGACACTGCAGCCAGGTAGAACCCAGGTTAATTTGCTTTCCAGCCGGAAGCGTGAACATTCCCGAAAGCCGGATGAGATTTATGATCTCATCGAGGCTTGTTCCCCTGGGCCTTATTTGGAACTTTTTGCCCGATTCCCGAGGAAAGGTTGGGATCAATGGGGTAATGAGAATGTGGAGGAAAACTCTTTTCACGGTGTTGCAAAACGCAAAGCGCATATTGAGCCGCAAATGCGTCTTCTGGAAAGTCCAAAAGGCTATAGAGGGAAAGTAAAATAAATTGCGTTGATTTCCTGTAGCTCTTGTGGGGCCCCATCTGAGCTGTCACTATGATAACGCTGCGTCGCTTTAAATCCGCTTCCCGCATTTTTTCAGTGTGTCCCCTATAAATTTTTTGGCCCCCATCGAAAATTTCTGATTTATAATGGAAGTGGTTGGCTCCTTTTTAGTGTGTGGTTGGCATTGAAGGCCTTTTTGAAGGAGGATCAGATGCGGAAGCCGGACAAAGGGAGCAAAAAAGAAAAAGGACAAAGGGAAGCTCTTTCTCTTCCCCCTGAAGCTTACGAGCCCAGGCAGGCGGAGGGTTTCGATTCCCTGGCCCAGCTTGCCCTGGACATGCGCTGGTCCTTTAACCATTCCGATTACGAGGTATGGAGAAAGATAGACCCGGTGCTCTGGGACCTCACCGGGAACCCCTGGGTCATACTGCAGACAGCCTCCAGGCAGCGGCTGGAAAGCGTGCTGTCGGACCCCGCCTTCCGCAGGAAGATAGATCACCGTTTAAAGGCAAGGCGAAAAGCGCTGGAAACCGGGGCGACATGGTTTGAGCGGGCGCATCCGCGCTCCCCGCTGACTTCTGTTGCCTATTTCAGCATGGAGTTCATGTTGAGCGAGGCGCTGCCCATATATTCAGGAGGACTGGGAAACGTTGCCGGCGACCAGTTGAAGGCGGCAAGCGACCTGGGCGTGCCGGTGGTGGGCATCGGGCTTCTTTACCAGCAGGGCTATTTCCGGCAGGTGATAGACAAAAGCGGGGCGCAGCAGGCCTTCTATCCATATAATGACCCAAGCCAACTGCCCATCACGCCGCTGCGCGAGCCCAACGGGGAATGGCTCCGGCTGAAGCTGGCTTTCCCGGGTTGCCTGGTATGGCTGCGCACCTGGCAGGTGCAGGTGGGCAGGGTCAGGCTTTACCTGATGGACAGCAACGACCCGGCTAATTTCCCGCCCCACAGGGGCATCACGGGTGAGCTTTACGCGGGAGGCCCGGAACAGCGCCTTATGCAGGAGATGGTGCTAGGTATGGCGGGATGGCGGCTCATGGAGAAATTGGGCATCAAACCAGAGGTCTGCCACCTGAACGAGGGGCATGCGGCCTTTGCGGTGCTGGAGAGGGCGCGGTCCTTCATGAAGCAGACGGGGCTGCCTTTCGATGCCGCCCTGGCCTGCACCCGCGCAGGCAATGTCTTCACCACCCACACGCCAGTGGCCGCCGGGTTTGACAGGTTCCATCCATCCCTCATCGAGCAATACCTGGGAGGCTATGCCACAAACAGGCTTGGCATCCCGGTCAAGGAGCTGCTGGCCCTAGGCCGCGAGAACCCGGAAGACAGCGGAGAATTTTTCAATATGGCCTATCTTGCCGTGCGGGGCAGCCGCGCGGTTGGCGGAGTGAGCAGGCTTCACGGAGAGGTGAGCAGGCGCATCTTCCAGCCCCTTTTCCCGCGCTGGCCGCAGGAAGAGGTGCCGGTCGGGTCCGTCACCAACGGGGTGCACATGCCCACCTGGGATTCGGCGGAGGCCGACGAGTTGTGGACCAGGACATGCGGGAAAAAACGCTGGGAGGGAGAGCCGGAGATTCTCGAACAGAAGATGAGCCGTGTCTCCGATGCCAGCCTGTGGGAGTTCCGTAATGCCTCCCGGCTGTCCCTGATAAAATACCTTCGCCAGCGCCTGATACAGCAGCTTGCCGTCTCCGGCGCAAAACCGGAGGAGGTTGAAACCGCGAAAAGCTTCTTTGACCCCGGCATATTGACGATCGGCTTTGCCCGCCGCTTTGCCGCCTATAAAAGGCCTACCCTCCTGCTTGAAGATCAAGAGCGGCTGCTGCGCCTGCTGAATGGGCCCGGCAGGCCGGTGCAGCTAATTGTAGCGGGAAAAGCGCATCCGGCTGACGGACAGGGGCAGGACATGATACGGCAGTGGACGCAGTTCGTCCAAAGACCGGATGCTGCAGGGCGTGCCGTTTTCTTAAGCGACTATGACATGATGCTGACCGCCCGCCTGGTGCAGGGCGTGGATGTATGGATAAATACCCCCAGGCGTCCGTGGGAGGCCTGCGGCACAAGCGGAATGAAGGTGCTTGTCAACGGCGGGCTAAATCTCTCGGAGCTGGACGGCTGGTGGGCGGAGGCCTATGCGCCTGAGGCCGGCTGGGCCGTTGGTGACGGAAAAGAACACGACGCAGACCCGGCATGGGACGCCGCGGAGGCGGTTGCCCTCTATGAGCTTCTGGAGCAGAAGGTGGTCCCGTGTTTTTATACCCGTGAAAAAGGAAAAAACATCCCCGTGGAATGGGTGTCCATGATGAGGGAGAGCATGGCCAGGCTCACTACCCGTTTTTCTGCCGACCGCGCGGTTGCCGAATATGCCGGAAAATATTATGTCCCCGCAGCCGGGGCTTATGAAGAGCGGGCCCAGGGGAAGGGTGCGCCGTCGGCCGGGGTGGCCGAAAGGCTCCGTCTCCTGAAGGAAGGCTGGCCAAAACTCCGCTTCGGAGGGCTGGAAGTAAGGACGGAGGCTGAGGGCGAAGATAAAGGCAAAAAAGAAAAAGAAAAACAAAAATATGTATTTGAGGTCCGGGTTTTCACGGGGGGATTGGACCCCGGACTGATCAGGGTGGAGCTTTATGCCGAAGGAATTAATGGCGGCGCAGAAACTCGCCATAAGATGGAGCGCCGGAAGACGGGAGAGAAAGCGCCGCTGATCCGCTCAGGAGAGATGCGCGAAGCGCTTCCGGCCGGGGAGGGCAACGGACCTTTTTATACGTACACCGCGCAGGTGCCCGCGAAACGTCCCGCAGCAGACTACACCGCGCGCATAATTCCCGAAGAAAGCGCAAATGGAGAAATAACCATCGCGGTGCCCCTTGAGGCGCCCTATATCCTGTGGCAAAGATGAAATAAAGCGGAAAAAATAAAAATCCGGTTTTTTTCGGAAAAGGAGGGTTTAATTTACATGAAAGTCCTCAACCAGACAGAAAAAGGAAAAGCAGAAAAGGAAATAAAAAAACTCTCAGGGGAAGAGCTTGGCCTGATGAACGCTTACTGGCGCGCGGCCAATTATCTGTCCGTTGGCCAGATATACCTGTATGACAACCCCCTTTTGAAGGAGCCATTGTCCCTGAAGCATGTAAAGCCAAGGCTCCTTGGCCACTGGGGGACGACGCCCGGCCTCAACTTCATATATGTCCATTTGAACCGCGTGATAAAGGCCAGGGACCTGAACGTCATCTACATTTGCGGGCCGGGGCACGGCGGGCCCGGCATGGTTGCGAACACTTATCTGGAGGGCACCTACAGCGAACTGTATACGGAGATATCCCAGGACGAGGCGGGCATGAAAAAACTCTTCAAGCAGTTTTCGTTCCCCGGCGGCATACCCAGCCATGACGCCCCGGAAACGCCCGGCTCCATCCACGAAGGAGGAGAACTGGGGTACTCTCTCTCCCATGCCTATGGCGCGGTATTTGACAATCCCGGCCTCATAGCGGCCTGCGTGGTGGGCGACGGCGAGGCGGAGACAGGCCCGCTTGCGACAGCCTGGCACTCGAACAAGTTTTTAAACCCCGCAACCGACGGCGCGGTGCTGCCCATCCTGCATTTAAACGGCTACAAGATAGCCAATCCCACCGTGCTGGCCCGTATCAGCCACGAGGAGCTGGAAAACCTGTTCAAGGGTTACGGGTACAAACCCCATTTTGTCGAAGGCTCCGATCCGGAGACTATGCACGCGCTGATGGCCGGAACGCTGGATAAGGTCCTTGACGAGATAAAGGAGATACAGGATGAGGCACGGGAGGCAAAGCAAAAACAAAAAGGGCAAAGAGGTAAAAATCCGCGCTGGCCGATGATCGTTATGAGGACGCCAAAGGGCTGGACCGGCCCCAAAGAGGTAGACGGCCTGAAGACCGAGGGTTTCTGGCGGTCGCACCAGGTTCCGGTAACCGACTTGCAGACAAAACCCGGCCATCTGAGGATACTCGAGGACTGGATGAGGAGCTACAGGCCAGAGGAGCTTTTTGATGAGAAAGGCAAGCTGAAAGCGGAGCTTGCGGCGCTTGCCCCGAAAGGGACCAGGCGCATGGGGGCCAATCCGCATGCAAACGGCGGGCTGCTGCTTAAGGACCTGCGGATGCCCGATTTCAGGGACTATGCCGTCAGCGTCCCAGGGCCGGGCCAGTCTGTTGCCGAGGCCACACGGGTGATGGGCCGTTTTTTGCGGGACATAATGCGCATGAACAAGGAGGAGAGGAACTTCAGGGTGATGGGGCCTGACGAAACGGCCTCAAACAGGCTGGATGCGTTATTTGAGGCCACTGGCCGCTCCTGGATGGCGGAGATCCTTCCCGAAGACGAGCACCTCTCCCCGGACGGAAAGGTAATGGAAATACTGAGTGAACACACATGCCAAGGCTGGCTTGAAGGGTATTTGCTGACGGGCCGCCACGGGCTTTTCTCCTGTTACGAGGCCTTTATTCACATCGTGGACTCCATGTTCAACCAGCATGCGAAATGGCTTAAGGTGGCGGCGAAAGAGATACCATGGAGGCGGCCGGTCGCGTCTCTGAACTATCTGCTTACATCCCATGTCTGGCGGCAGGACCACAACGGTTTTTCCCACCAGGACCCCGGGTTCATAGACCATGTTGTGAACAAGAAGGCGGAGGTTGTGCGGGTCTATTTTCCTCCGGACGCCAACACCCTGCTTTCCGTGACCGACCACTGCCTGAGGAGCCGCAACATGGTGAATGTCATCGTTGCGGGCAAACAACCCCAGCAGCAGTGGTTGGACATGGAGTCCGCCGTCCGGCACTGCACTGCGGGCATCGGCATCTGGGAGTGGGCAAGCAACGACAAGGGGCCGGGGCCGGATGTGGTCATGGCCTGCGCCGGGGACGTGCCCACGCTGGAAACGCTGGCGGCTGTGGAGCTGCTGCGCAGGTTCGCTCCCGAGCTTAAGGTGCGGGTCATAAACGTGGTGGACCTGATGACGCTCCAGCCAAGTGAGGAGCACCCGCACGGCCTTTCCGGTCGGGATTTCGACATCCTGTTCACAACGGACAAACCTGTGATATTTGCCTATCACGGCTACCCCTGGCTCATTCACCGGCTCACGTACCGCAGAACGAACCACAAAAACATCCATGTGCGCGGATACAAGGAGGAGGGCACAACGACTACGCCATTTGACATGGCGGTGAGAAACGACCTGGACCGCTTCCACCTGGTATCCGACGTGATAGACCGCGTGCCCAAACTGGGGCATGCGGCGGCTTACGCAAAACAGGCCATACGAGACAAGCTCATCGAGCACAAGGAATACATATCCAGGTACGGCGAGGACATGCCTGAGATAAGGGAATGGACTTGGACGGGAAATCAGTCCTAGTTTTCAACCTGGGCTCGTCTTCCCTTAAGTTTTCCGTGTACCAGATGGGAGCCCGTAAGGAAGAGGAAAAACTTCTTGTTTCCGGGGAGGCCGAGCGCATAGGCATTGAAGGCGGCCGCCTGTGGGTGCGCGTGGGCAAAAATTCCGGGGAACTGGAAGTTGACAAAGAGATATGCTTTGCGGACCATGAGGATGCGGTCCGCTCCATCTTTGACGCGATGGACCGCCTGGGAAAAGACAAAGACAAAAACAAAAATAAAAAAATTGAAAAACCCGTGGCGGTGGGTCACAGGATAGTCCACGGGGGGCAGGAGCATGCCGCCCCTGCCATGGTGGACTTTGAGCTCATTAACGAGCTTAAAGGGAAGATCCCGTTTGCCCCGCTGCACCTTCCATACGAGATACGCTGCATGGAGGCGGTGGCCCTCCATTATCCGCATCTTCCGCAGGTCGCCTGTTTTGACACCGCCTTTCACCGCGATATGCCGGAGGCCGCCAGGCGGCTGCCGCTTCCCGCGTCTTTTTGGGAGGCTGGCATCCTGAGATACGGGTTTCACGGACTGTCCTATGAATACATCATCAGCGCACTGGGGGAGCAGGCGGAAGGGCGGGTGATAATAGCGCACCTGGGCAACGGGGCCAGCATGGCGGCTGTCAGAAACGGGCGTCCCGTGGATACGACCATGGGGTTCACACCTACAGGCGGCTTCATGATGGGCACGCGAAGCGGAGACCTGGACCCGGGCGTACTGCTTTATCTTATGGCCCAGAAGGGTTTTGACGCGGGCATGCTGGACGACCTCGTGAACCATCGGGCGGGGCTTTTAGGCGTTTCCGGAGTAAGCCCGGACATGAAGACGCTCCTTGAGAAAAGGGAGCAACTGCCCGCCGCAAAGCTTGCGGTGGACATGTTCTGCTACCAGCTCAGGAAAAATATCGGGGCCCTTGCCGCCGCCCTTGAGGGCGTGGACACCCTGGTTTTCACGGGAGGCATCGGGGAGAAGGCGGCCCCGGTGCGCTGGCAGGCCTGCCTTGGCCTGGGGCATCTGGGCATACGCCTGGACGCCGCCCGAAACGACCGGAACGAGGCCGTGATATCCGCGCCGGATTCCAGGTGCATGGTACGGGTGATCCAGGCCAACGAGGACCTGGTGATCGCCAGGCACACGGCGGGACTGGCTGGAAGCGCCGGCTATGGTCCGGGCCGCCCTTCCAAATAAACCTTGTAGTTGCATAAGGTTAATATCCAAAAATGCAACGTTGGGTTAATAACTACTCCGTCTGATTAATTGTGAGGCGCGACACACTTAAAGGGAGGCTTCAGAATGTAAAATAGAACATTCTCAGATGAAGACGTCCGCTGTTTCAGAAAAAACCCATAGTTCGATTTTTTTGTTTCTTTTTTTGACTGTCTTTTTGTCTTTGCTTTTGCTTTACGCATGCGGAGGCGGCAGCCAGCCGGGAACCGCGGCAGCAACCGCAACGCAAACTCAGACTTCGGCAACTAACTCCAGCGCCGGAAACACTGCTCCGGTTGCAGTCATAAATGCCAATTCCGGCGCCTCATCTGGTTCCTCCACAAATACGGCGACGGGCCAATCATCCGTCAGCAACTCAACGACTGCGTCAGTCTCAACCACTTCTTCTACTTCTTCAACCAGCGGTTCAGGCACTACATCCACCGGCAGTACAAGTACATCCGGTTCTACGACATCGGGGACTTCATCAACAGGCAGTACAAGCACATCTTCTTCAACCCCGGGCACTTCGTCAACGAGCACATCATCGACGCCGGGCACAGGCACGTCCCCAAGCGCGGCGGCGCTACAGGCGTCTTTTTTTGGAGACGGCATGGCCGACCCCGCCGATTACCCGTACAGGACCTCGCCCTTCGGGGCCCTTCGCCTGTGGGACAGCGGGACCTACTGGTTCAGCCTGGAGACCGCCAGGGGCACTTACGACTGGTCAACTCTCGATGCCTGGCTGTCCGCCGTGGGCAACAAAAACAGCCAGGACATCATGATAGACATGGCGGGCACCCCCATGTGGGCCTCATCGGACCCCGGCGACACCACCTGCGCCGGCTCCTATGGCGGGCAGACGG
>JAKAMR010000125.1 GCA_021812785.1 Nitrospirota bacterium
CGGATATTTAAAGAAGGTAAGGGGGCTTTGCGACAGATACGGCATACTCATGGTGGCCGACGAGGTTGCAACCGGGTTTGGCAGGACCGGCAGGATGTTTGCCTGCGAGCATGAAGGCGTTGTGCCGGACATACTTTGCCTCTCAAAGGGCATAACCGGGGGATATATGCCCCTTGCGGTGACCATAACCAACGATGAGATATACGGGGCCTTCCTGGGCGGCTACGGAGAGCTTAAGACCTTTTTCCACGGGCATTCCTACACCGGAAACCCCCTGGCCTCAAGCGCAGCACTGGCGGTGCTTGAGGTCTTCGAGAAGGAAAAAGTGATCGAAGGGCTGGCCCCGAAGGCCGATCTTATGGGGAAAAGGCTTGAGCTGATAAGCGGTCATTGCAGGGCCGGGCACGCGCAGCGGCTTGGGCTCATGGGCCGCATCGAGCTGGTAGCGGACAAATCGCTCGGAACGCCTTACCCCTGGGAGGAGAAAATGGGCTGGAAGGTGGCGCTCCGTGCGCTTGAAAAAGGGCTTTTCATACGCCCGCTTGGCAACGTCATAGTACTTATGCCGCCGCTTTCCATAAGCCTTGAGGACCTGGACCGCATGATGAAAATAATCCACAGCTCCATACGCGAAGCGGCAGGCCCGTAAAAAAAGGCGCCTGAAAATACGGACCATCTTATTTCTTTGCCTTTATATGTTATATTCACATGGCTTACTTGAGGCGGTATAATGTTCAGGTAGCTCGCTGACTTTTTATGCCTGGGGATTTTTCGCAAAAAAATTTTAAAAATTTCGCATAAAACAAATTTCCCTAAAGGAGGGGTTTTGGGATGAAGCACTTCAGCGACGTAGTGGAGACAAAAGGCACTGTTTCGCTAAAGGACAGGGCCGCTTTCATTGAAAACCTGGATGCCTATCTTTACGAAGCAGTGTTCGAGCCGAGCGCCGAACGAAAGGCGGCCCTTCTGACGGCCATAAAAGAGGCTGTTAAGGCGGAGGGCGTGATTCCCTGCTCCATCCATGACTTCTACATGGAGATGGGCAGAAATTACGCAGGCATAACCGTGCCGGCCATAAATATAAGGGGGCTCACGTACGACGTGGCGAGGGCGATATTCAGAAAGGCGCTTGAGCACAAGGTGGGAGCGATGATATTCGAGATAGCCCGCTCCGAGATAGGCTACACCAAGCAGAGGCCGCTTGAGTACTCCACGGTTATATTGGCTGCAGCCCTGAAGGAGGGCTACAAGGGCCCCGTCTTCATACAGGGGGACCATTTCCAGTTCTCGCTTAAAAACTACCAGAAAGGCAAAGAGGGCGAAACGGAGTACATAAGGGGACTGATAAAGGAGGCGATCGACGCCGAGTTCTACAACATAGACATAGACGCCTCGACGCTCGTTGACCTCTCCCGGCCCACGGTCAAGGAGCAGCAAAGGCCAAACTTCGAGCATACCGCGATGCTGGCGGAGTTCATAAGGGGCATCGAGCCATGCGGCATCCATGTCTCAATAGGCGGGGAGATAGGTGAGATCGGGGGCAAAAACAGCACCCCGGATGAGCTTTCCGCATACCTCGAGGGGTTCAACGAGAGCTTCAAGGGATCCGATGGTTTAAGCAAACTGAGCGTGCAGACCGGCACGTCCCATGGCGGCGTGGTGCTTCCGGACGGCACTCTTGCCAAGGTGAAGATAGATTTTGATACCCTGAAGGTGCTCTCCGACATGGCAAGAAAAAAATACAGCCTTTCAGGCTGTGTGCAGCACGGGGCCTCCACCCTGCCCGAAGAGGCATTCGACATGTTCCCCAAGACCGGCACGGTGGAGGTACATCTGGCCACCGGCTTCCAGAACATAATTTATGACAGCAAGCACCTCCCTCAGGACTTTAAAAACGAAGTCTATCAGTTCATAAAGACCGAGTACGCCTCTGAAAAGAAGGATAGCGAGACGGAGGACCAGTTCATCTACAAGACCAGGAAAAAGGGATTTGGCCCGCTCAAGCAGAAATGGTGGGACCTTCCGGCCGGCATACGCAATGAGATAATGAAGGAGATCGAGGACAAGTTTGAGCTCCTGTTCGACAAGCTCAAGGTGAAAAACACAATGGACCTCGTAAACAAAAGCATAAAGCCGGTTGCGGTCAGGAAGGAAGTCCTTCTCTAGCCGGAAAGGATAATAAAAGAGGCGGAAACAAAATTTTTTCTTTGTTTCCGCCTCTTTTTATTTTCGCTTACGCCAGACCCTTTTTTTTATTTCAGTATGTCCTTTGAGCCGCTTACGACCGCCAGTTTCTCCAGGTTTTTAAGCGAGCGCTCGTGGGCTTCCCTGTCCATTGAAGAGACGCAATCGGACACCACGACCGGATAAAACCCCCTGTTTGAAGCATCGCGCGCCGAGGACTCTATCCCGATCTCCGTTGCGATGCCGGTAAATATAAGCGTGTTTATGCCCCTTGCCCTCATCATGTTCTCGAAATTCGTCCCTATAAAGATGCTCGCGGCGGGCTTTTCCAGGACGATATCGCCATCTACGGGGCTGACAAGGCCGGATATCTCCCTTTCCCTTGATCCGGGCGCCATGAAGGAAGGCAGTTTAGCGGGCTCCTTCACATTAAAACGCCTCATCATGGAGTATATCTGCCAGGAGGACCGGAACCCTGCGGGCGGCGGGGTGATGAGGGTGTACACAACGGGCATCTTCTTCCTGAGCCTTTCTATAAACGGCGCCAGATTGGCAAGGAACTCATCCCTGTTGAAGATCCTGTCCACAAGGCCGTTCTGGACATCCCAGACCACCAGGCAGGAATGAGAAGGACCGGTTATTTCCTCAAGGTTTTCGTAAATGACGATGCCATCTGCTTTCTTCATTACGGTCTGTACCCCTTCACGGCGGTCTCAAGAAAAATTTTTTTGATCAGTCAGACGCTGGAGAAAGAAAATGGTCGGGGCGAGCCGATTCGAACGGCCGACCTCTCGCACCCCAAGCGAGTGCGCTAACCAAACTGCGCTACGCCCCGATTACCTCAAAAAAAGAAAAAGAAAAAATTTAAAACTGCTCCAGGATTTCGCGAAGGCGGTTTCTTATGTACTGCAGACTGCCAGGCGATAAGGCCGCTTCTTCCTTTTCTTCTTTCGCTTCCCTGAAGCCTTCCGATCCCAGTCTGAGCCTTACCCCTTCGATAGTGTATTTATGGTCGTAAAGGAGCTCTTTGATCCTCAGTACAAGGTCAAGGTCCTTCCTGACATACACCCTCTGGCCGGACTTGTTCTTCCTTGGCCTCAGGAACGGGAATTCAGATTCCCAATATCTTAACACATAAGATTCCACTTTTGTCAGACGGCTTACCTCGCCTATCTTGTAGAAGAGCTTGTCCGGGAGCTTTTTCTGCTCCGGTCCGCTACTTGCCTGAGCCCTTTGCATCCTGTTTCTCTATGACTGCCTTCATTTGATTGCTGGCCCTGAACGTAAGCACCCTCCTGGGAGTTATCTCAAGCTCATCTCCCGTCTTGGGATTCCTCCCCCTCCTTGCCCTCTTCTGCCTGACATTAAAGGTGCCGAAACCGGAAAGCTTTACGCTTTCTCCTTCCCTGAATGCCTGAGAGATCGTCTCAAATATGCTCTCCACTATCGTCTGGGCTTCCTTCTTGGAGAGTCCCACTTTTTCAAATATTATTTCAACAAGGTCAGCCTTTGTCATATGCGTTTTTAACCGCCTGCTTAATATTTTTTCCTAATTATATTGAGGACATACAGAGTTGTCAATAGAAATCTAAGAAATTGATGCCAAAGACGCCCGCTCTTGCCCTGCACGGGGAGGAAACGGATAACCCGTTATGAATTATTGAAATTTCCCGCCGGGGATGATATTCTATTTGGACGGGGCTGTAGCTCAGTTGGGAGAGCGCTTGAATGGCATTCAAGAGGTCGTCGGTTCGATCCCGATCAGCTCCACTTCCATTTTAAAAAGGAGG
>JAKAMR010000126.1 GCA_021812785.1 Nitrospirota bacterium
CGAGACCGCCGGGGTATCGGAAACGGCGGGGGCTGCCGCATCCAGCGGCGCCGAAACCGGCCCTGTAAAGAAGTAAAAAACCTGTCCAAAAGTACAGGTGGGCGGAGCGGTTTTATCCCGGAAGGGAAAGATCCTCCGCCTTTTCATTTCCGGGGGCGACAGATGAAAAGAAAACGGATAAGCGTGGCAGTCTTGCTTGCAAACAGGATGCTCAAGGTCACGGTCTATGTTGTTCCACTTGCGATCGGAAAAGCGCCATACGACGTTGTTGTGGCCTGTATGAACTGAAAACAACACCCTCCAGCCTTGCTGGAGAAACCGGATCACGGTTCTCCAGCAGAGGTCATGTCCCCCACGGGGCCCCTCTTTCCGGAGAACTGTTTTCCGGAAGGAGGAGCACATGCCAAGAGAGATCGATTTAAACGCCCTGGACGTCTACGCGGACATGTCTGGGATCGCTGTCGAAACGTTTCCGCTTGCGCCGGCCCAAGCCAATGCTGGCGTTTCAGTCCAATGCCGTAACTGCGGCGTCCAGTTGGGAAACGACGTCGTCGGCGAGTGCCCGTCCTGCGGGACGATCAACCTTTTAAAGGACAGGCGTAGGCAGCCGGACAACCGCCCGACACGCTCAGGCGTTTCGGAGGTCGAGTCCGGCAATTTTAATGGCAAGTACCAGATCTTCAAAAACTCGGACGGCTCCTATGGCTGCAACTGCCTGAGTTTTCTCTTTCAAAAGGGAGTTCAGAACGGGGTCGGCTTCGCGATCTGTAAGCACATTAGGGAGTACCTGAACGGCAACCCCGCGATAGAGCTAAACGGCGTAAGGAAGCCGTCTACCTGGCAGAATGCGGCCCTGAAGAGGTTCGGGGTGGAGGCCAGCGATTACCTGACGGACGCCCAGGCTTATTTCCTGTTTTGCGACCTGCTTTCAAAGCAGGGAGTGGAATACAGGGAATACGAGGGCCTGCTCAGGGAGCGCCAGACGGTGAACCTGCTGCCGATTTACTCCTTCGGGGTCGAGTTCGAAATGCTGGTAAGAAACAGGGAGGAGCTTGAAAGGAAAATGGGCCAGCTTGGCCTTCCGGCCCTTCAGACCGGCTACGACCACCAGTTGACCAGCAAGTGGAAAATCGGCACGGACGGCTCCATAAGGACGGAGCCCGGTTTCGGGCCGGTGGAGGTGGTAAGCCCTAAGCTCTTCGGGGCCCAGGGGTTCGACGCCGTGAGGAAGGCGCTTGGAGCGGCCGGCGAGACCGGCTCCAAGGTCAACTCAAGCTGCGGGTTTCACGTCCACGTGGACGCCTGGAACTGGGACACGGCCCTCATGCTTGAGATCGCGAAACTATGGGCGAAGATCGAAGCACCTGTCCTCTGGTACCTGGTGAGCCCAAGCAGAAGGGCCAACCGCTACTGCAAACGGCTCGAAACGGAAAACCTCGTCCAGCTTGCCGAGGGCAATCTCTCGGACAGGTATCACTCTTTAAACCTATGCGCGTTCCATGCCCATAAGACTATCGAGTTTCGCCTGCATAACGGGACGGCCGAGCCGCAAAAGGCCGTGCCCTGGATAGTTTTTTGCCTGATGCTGGCGCACGCGGTAAAAAAGGGCCTTAGGAGCAGGGAAGTGGAGCCCACCTTCGACGGCGTCATGGACGCGGTCGGCATGGACGGAAGCTCAACATCCTTGATTCGAGAGGCCAGGAATTACCTCTACGGCAGGTATATGCACTGGAAGGGGGGACGCCGAAAGGAACCCCTCCCATATGCCGCAGGTGCCGCCTATTGATGTGGACGGCTTCGACCTCGAAAGAGAGCTCGAAAGAAGACGTAGGCAGACGGAAAGAAGGGACCTGGAGCAAAGCAGGGAAAACCTTGCGTACTCCTATGGAAACCGGCACGAGAGGTTTACTGCCCCGAACCCGGCACTTCCGCCAAACGCGATCGCCAATCTTGCGGCGATGAGGCCATCAAGCGTCATTCCGCTGGAAGAGTTCGATGCTGGGTATGATTCCGGAACCTGGGACGCCCCATCGAGAAACGGCGAGGGCCGGTATCGTGTGAACCTCGATACTGGTGCCGACAGTCTCGTTTGCGCCTGCAGGGGATTCCGGACTCATAACCACTGCTGGCACACCATAAACGTGGCCCGCTACATCGCCATGAGAAGGCAGGCGGTGGCGCTTGAAAGGAGGATACAGGAACTTAACGAAGACGAGGAGGTGAGCGGTCAATGTGCAGGATAATCGGATTTTGCGGAAACTCCAACGCCGGCGTGACCGCCCTGATTCAGGGGCTCCTGCTGGCCGAGGAAAAGAGCAATCCCCACGGCACAGGTATAGCGATAAAGACCCTTAGTGGAAACAACCTGGTCCGCAAAAAGGGCGTAAGGGCCGGGACATTTCTTCTGCAAGGCCATGCAAACTTCCTCTGGGAAAAGAAGTACCGCTACGCCCTGGGGCATGTGAGGTTTAAGACCGCGGGGCAGCAGTCGGACAGAAACTCTCACCCCTTTGGCGTCCGGGTGCGTGATAAATGGCACTTCGGCATCCATAACGGGGTGATAGGCAAGACGAAAGCGCTTGCCCAGGAATTCGGCGTCCGGCCCGCCGCCGTGGACAGCGAAACGTTCTGGAGATGCATTGCAAAACTCCAGAACCAGGGCGAGGACGTGGTAGCGGCGATAGAGAAGGTCACGGACTTCATCTCCGACAAGGGGGATTTCGCCTTCGCCTACATGACTGAGGGCGAGATCTTCTTCTGGAGAAATGAAGACCGGCCCCTTGCCGTTTTCGATGCCCGCGAGCACCGGATGGGGAGGTTCATAGCCTCCACCAAGGAGATGTTCGAAAAAGCTTGGGAGTGGGCCTGCCCGGGCCTGGACATCCGGAAGGTCACATATTTCGAGGCAGCGCCCTACAGGCTCTACCGCCTGGCCGCGGACACTAGCCCCAAGTACGAGGTCGAGGGGGTAAAGGACCTCGAACACAAGGCGAAGACGAGCAGGTCCGTGGCGAGCCCGTCGCGCTATTTCTCGCACGGCCTGAATTTTGACCGGGAGAGCCAGGGTGGGTTCTGGGACGAGTACTGGGGTGAAGGCGGGGCCGTCGGCAGCGACGACCCTTATGGCGTAAGGGACCTCTCGGATGCGGAGATCACCGACGCCATCTTCAACGCCGGGCTTGAGATGGACCAGTTGCCGCGCAACGACCCGCTCTACGGCGACTGCAAGGACTACTTGTCCGCCCTCCACGACGAAAGGAGGAGAAGAAATGCCACTGGAATTTAAGAAAGTGCGGGATGAAGACCGCGCAACCGTGGAAGAGCTTCTCTTTGCCCATAATCCCCAAGCCGTCATCCAGGGCCGCTATTACACGGCCGTGGAGGAAGGCGTTATCAAGGGGATCGTGGGACTCCTCTGGAGGAGCTGGTACCTGACCGAACTCCGGCACCTTTACGTAAAACCGGAGTTAAGGCGGAAGGGCGTTGGGACATTCCTTGTGGAAAAGGCCCTGGAAAGGGTCAAGACCCCTCTTGCCTGCTGCACGGTAAGGGAGGACAACGAGGGGAGCCTGACGCTTTTCAGGTGCGAGGGTTTCATTGTGGAGCGGCGGTTCGTGAACCCGGAGACCGGGAACACCGTCGCCCTCATGATGCGCTCAACGGAGTTTTAGCTGACTAAAGGAGGGGGAAGGCGACTTCCCTCTCTTCTCTCCTCCTTTCTCCCCGGCAGGGGCCAGCCGAGTGCTTGAGAAATCGAGCATTCAGCCGGCCCCTGCATAGCGGGGAAAATCACCACTCCATAGGAGGAGAATATGTACGCCAGGGTCAGGATCAACGTAAGCGTTTAATAAACCCCATCTTCCGCTGAAGTGTCCATCCATGCCATCCTATCCTGAATAACAAAACAGGAGGAGACACGGCATGGAAAAAAGAGCACGGATTGAACGGCGTGAA
>JAKAMR010000060.1 GCA_021812785.1 Nitrospirota bacterium
TCGTTTTGTCGATGTACGCGGACGCGCTTAAGGAGCATTCAATAGCCGTCGTCAGGACCTACAGGGAGGTGCCCAATATCCTCATGGACAGGCAGCGGGCGCAGGAGGCGCTTGAAAACGTCATTATAAACGCCATCGACACTATGCCCTCCGGAGGGAAGCTAACCGTGGAAATATCCGAGATAACGGCAAGGGAGCAGCCCTATGTGGTTGTAAAGGTCAAGGACACCGGTGCGGGGATAGAGAAAGAGATAGCAGACCGGATATTCGAGCCGTTCTTCTCGACAAAGGCGGAAAAAGGCGGCTTCGGCCTGGGCCTTTCGATAAGCAGGAAGATAGTCGAGGAGCATGGCGGGTTCATTTCGGTTGAAAGCAAACCCGGAGAGGGCTCGGTTTTTTACCTCCATTTTCCTGAAAAACGCCAAAGCCAGGAAGCTGTCCCCGGAGCGGGTGTTGTAAGCGGGCTCTCTTCATGATAAAAATTAATCAGAAGACCCGTCCCTTGAAAAGGAGGAATCGGCCATGAAAAGACCGGCAGAAAAGACGGACGCTTTTTTGGACCTGATGGTGGACTGGCAGACGCTCGAGGGAGATATGATGATATACGCCGAAGCCGAGGCGGCAAAGACCAGAAACGCCCTGGAAAAGACTATGGCCCAGGTGATAGGGCTTGAGGCACGGAAGCGCTGCACCATACAGCAGATGATCGTAGAGAGCGTGAAAAAGGAAGCGGCTCACCTGGACCCGGAGGATATACAGAGCCTTGTGGGCCACATAAACCATCTATTGGAGGCAGAGGAAAAGGAGCTGCCCCTGGCCGAGGCTGCCCTGCAAAAAAGCGAACTGTTCATCTCAAGATATCTGCTTAATTATCTTATCGCCGACCTTAAAAAGGGAAATGAGCTGCTCAGGCAGTTTGCCGATGAACTGAAAGCGGCCACCATTTCCACCTCCGTGACATCAAAGATATATGGTCCTGGCCAGGAATAGGAGGAGGCCCGGGTCCCGCAAGGCATGAGATACGAGGCCCTTTCCCTTTCCGTCCCCTACGGCAAGCTGAACGCCCTCAAGGTGCAGCTCGGCCTGACAGTGGACGCCCTGGCGGAACTGGCCCCCTACAGGAAGGCCTTCATCGAAAACAGCCGGGCCTTCTCAGGCTACTTTTACGAGGTCTTCATGGGCATACCGGACACCAGAAAGATCATCGAGGGGCTTGAGGACCCGCAGTCGCTCAAGGACGCATGGGCAAACTGGTTCCGGACCGTATTCATGCTGGAGCTGGACGAAAACTTCCTGGCTTACCTGTGGAGGATCGGCATAAGGCACGTGGAGGTGAACCTGGACCAGAGGTACACCAACCTGGGCTTTTCGGTCGTCAGGCAGTTCTGCCGGCAGGTGATAGAGAAGGAGGTGCCACCCTCCTCGGCGGCCAGGGTGACCTTCGTGATAGACAAGATACTGGACCTTTGCCTTCTGGTGGAGACCAGCGCCTTCATAGAGGCATCCAGCCGCTGCGACATAGAGATAATAAAAGGGATAGCCGACAGGATAAGAAACCCCATAACCATCATCGGGGGCAACCTCAAACGCATACAGAAGCTCCTTGACGCAAAAGACCCCTCCTACTGCGTCGTGGAGGACATCATAGCCCAGAGCTCCAGGTGCGAGTCCATGGTGGCCGATATCAAAACCTATGTGGACATGTTCCAGAAGGAGTCCTACCCGGTCAAGATATCGCTTCCGGACCTGGTGAGGCTTGTGCTTGACGAGCTCTCCGAAAAAAAGTATGCGCAAAAGGTGAATGTGGAGACCTCCCTGGACCCGCTTGCAAGCTCCATAGAGGCTGACCCGCCGGACATAAAAGCCGCCTTCTACCAGGTGCTTGAAAATGCTTTCGAGGCGGCTGCCGCCAACCCCGCCCCTAGCGTGAGGATAGCGTCGGGGCCTTACAGGGCCCCTTTCAATGCGGTAAAGATAACCATCTTCAACTCGGGCATCCCTCCGAGGGCCGAGGACATGGAGAAACTTTTTTCCCTTTTCTATTCCACAAAGCCCGGCGGCTCCGGCTTCGGCCTGCCAATTGCGCGCCTGGCCGTCAGAAAAAACCTGGGAAGGATAACTCTGGAGCCGCTGCCCGGCGAAGGCACCAGGGTGACCATAGTGCTTCCAAAGGGGTAGGCAGCCGCTGGCGGTTCCTACTTGCGCTTAAACATCCTTTTAAGCTCCTCTATCCCCAGGGTTATCCTCGTGGGCCTTCCGTGAGGACAGTGCCCGGGGTCTTCGCATCCCTCCAGCGCATCCAGAAGCTCTTCCAACTCCTGCTGGCCAAGGACATCGCTGCCCCGGACGGAAGAATGGCAGGCAAGCCTTGCCGATACCCTTTTTTTAAGCTCATCTTTTTTAATGCCGTTATCGCCCTTGTCTTCTGCAAGCTCAACCGCCATGTCCGCAAGAAGCACGGCAAAGTCCAGATCCCCTTTTTTAAGGAACTCCTCCGGGGCGCCCCTCAAAAGAAGTCCTCCGCCAAAATCCTCCAGTTCAAACCCGAGCTCCAAAAGAAGCTCCCTGTGCGCAAGGACGGCCTGCCGGCAGGCGGGCGCAAGCTCCAGGTGCCGCGGGAAGAGGAACTGGCCCGGGTTCAGGCTGGCGGTGCCAAGCAGCCTTTCGTACATCACCCTCTCATGCGCCGCGTGCTGGTCCAGAAGCGTTATGCCGCCTCCATCGGTGTATGCATAGAACATCTCGCCAAGCCTGATGAAACGGCGCTCCACTTTAAAGGAGCGCTCAAAAGGAAGGCCCTCCGCTCCACCTTCAAAGACCGCCTGCGCCGATGCAGTCCCCGTCTCAAGGTACTGTGGCAGCCTGCTCATGCCACCCTGGTCTCCACTTCCGTGCAGAACGGGACTATCGGCCCCGCCCGCCATATGTCTTGTGTACGCGTCCCTTACCGCCGACCTTATGAGCCTGTAGACCCGCTCCTTGTCCTCGAAGCGGACCTCCTCTTTCTGCGGGTGCACGTTCACATCTACCGCCCCGGGGACGGATTCCATGAAGAGGAAAAATACAGGATGTCTTCCCTGCGGCAGCCCGGAGATGGCCCCGTAGACCGCATGCCCCAGGGAAGCGTCCCTGACCGGCCTTCCGTTTATGAAGATGAACTGGTGGCTGCGGGAGCCCCTCCAGTTGCCTTCCGCCGAAAAAAATATCTTTACCCTGAGCCCCGGCTCCTCCATGTCCTGCTCCAGGAGCCCGTCAAGGAACTGGGAGCCGTATATCTGAAGTATCCTCTCCCTGGCGTCCGAGGCCTTCTCCATCTCCATGCACATCCTTCCGTCCACATGGAGCGAAAAACCCGTTTCGGGATGGGCAAGAGCCTGTTTTGTAAGGACATTTATGATCTGGAAGTTCTCCGCCGCATCCGACTTGAGAAATTTTTTCCTGGCTGGTGTGTTAAAAAAGAGGTCCCTCACCTCAACCCTTGTCCCCAGGGCCGGGGCTGGCCTGCTCTCAGTAACCTGTCCGGCCGTGGCCTCTATTCGTACGCCTTCAGAGGCGCCCCTGGGGGCGGTGACAATGGTAAGCCCGCAGACGGAGGCTATGGAGGACAGCGCCTCCCCCCTGAATCCAAGTGTTTTTATGTCGCACAGGTCACCGGAGTCCGTGAGCTTGCTTGTAGCATGCCGGCCAAGGCTCAAAAGGGCGTCCGTCCCGTCCATCCCCTCTCCGTCGTCAAGCACGGATATGAGCCGTTTGCCCCCTTTTTTTACTTCCACCCGGATATGGGAGGCCCCGGCGTCCACGGAGTTTTCAATAAGCTCCTTCATGGCGGAGGCAGGCCTTTCGACCACCTCTCCGGCCCTCAGCTTGTCAACTACCTCAGGCGGCAGAATCTTTATCTTTCCCATAGGCCTTTCATTCTAAATCACCCACGGCGGTCTTTGGCAAGTCTCCTTAAAAGTCCGTCTATGAGTCGGGCAGCCTCCCCGATGCCCGTCCGGCCGGTCTCTATCACAAGTTCCGGGTCCAGTGGCTCCTCGTAAGGCACGGCAACTCCCGGCACCGGCCACCCCTCTTTTGCCTTGTCATATATGCCGGCTGGAGCCCCCCGCCTTTTCATCCTCTTTTTTTCCCTCTGCATGGCGATATCCAGGGGGCACCGGAGATATACCTCCGCAAACGGCGCGATCTCCCTTCTGGCCAGCTCACGCCACCTCCTCAGGTTCCCGGTCGCATCGATGGCGGCGTCATGCCCGAGGCATGAGAGGGTCTTTGCCGCGTATATCAGGGCTCGATAGATTATCTCCCTTTCGGCTTCGGAATATGAGGGCTCGGGCGTGGCCAGCCTCCTCAGCTCATCCATCTGAAGTACAGCAATACCCGGCCGTCTCTTTTTAAGGGCCGCGGCGATGGCGCTTTTTCCGCTGCCGGGAAGGCCGGTTATCCACACTACCTTGCCTTTTTTCATCTCCTCGAAAAGTCTATATCCGCATGTCCCGGCCTGCAACCGGATTTTCTTTTCTTTTTTACGGTTTCAGGCCTGGCTCGTAGGGCAAAACTATCCTGACCTCGGTCCCTTTTCCGGGCTCGCTTTCTATCTCTATTGTGCCTTTATGCTCCTCGATTATCTTTTTGGATATAGGCATGCCAAGCCCCGTCCCGCTGTTCTTTTTTGTATAAAAGGGGACAAAGACGTTATCCAGTGTCTGCTTGTCCATGCCCACCCCCTCGTCTTTGATCCTTACTGACAGTTGCGCTTTGCGCAAGGAGGCGCTGACCACAATGCTCTGCCCGGCCTTCGAGGCCTCGATGGAGTTGTTGACAAAATTCACGAGGGCGCGCTCCAGAAGAAAGCCGTCCACATTCATCATCACGGGGACCGGAGGAAGCTCCATAAGCAGGTTTATCCCCTCTTTCACCGCCCTTACCTTGCAAAGCCCGTATGCCCTTGATATGACCTGGCAGATGTCCTCCGCTTTCAGGTCCAGGCGCATGGGTTTAGCGAAATCAAGGACATCGTTCATTATCTTTTGCATCCTCAGTGCCGCCTCGGAAATCTCCTGCACCGCCTCGCCCGCGTCTCCCCGGCCCTCCCTGATGCGTTTTGAATAGCCCAGGATCGTTATGAGAGGATTTTTCAGGTCATGGACGATCGTTGAGGCTACCTGGCCCAGGCCGGCCAGGTACCGCATCTTTTCCGCCCTGTCCCTTATCCTTTTTTCCCTCATTGAAAGCAGCCCTACAAAGATTGCAAATACCCCCTGAAGTATAAGGTTGTAGAGCCTGGCCACCTCCGGCAGGAACTTGCCCGACCAGCCAAAGACGATGAAGGGACTGTCAAAGATAAGGACCATGAAGTAAATGAAAACGGACCCCCGGAGCCCCCACACCAGCCCTCCCAGAAAGATGGGTATGTAGTACAGCTCCGAGTAGAAGTGGTGCAGTGGGTAAAGCGTGGGGATGGTCGTATAGTGCAGGAACGTAATGAACAAAACGCTGATCACAACGATCACGGTCCTGTATCTTCTAAGCATATGCGCCATTTTATTTCATCTTTTTGCAGAGATTGTGAAGGTCCCTGCTTTATCTTAGCATGCCCCATGGCGTGGAAAAACACTGCCCGGAAAAGAAAATGACTGGGTAGACAAAACAAAAAGTGATAATATTATAAAACAGAAAAAAAGGAGGCAAAATGAATTCAGTCTCTCTGAATCAGGACATCTACTGGGTCGGCGTTATTGACTGGGCGATAAGGGATTTTCACGGGTACATCACGCCCAAGGGCTCCACTTACAACAACTACCTGGTCCTCGACGAAGAGCCCACTCTCATAGACGGCGTCAAGCTGGAGTTCGTTGACCAGTCCATCCAGAACATCAAGGCCCTCATAGAGCCGGCAAAGATAAAGCATCTGGTTGTAAACCATATCGAGCCTGACCACGGAGGCGGGCTTTCAAGGCTGATGGAACTGATGCCTGGAGTGCCTGTCTACTGCACCCAGAAAGGCAGGGAAGGCCTTGCCCGCTATCACGACACAAGCAGGTGGAACTTCAAGGTGGTCAAATCCGGAGACAGGCTCAGGATCGGCAGGCGCACCCTCCTTTTCATAGAGACGCCCATGATCCACTGGCCGGACTCCATGATGACCCTGTGCGTCGAGGACGGCATCCTTTTTTCGCAGGACGGCTTCGGCCAGCACCTGGCCAGCTCCCAGCGGTTCGACGACGAGTTTGTGGCCTGCGCATCCGAGGCGGAGCTCGAGGATTCGGTCTGGGACTACTACGCCAACATACTCATGCCCTTCGGCGGGCTCATAAAGAACAAGATAGAGGAGATAACGCGGCTGGGCGTGCCCATAAACATGATAGCCCCGGACCACGGCATAATATGGAGGAAAAGGCCGGGCAAGGTCCTGGACATGTACAGGGACATGGCAAACGGCAAGACCGACGAGCGAGTGGTCATCATATACGACACGATGTGGGGAGGCACCGGGCAGATGGCCCAGCCCATAATGCAGGGTCTCAAGGAGGAGGGGATGGACTGCCGGGTGATAAAGCTCAGGGCCACCCCACTTTCGGTTGCGATAAAGGAGTTTTGGAGGGCCAGGGGATGCCTGCTTGGCTCGCCCACGCTGAACAACAACCTATTCCCGTACGTGGCGGAGTTCCTGGTCTATCTGAAGGGCCTAAGGCCCAAAGACCGGATCGTGAGCGCCTTCGGCAGCTACGGCTGGGCCGGAGGGGCGGTAAAGCTGGCGATCGAGGAGTTCAGGGGCATGAAGCTTGAGGTCTTCGAAGAGATGCTAACCACCAACTACCGCCCATCTTCCGAGGAGCAGAAAAGCGGGTTCGAGTTCGGCAGGAGGTTTGCCCTGGCAACCCGGGAGTTCCACAAGAGGTACGCGTGAGGACGGCGGTCTTCATGGGAAGCCCGAGGGTAAAGGGGAACACCCAGCTTCTGCTTGAGGAGGCGATGCGCGGCGCAAGTGAACAAGGGGCGCAGATCACCTTTTTTGAGCTGAACTCCATGAAGATAAGGGGCTGCCAGGACTGCGGGGGCTGCGCCAAGTCCGGAGTCTGCGTAAAGAAAGACGACATGGAACAGATATATCCTGTCATAAGGCAATGCAGCAGGTTCATCCTGGCCTCCCCCATTTTTTTTGTTGGCGTAAGCGCGCAGGCAAAGGCCATGATAGACAGGTGCCAGTGCTTCTGGTATGAAAAATATATCCTCAAAAGGCCAATCGCCCAGGGGCCATACGGGCGCGCGGGACTTTTCCTGTCAGTGGGGGGGATGGGCGGGATCGAAGGCAAAAACTGCTCGGAGGCCACGGCAAGGGCATTTTTCAGGACGATAAGCGTCCCCGAGCACCAGACCCTGGGCTATCTGGGAGTGGACGCCAAAGGAGATATACTGAAGCAGCCCCAGGCGCTCAAGGAGGCCTACGAGGCCGGCAGGAAGCTCCTGGACATGCCAGGAGGAAAAAAGGAACAAGGAGGCCGCTTATGAAGATGAATGAATTGCCCGGGCATTATTCGCATCTGAAGGAGGAGTTCCCCGATTTTTTTGCCGCGCTGGAGGGGCTTGGCCAAAAGGCCAGGACCGCAGGCCCTCTTGACGGGAAGACCGTGGAGCTCCTTCAGCTTGCTGCCGCAGCCGCCGTGCGCTCGGAAGGGGCGGTCCATTCCCACGCAAAAAGGGCGCTTGCGGCAGGAGCTTCCAGTGAGGAGCTCTCCCACGCGCTTCTGGCGCTCACAAGCACCATAGGCTTCCCGGCCGTGGCCGCTGCCCTTTCCTGGGCCAGGGACGTGACCTCGAACATAAAAAAATAAAAATTTTCTTCTCCAGCAAGACAAAACCCGGATTTTGTGAGAAACTATTTCTGGCGGGAGATACCCTCTCCTTGCCGGACAGCTGAAGATTTCGCGCAGGCCGGAAAAATTCTTTCCCCCATTTTTATCGCTGGTTTTTAAAACAGCCGTTTACTGATAAGCAGGCCGGATCATACCGGCACGGGCATTTTCAGCCGTTTTTAAAAAAAAGAGGAGGCTTCATATAGATGTTTTTTTTAAGGAAGGGGCTGATCTTGAAGCACGCTGAAAAAAAAGGCAAGGGCGTCGTCATAGACTGGGGTGTAACGGACGCCAAATACAGCGGCTATGTCCTTTCAAAAAAAGAACGCGCGGACTCTGTAAGGGTATGGACGGGAAAACGCATAGAGGTCTGGCCGCTGGCCCAGGTCTTTCTGGAAGAAAGCTGAAAAAAAAACCTCAGGCGCCAAGCGCCTTAAGCCCCTCCAGCGTCTTTTGAAGCGAGGCCCTATCTTCCACATTGAAAGAAGCCGCATCCGGAAGCGTCCTTTTAAGAAGCCCCGAGAGCACCTTGCCCGGCCCCACTTCTATAAACACGCCTGCCCCCTCCGCCTGCATGACCTTCATGGACTCTTCCCATCTGACAGGGTTTGAAAGCTGCCTGACAAGCGCTGCGCGCAGGCCGTCAGGGGCGCTCAGGACTATAGCGTCGGCATTCCCGATCACCGGCACCTGGAGAGGCTTTATCTGGGCCTCAAGAAAAAGGTATTCAGAGAGCTTTTTCGCAGGCCCTTCCATGAGCCTTGAGTGGGACGGGACGCTTACCTGAAGCGCGATGGCCCGCTTGGCCCCGCGCTGCCTGGCAACATCCATGCACTCCCTCACGGCGGCCGCTTCCCCGGAGACGACTATCTGCCCGGGGCAGTTGTAGTTTGCGGCCTGGGCGTAGCCGCTTTGAAGCCCGGAGCATATTTCGTCCACTGCCTCCGCGGAAAGCCCCAGGACAGCCGCCATCATCCCCTGCCCTTCGGGCACCGCCTCCTGCATGAGCTTTGCCCTCATCCGGGTAATGCGCAGCGCGGAGGGAAAAGAGAGCGCGCCTGAAGCGACAGCGGCGGTGTATTCGCCCAGGCTATGGCCTGCAAGGATGTCCGGACCGACGCCCTCCGCGGCAAGCACCTTGAATGCGGCATATTCAGCGGCAAGAAGGCACGGCTGGGTGTTTACAGTGCTGTCAAGCTCCTCTTTGGGGCCCTCGAAGGAGAGTTTCGCCACATCGAACCCGAGGACCGCCGAAGCCTCCTCATAGACCTCCCTTGCCTGCGAAAAACCGTGGAAAAGGTCTGCCCCCATGCCCACGGACTGCGAGCCCTGGCCTGGAAAGATAAAGGCTTTCTTCATTTCCCGTCCTTGCGCTCCCTGAGCTTCTTCACAAGAAGCGGTATTATCTCGTTCAGGTCACCGACCAGGCCATATGTGGCGGCAGAAAATATGGGGGCCTCGGGATTTTTGTTTATGGCAATGATCACATCGGAAGACTGCATGCCCACCAGGTGCTGGACCGCGCCCGATATGCCGCAGGCGATGTAGAGTTTGGGGCAGACGGTCTTGCCGGTCTGTCCCACCTGGTGGCAATACGGTATCCAACCCTCGTCAACCGCGGCCCTCGACGCCCCGATGGTGCCGTTAAGAAGCTGGGCCAGCTCCTTGAGCATCTCGAACCCCTCTTTGCCTTTCACTCCCCTGCCGCCGGAGATTATTACATCGGCCTCCTGCAGGTTCACATTTACCCCGTCATCCTGCGCCTTCATGGTCTCAAGCACTTTGGTCCTGGCCCTGATGCCTTCCGCATCCACCTCTATTATCTCGCCCTGCCTGTCAGGCTCATACCGGCCCGCCTTCATGACCTTCGGCCTGACGGTAGCCATCTGCGGGCGGGTCCTTGGCGAAAGGATGCTGGCCATTATGTTTCCGCCGTATGCGGGGCGGGTCTGAATGAGGTTGCCCGTTTCCGCCTCTATCTCAAGGGATGTGCAGTCCGCGGTAAGCCCCGTTTTAAGCCTTGCCGCCACCCTGGGCAGAAAAGACCTCCCTATGGCGGTGGCCCCGGCCAGCACTACCTCCGGCCTGTATTTGCTGATGAGCCTTGAGAGCAGCTCCGCATTGGGTTCGTCCGTAAAGCCCTGGAAAATGGGGTCTCCGCAGTAATAGACCCTGTCCGCACCCCATTTCACAAGCTCCTGTGCCTCGCTCTTTGCCGCCCCGAATAAAACGGCGCAAAGCTCTGCGCCCCTTGCGGCGGCTAGCTTCCTGCCCTCCCCCAGAAGCTCGAAGGCAACCGGGGCTATCCTGCCGTCTCTCTGCTCGGCGAACACCCACACACCCTTCCAGTCGGCCATGTCTTCCACGGGGGCGACCTGTTCGTCCTTCTTCTCCATGATGGCGCCTTCGGGACAGCTTGACAGGCACGCCTGGCAAAGCTGGCAGTATTCCCCGATGCGCGCTACTCCGTCCTCCATCACTATGGCGTCATAGGGGCAGACGGTAATGCACGCCCCGCAGCCCATGCATTTTGTCTTATCTATCTTTAAAGGCATTTTTTCTCCACAAGTTCGTTTACAAGGGCGTCTATCTGCTCTTCAAGCGAACCCTCGAATTTTTTCCTTCCGCCCCTTGGCCCCGGCGTGAATATCTTTTTTACCTGCGTGGGCGACCCGTTAAAGCCCACCACCTCAAGCGGCAGCCCAAGCTCCGCGGCCCCCATCTTCTTTATCTCCGCCTTCTTTGCGTTCATCTTTCCCTTTAGCGACGGCAGCCTCGGGGTGTTCAGCTCCCGCACCACGGTGATGAGGGCGGGAAGCGAGGCCTCCACTATGTCTGATCCGTCGTCCATCATACGCTCCACCCTGATGGACTCCGGGGTGGCCTCGATTATCTTTTTCACATAGGAGACGTGCGGTATGTCCAGGAACTCGGCCACCTCAGGGCCCACCTGGGCAGTATCTCCGTCTATGGCCTGCTTGCCGCATATTATGAGGTCCGCCCCTATCTTCTTTATGACGCCTGAAAGGGCGCATGCGGTGGCAAGCGTGTCGGCCCCGGCAAACTCCCTGCCGGTCACCAGGAACACCTCGTCAACGCCAAGCGAGACGGCCTCCCGGAGCGACGCCTCCGCCTGGGGGGGCCCCATCGTTACAGTGCATACGGTGCCGCCAAGTTTTTCCTTTAAGGAAAGCGCGGCCTCGATGGCATGGGTGTCATATGGGTTTATGATGGAGGGCACACCTTCCCTTACCAGGGTGCCCGTCTCACGGTTTATCCTGACCTCCGCCGTATCGGGGACCTGTTTTATGCAGACAGCTATCCTCATTGCGCTTCCCTCCCGGAAAGCTTATGCAGGGACTTTGCAAAATTAACCGTATTGGCTCTCTGGCCCTTCGGGATACGCTCACCTTTCATTTTGCTTTCGCCGCTTCCTTTATTATGTTTTGCGCTATCACGTTCCTTTGTATCTGGTTCGTGCCCTCGTATATCTGGAGTATCTTTGCGTCCCTCATCATCTTTTCAACAGGGTACTCCCTCATGTAGCCGGAGCCGCCCATCACCTGTACCGCGTTGGTGGTCACGCGCATGGCCACATCGGTGGCGAAGAGCTTTGCCATGGAGGAAACCTTTGTGACATCCTTGGCGCCGCTGTCCGCATACCTTGCGGCCGCGTAGACAAGCGCCCTTGCCGCCTCTATCTCCGTGGCCATGTCCGCTATCATGTGCTGGATGGCCTGGAACCCTATTACCGGATGGCCGAACTGCACTCTCTGCCTTGCGAACTTCACAGCCTCGTCGAGCGCCCCCTGCGCAACGCCGACCCCCTGGGCGCCAACCCCGACGCGGGAGCTGTCCAGCGTCTTCATGGCCACCAGAAAGCCCATGCCTTCCCTGGAGATCAGGTTTTCCTTTGGCACGCGGCAGTCCTCAAAGACAAGCTCCCTCGTGGCGGAGGCCCTTATGCCCATCTTTTTTTCCTTCTTGCCGAAACTGAAGCCTGGCGTATCTTTCTCCACGATGAAGGCCGAGGCGCCCCTGGCGCCCTTCGACCTGTCGGTGATCGCGACAACGGTGTATATCTCTGCCTCCCCGCCGTTGGTTATCCACTGCTTGGTGCCGTTTATGACGTAGTGGTCCCCTTCGAGCCTCGCGGTGGTCTGTATGCCGCCCGCATCACTGCCCGCGTTCGCCTCGGTAAGGCCGAAGGCCACAAGCCTTTTGCCGGCCGCTATGTCCGGGAGGTATTTTTTCTTCTGCTCATCAGTGCCAAAAAGCAAAATGGGATAGGTGCCAAGGGCGTTTGCCGCATACGTTGTGGACACTCCCACGCAGGCCTTCGAAAGCTCCTCGACCGCAATTGCAAGCTCGAAGCTGCCCTTGCCCAGGCCGCCGTACTCCTCCGGGATGAACAGGCCGAAAAGGTCCGAGCCCGCCATAACCTTCATTATCTCCCAGGGAAACTCCTCTTTTTCATCGAGCTCCGCCCTTACTGGCACGACCTTCTCCTGCGCTATCTGCGCGCAGAGCTCTTTTATCATCAATTGTTCTTCGGAAAGGAAATAATCCATCTTTTCTTAAGCTCCTCCCCCGTTTTATTTTTTGCTCCGAACCAGTTCCTTATTCTAAATTAAACAGTTTTCCTTATTCCAATGCGCGGGCTTATTTTTCCCCAGCAAAAAACCGCCCTTAATGTATCTCTATTTCCGGGAAAAAGAAGGGTATCTCATAGCAGGCGGATTTCTCGCTGTCCGAGCCGTGCACCGCGTTGCGCTCTATGTTGTCCGCGTACGCGGCCCTTATGGTGCCTGGGGCGGCGTCCTTGGGGTTTGTTGCCCCCATGATCTGCCTTACCCTGGCGATGGCGTCCTCCCCTTCGATGACGAGCACCACGACCGGACCTTCGGACATGAAGGTGGCCAGGTCGTTATAGAACGGCCTTTCCTTATGCACTATATAGAAACGCTTTGCCTCCTCCATGGAAAGATGTATCATCTTGAGCGCCGCAACCCTGAGCCCGGCATCCTCGAAATATTTAAGCACCCCGCCTATGGCGTTCTTTTTGACCGCGTCGGGCTTGATTATGGAAAGGGTCCTCTGAACCATTTTTTTCGATTATCCTCCTTGGGACTTTTTTCTGTGTTTTATTTAAGAAGTCAAAAAAGCCAAAATTTATTTATGCAAGGCCAAGCAGCCCGGCCAGCTTGCCCACCGCGCTGACGGAGCGGTCAAAGGCGGCCTTCTCATCCGGGGTAAGCGGCACCTCCAGTATCTTCTCCACCCCACCTTTTCCAAGTATGACAGGCACCCCCGCATACACTCCCTTTGCGCCGTACTGCCCGTCCAGATACGCGGCGCACGGCATAAGCCTTTTTTCATCGAACAATACGGCCTTCACCATCTCGCAGGCCGAGGCCGCAGGCGCATAATACGCGCTGCCCGTCTTAAGGAGGGCGACTATCTCCGCGCCTCCGTTTCTGGTCCTTTCAATTATCTGCTCTATCTTCGCGTCCGGCAGGAGGGAGCCTACGCCCACCCCCTTTACGGAGATAAGGCTCCTTACCGGCACCATCTGGTCCCCGTGCCCGCCCAGCACCATGGCCTCCACGTCCTTGGGGGAGACATCCAGCTGCCAAGCGATGAACGAGCGCAACCTGGCGGAATCGAGCACCCCGCCCATTCCCAGCACACGCTCCGCCGGGAACCTGGAGGATTTCCAGGCAAGATGGGCCATGGCGTCCATGGGGTTTGTAACCATGATTATTACCGCTTTGGGCGAATGCGCCGCCGCTTCCGCGGTGACCACCCCGATAATGGAGGCGTTTGCATGCAGGAGGTCGTCCCTGGTCATGCCGGGCTTTCTGGCAAGCCCCGCGGTTATGACTATGACGTCCGAACCGGCCGTGTCCTCTATGACATTGGTCCCTTTGATCGAAAAGGACGAGCCCCAGAGAGGACAGGCCTCCCCCATGTCGAGCGCCTTGCCCTGCGGCACGCCCTGCGCGATGTCGTACAGCACAACATCGGATATGCCGCCCATCACAAGGTGCTGGGCAAGAGAGGCCCCCACGTTCCCAGCCCCTATTACCGAAACTTTCTTTCTTTTCATCTCAGCCTTTCAATATATAAAGGATATGGATTATCCAAAAAATAAAGGTTAATTATAAAGAACCAAGGCAGGGAATCTCAAGTTATCGCACGGGAGTCGAAAGCTCTTTTTGCCTTTTTCTGTTCAAGTTAAAAATTCCAACCGATTGTTTTTAAATCATTTTTTTAACCCAGCTGTTCAAATGTTCCTGAACACGGCCAAAAATTCCTTATGGACCCGGGCCATGGCACTGTCCACGTAAGAGTTTATATGATCGGTTTATGCGGCCTGGCGCCTGGAAAATGATTCCCTATGAAATATGACATTTCCGCAAAAGCCATTATTTTCAACAGTTCGTCCAGAAACCCGCGACAGTTTCAATTTTTGAGAACTGTTTTATATCGCTCGAAACAAACACATTTCGGAATCTTGGCGAAGAGAATGAATTCTAGTGGGCTTACCTCATCCTGCGCCTATAGTAATTAGAAAAAAACCACAAGCCATATAGGGACGCAGAACATATTTTAACTTTGACTCTCCAGTAGGATGGAGGGTTTATAATTAATCATGTCCAGGCATTTTATAGGAGATATAGCCGGGAAGTTCGGGCTCAATCCGAGGACGCTAAGATACTATGAGACCATAGGAATCCTGCCAAAAGCGGGGAGGACCGAAAGCGGTTACAGGGTTTATGGCGACAGTGCCGTCGAGAGATTGGAATTTGTTCTCAAGGCCAAGAGTATCGGTCTCAAGCTGGATGAAATCAAAAAGATTATAGACCTCCATGAAAGAGGCGAAGTGCCCTGCGAATGCACGAAGGATTTAATAAGGGGCAAGATAAATGAAATCGAGGAGAAGATAACCAACCTTTTGGACCTGAAAGGAAGGCTTGAAAACCTCTTGAAACTTAAAAAGCACAGAGTCGCCACGAAATCCATCTGCCCGATAATCACCGAATCGCAAAAAAGCCCTTGACTCTCCATCCGTCTGGATAGTTTAAGCTTGAATTAAAAGGAGGTGGCGTATATGCCAAACAAAAGAAAAGTAGAGGTTTTTACGGCAGGATGTCCGCTTTGTCATGAAACCGTTCAGCTCGTAAAGAAGATTTCCTGTCCAAGCTGCGATGTGAAGGTTTACGACTTGAGGAAGGAAGGGATGGACGAGGCGAAAAAGTACGGCGTCAATTCCGTGCCCACTGTAGTCGTGAACGGGAAGATTGCCGAATGCTGCTCAAGGAAAAAGCCCAATGAGGCCGATCTCCGGGCGGCAGGCATAGGGACACCGCTCTAATGAGGAGGGGCCGGTACGGCCCCCTCCCTATTTGAAAGGCAGGAATTTTGTTTTCCATCGGCAATTTTCAGATATTATCTGGCGGGGCTTCAGCTGCGGGGTTTCTCATGGTTTTTCTGGCGGGGGCCGCCATGGCCCTGAACCCTCGTTCTGCCGCTGTCATTCCGGTGGTCGCAGGCTATGTGGCGGGTACGGAGAAACGGACATCTGCAAGGAAACCTCTTCATTTGGTTTCTGCCTTTATACTGGGGATGATGGCCGCAGACGCGCTGCTGGGAGTCCTTTTTGCCTATATAGGCCACCGGGTCTCGATGGTCTTTGGACCCAGATGGGAGCCGGTCATAGGCGTTATGCTCATCATATTAGGCGCGAGGTGGCTGGGGCTTCTCCGGTTCAGAACCTTTGGGATCAAACTGCCTGATAAAACCGCGGAAAACGGATGGGCCAAAACCACATTCGGGGCCTTTCTGCTAGGCATTCCTTTTTCCATGTCCTTTTGCCCTTTTTGCATTCCTTATCTGCTTACCATTCTTACAGTCGCTGCAGCAACAGGCAATATCTGGTACAGCGCTGTCCTTATGGTCTTTTTTTCACTCGGGCGAGGCCTTCCGCTTTTGATAACGGGGGTTTCAGTCGGGGCGCTCAAGCACTCGCATATTCTGCGCCGCTATGTCCCTGCCTTTGAAAAAGCCGGAGGTGTACTTATGGTGCTTATGGGAGTCTATTACCTTTACAATTTCAGCCGTTATTTTACGGTCCTCTAAGGAGAAAACAAGAGTGAAAAAGAAAATTTCCCCCATTCTCCCGTTTATCATAATAGTTTTGCTTATGGCAATGGCCGCTTTCTCTTCAAAGGCGTTCTCAACTGCCATGAAATCTCTCGATATTAAAGTTGACAATTTATATTGCATCTCATGTGCCATGAGGATAAAAACCGCTTTAGACCAAATGCCGGGGGTAGGAGATGTCCGGATTTCAGTCTCTTCAAAGAAAATCCATGTGGCTTATGATGACGCCAAGATTCCGCAAAATCAGATCCTGCAAAAAATAAAGGATTTGGGGTATAAGGCGGAGGTGATAAAGCACTAATCTTTCTGTCAAATTTTTCCTTGGAGGGGCAATGGCGGAGCCCCACACCCTAAGGGCGGGTATGCGGGTAAGAACGGACCATCTTCCTTGCGGCATCAAGCGCCTGCCGCCTGCTGTTTATCTCTCCCTTGAGCCACCTGAGCTCCACATCCTCAAGCACCTCTTTGAAAAGCGGCGAAGGCTTGAGCCCAAGCTCCGTCTTGAGGTCCTCCCCGGTTATGGGCCGCCTGCCAAGCCTGGGCCTCACCGCTTTGATGTAATGAGAGAGGGCGGCCTTTGAAAATTCAAGGAACTCATGCCCGGCCTGTTCGTCCCCGGCCCTGAAAAAGGCATAGGAAAACAGGAGGTGCGCATATGTCTCGTCCTCCAGGTCCCTGAAGACCGCGGCTAATGCGGCGCCGCGCGCGCCTCTTGAAAAAAGGCCCCTGAACCTTGCCCTGTAGGCGGATAGCCTTTCCATGAACGCCTTCTCCTTGTTTGAAAGCACAAGCCTCTGCGTGGCCCTTCCGCCCGAGCCTGCCGCAAGCACGGCAAGAGCAAGGGGAAAACTCATCTCCCTGGCGGCATGGCCCAGTTTTTCGTGGAAGGGAAAAAACCTTGCCCGCTTCCCCTCGAGCGCCCTGAAGGCCGGCAGGTTCGCTCTTCTGAAGCCTGGCAGCACCTCCCTTAGCGCCCCGTCCCTGAACATGCGCTCAAGCACCCTGCCCGCTCCACGGGCGGCAAGTATCTTTCTGAGCTCATCGGTGATCCTCTCCGCGGCAGGCGCCTTAAGGAGGCTGGCCAGTTTTTCAAGGATTGAAGCCGACTCCTTTTCTATCCTGAAGCCATATGCGGCGGCAAACCTGTAGCATCTCAGGATCCTCAGCGGGTCATGCACCAGGTTTTCCTCCGAGACTATCCGGACGACCCCCTTCATAAGGTCTTCGGAACCGCCGAAAGGGTCTATCAGCCTGCGTGATGAAAGGGGGAACGCCATGGCGTTTATCGTGATGTCCCGGCTTGCCAGGTCCTCCTCGATGGCCGCCCCCCTCATCCTGGATATGTCAATATGCTCATCCCCCCGGACCACCCTTGCCGTCCCGAAGCGCTCATCCAGAAGAACGAAGGTGCCCCCGGCCTGCTGCGCAAAGCTGCGCGCGGCCCTCACCGCCCTGCCCTTCATGGCTATGTCTATATCCTTTGGCTTCGCTGCCCCTGCAAGGATGTCCCGGACGGTGCCTCCCACTATGAAGCAGAAGCCGTTCATCCCTCTTTCCCGGACAAACTTCCTGAAATCGGTCAAAAGCCCGCTCATCCTTCTATGAGAGTCCAAATGAAATGAAAAATCAAGAAATTTTGTAATATAATAGTTCAATTCACAAAAGGAGGAGCCGGAGAACCATGGTCACTGTCTATTATGAGAAAGACGTCAAGCTTGATATTTTAAAGAAGAAAAAGATAGCTGTCATAGGT
>JAKAMR010000061.1 GCA_021812785.1 Nitrospirota bacterium
CTCATCGCCGATTAAAATGGGCATAATTAAAGCGGAGCCCCTTCAGATCCGTCTGAACTTTTTAAAATAGGGGCCTGCAATGTGAAGCAGGGGCCTCATATTGAAAAGTCCTGGGCCATTCCGTGTATAATATAGAACTTAAAAAAACTTCAGGTGGATTAAAAACATGGCGGATCATAAGGTTTATCTTATCGACGTAACCAACAGGGACGGGGTCCAGACATCCAGGATCCTGCTGCCGAAATTGTCCAAGACAATGCTCAATCTCTATCTGGATGAGATGGGTATTTTCCAGAGCGAGGTGGGTTTCCCCACGCTCAAGCACGAGGTGGGCTATATAAACGCCAACCTTGAGCTTGCCAAGCTGGGCGTCATAAAAAGGCTCCATCTGGAAGGATGGTGCCGGGCCATCCCGGAAGACGTTGAGCTTACGTTCAAGAACTGTCCAGACCTGAAGCACGTAAACGTCTCCATGTCCACATCGGACATTATGATACAGGGCAAGTTCCAGGGCAAGAAGGGATGGAGCGAAATACTGGGCTCCCTTCAGAAGTCTGTCAGGCTGGCAAAGGACCTGGGGGCCAAATCGGTCGGAATAAACGCCGAGGACGGGTCCAGGACGGACATCAATAAACTTATAGAGTTCGTGCACGCGGGAAAAGAGGCCGGGGCGGACAGGTTCCGCTACTGTGACACCCTGGGGCTTGACGACCCGATCACGAGCTATGACAGGATAAAGGCTATCGCCCTTGCGGGCAAGATGGACATAGAAATGCACTGCCACAACGATCTGGGCATGGCCGAGGCCGTATCAGTGGCAGGGGCCCAGGGGGCTGTGGACGGGGGAGTGGATGCTTACATTAACACCACCGTGAACGGTTACGGCGAGCGCTGCGGCAACTGCGACCTGGTCTCCACCGTGCTTGCCCTCACGTATTCCCAGGCATTGAAGGAAAGGGCCCATCTGGATGAGCATACGAAGCTCAAAACGGCCTGGAAAATAGCCAGATACGCCTCTTACGCCTTCGGGCTCCCGATACCCATAAACCAGCCCGGTGTGGGCTCAAACGCCTTCGCACACGAATCCGGCATACACGCTGACGGCGCTCTTAAGGACAGAAGGAATTATGAGCTCTATGACCCCGAGGACGTAGGGCGGGGCGAGCCCATGATCACTGAGACCGGGCGCGTCATCACCACCGGCGCATACGGGGGGATCAAGGGGTTCAGGCACGTCTATGACAAGCTTGGCATAAGCTTCAAGGACGATGCCGAGGCCAGACAGGTCCTGGAGCTTGCGCAGTACGCGAACCTGCATACGCAAAAGCCCCTGACCGACGATGAGCTTCGTCTCCTGGCGACCCATCCTGACATCGTCAGGAAGATACTCACGGTCGTTTTCTAAAAGATATAGAAATGACAACAGAATCGGAGACCTCTATCTATGTATAAAGTAACATTCATACCGGGAGACGGAGTAGGGCCGGAGCTGTCTGAAGCCACCAGCATGGTGCTTGAGGCCACAGGGGTGGGTTTTGAATGGGATTTTCAGGACGCAGGAGAAGACGTCTACGAGAAGGAAGGCAACCCCCTGCCGCAAAGGGTCATAGATTCCATTAAGAAAAACAAGGTGGCCATAAAAGGCCCGGTCACCACGCCCGTGGGCAAAGGGTTCAGGAGCATAAACGTCCAGCTCCGCCAGGCTATGGACCTCTATGCCTGCCTGAGGCCGTGCAAGAGCTTCAAGGGGGTCAGGTCCAGATATGAAAATATAGACCTAGTCATCGTCCGGGAGAACACCGAGGACCTCTATGCAGGGATAGAGTTCCAGAAATCCACCCCGGAGGCGCTTCGCCTGATAGATACCATACGCGAGCTTTCCGGAAAAGACATCCGGAAAGACTCCGGGATAAGCATAAAACCGATATCGGTTTCCGGCACTGAGCGCATTGTCCGTTTTGCATTCGATTACGCCCGTAAAAACGGAAGAAAAAAGGTCACCGCCGTCCACAAGGCAAACATAATGAAGTTTTCTGACGGGCTTTTCCTTGAGGTGGCAAGGGCGGTAGCCGCGGATTATCCGGATATCGGGTTTGAAGACCGGATAATAGACAATATGTGCATGCAGCTTGTGCAGAAACCGGAGCTTTATGATGTCCTTGTCCTGCCCAACCTGTACGGCGATATCATTTCGGACCTTGGCGCCGGCCTGATAGGCGGGCTCGGTCTTGCTCCTGGCGCGAATATCGGAGAAGGGTATGCGGTTTTCGAGCCCACCCACGGCAGCGCCCCCAAGTACAAGGGGTTGAACAAGATGAATCCCTTTGCTATGATGCTATCAGGTGTCATGATGTTAAGGTATCTTGGGGAACAGGACGCGGCTGAAAGGCTCGAAAAGGCGATTGCCGGTGTAATTGAGGAGGGCAGGCATGTCACATATGACATGAAACCCTCTCCTGATGATCCTTCCGCCGTCTCGACCACTGATGTCGCACACGCCGTCATCGGGAAGATGAAGGCCAACTGACCTTTCCTATTTAATGGAGCCTCCCGGTATACTAGAAGCACTTCTTATAATTCTGTCGATCTTCGCCCTTGCGGCGCTATCCAGCGTGGAGGCTTCGTTCATCTCCGCCAACCGCTATAAGATAAGAAGTCTGGTGGAGAAGAACAACAGGCGGGCCATTGTCCTTAAGAAGATACTGGATCAGCCGGACCGGCTTTTCAGCGCTGTCATCGTTTCCGCAAACATGCTTACCATATTTGCCACGGCCCTTGGCACCCTGGTGGCCGTCAAGATGCTGGGCAGCAAGGGCGTGATAATCTCCACCGCCGTCATGACGTTTCTGACCGTCGTGTTCGGCGAGCTTACGCCAAAGACCATGGCGCTGGCGCACGCGGACGAGTTCGCCCTTTCGCTGGCCAGGCCGGTGCAGATATATATGAAGCTCATAAGTCCGCTGGTGTGGTTCTTCAGCCGTTTTCTGAACCTGATAGGAATAAAACAGGAGCCTCTGCCTTCATATCTGACCGTGGATGAGATAAAGGCCGCCATAACCGTTGGCGAAGAGGCCGGTACGCTGGAAGAGGAAGAAAAGGAGCTTCTGCACCGGGTCTTTGAGTTCGGCGACATGATGGTATCAGAGGTCATGGTGCCCAGGACCGAGATCGTATCCATCCCGAGCACCGCCTCCATTTCAGAGGCCATGGCGCTGGTGAAGGAAGAGGGCTATTCCAGGTATCCCGTGATCGGGGAAAGCATCGATGACATATCAGGGATACTATATATAAAAGACATCCTTATAAAGATGGCCGAAGGCACGGTGAATGAGACCACCCCGGTAACGGAGATCATGAGGGAAACCTACTTTGTCCCGGAAAACAAGATGCTCTCGGAACTCTTGGACGAGATGCAGAAAAAGAAGTTCCAGATCGCCATCGTGATAGACGAATATGGAGGCACGGACGGCCTTATCACTTTCGAGGACATAATGGAGGAGATCGTGGGCGGCCTTCAGGACGAGTTCGAGGAGATCGAGGCCGAACGGGAGATCGAGATAGTGGACGAGCGGACTTTCATAGTCTCCGGACAGACCGGGATGGATGAGGTGAACGAGCTGGTAGGGGCCGATATGAAATCGGCGGAGTTCCACACCATAGGGGGGTTCGTGTTCGGGCTGTTCGGCAGGCTCCCAAAGGTGGGAGAGCAGGTGAGATATCAGAACCTGCGCTTCCTCATCCTCGAAATGGAGGAGAGGAAGATATCAAGGCTTAAGATAACGAAGCTTTAAAAAACTAAAAAAGGGATATTATGCGAAAAACCCCAGAGGGTTTATATCCAAACCCTCCGGGGTTTTTTTAAAAAACCACGAGCGGCGATGTTTGCCACGCCTGCCTTTGAAAAACGGTTCTCCTTAAATTAATTCGGGCAATTTAAATTTAAATCATGTTCAAAAATTAACCTCCAAATTATAGGCTAGTCATGGGCAAATCATGGGAATTGCGGGCCCGAATAAGGGAAAAACTGGGGCCCCTTTGCGACTCCCACCAACTCGGATACGGTGCCGTCTCCGTTATTGGTCACCCACACATTGCCGGAAGAGTCTATCGCTACATCGACAGGGTTTGTGCCTACCGTGTATGAATTGACGACAGTGCCGGATGAGTTCAATTCCGTAACCGTATTGCCGCCTTTATTTGCCACCCAGATATTGCCGGCGGAGTCGATCGCCACTCCTTCAGGAGCTGCGCCCAATGTATATGGCGAAGACGAAGTTGACGGAGCGGTCAATTTAACTATCGTCCCTGCGGAAGTTGATGGATTAGAAGCCGCTAAATTCGTTGTCCATGCATTGCCGGAGGCGTCTATAGCCATGCCCTCAGGGCCTGTCATGTTGGTGGAAAACAAGTTACCCGGCGAACTGTACGAGCTTGAGCTCAATAATTCGGTTACCTCGCCGTAGCCATAATCATTATATCCAACCCACACATTGCTGGCGGCATCAATCGCCAGGCCGGTGGCCACACCTCCTCCGAAGCCGGCAGAGAATGTGTTCGATGACGTGTAATTTGGCGCCAGGAATTCGTACAGATTTGTCATGGTGCCGGTATAAGTGTTTGTCACCCAGACATTGCCGGAGGCGTCTATGGCTATGCCCCCCGGGCCAGTCATACTGGGCGTGGCCATATTGAATGCCGCGCTTGTTGCATAGCCAGAACTTTTTAATAATTCGGTTATGGAGGTGCCGGTGCCCGTTACCCAGACATTGCCGGAGGCGTCTATGGCTATGTACCCCGCACCCGTTATATTGCCGCCGCCAAAAGTGCCTATTACGCTGCCGGAAGAGTCCATTTCTTCCACCGTGCCGTCGCCGCTGTTGGCCACCCAGATATGGCCGGAGGCGTCTATGGCTATCCCCAGTGGATGGATCCCTGCCGTAAACGTGTTGGTGCCGCCCACGGAGGGTGAAGTTGTAGTGAAGCTCCATGAATATACGCTTGCAAGCGCCACATTGTCGGCGCCATAAGCCCCCGTCATGATGGTGGCGGTGTATGAGGTGCCGGTGCTGAGCGGGAATGATGGGGTAAAGGTCGCCGTATTGGTGGAGGCGTCGAAAGTCACTGCTCCGGTTACCTGTGTCCCGTTAGGCCCGGTAATGGTGAATGTCCCCGAATTGATAGTCGAGGAATTCATTGCCGCGCTAAAGGTTGCCGTCACAGCCGGGGAGGTGCTTACGCCGGTTGCATTGTTAGCGGGGCTTACGGAGCTTACGCTTGGAGCGGTCAAGGTATAACTGCCGCCCGTAATGGCGACCGGATCAGGGACTTGGAAAAAGGCCTGTTTGCCGCCGGCCGTTTTCGGGTTAATTACGATGACACCGTCGGCGCCGTTCGCGCCCTTTCCTATGACCCAGGCGTTGCCTGACGAATCGAAGGCTATCTGCTCCGCGGCCTGCGAAACCTGAAACCCGGGCACGGTAACGCCCAGATCATAATGGTTTATCAGGGTGCCGTTCGAAGAGCTGTATTCGTAAGCACTTGAAGAAGCAGCGCCGTATTGCGTGATCGCGATCCAGATGTTGCCGGAAGGATCAACGGCCATCGGAAACCCGTTGAAAGGAACTTGTTTATCACTTTCCAAACTCCCCTGGGATTCTACCGTATAATTTGCAACTGATCCGCCCGGCTTTATCTCGCTGAGATCCGGAGTGCCGGCAGGGTTGGCTGAAGCATAAAATCCAGCAAAGGCCCATAGGTTGCCGGCCGGGTCCGTGGCGATCGAGTTAAAGTTCTGCAGCCCAGGATCGGGAACCCCGCCTGGCAGAGAGATGAGATTGCCCGAGGAAGAACTGAATTCCGCAACGTTCACACTGAAAGACTGCCCATAGGTGGGGAACCCCCCTCCCAATGCATCAACCCAGAGGTTGCCGGAATGGTCCACGGCAATCGGACCGGGACTACTGATAGAGTTGCCCGATCCGCTATATGTATCGAAATATCTGATATACGGGTCCTGGCTTTGATTCAGGCTGCAGCTTGCGGTATTAAGTTCTATTATCGCCCCGTCCCACCAGTCATATATTTGAGAGGTCCCGTTTTCATAATAACCGCCTTCGCCATCGCCCCACCCGGGGTAAGAGCGTGGAGGTGTGGTTTCTGTTACCGGCGTGTAATCATAACCTACCGCGCTCGTAACCCACACATTGTTTTTATAATCGACGGCGAGATAATTCGAATCGTTATAATTCGGTCTGTTTCCGGAAGAGACGCTGCCAGTATGTAAATAGCAGGTCTGCTCGGATGCCCCCGAGGGACTGAGCTCGGTAACCACGCCGGCGCCGCTGACCCATACATTGCCGTTTGAATCAACGGCTATTGAATCCGGGGCCGGACCTGCGTTATAGGGTCCAGATACATTGCCTGACGAATCGAGTTTTCTGGCCGTGCCGTCGCCACTCGCGATCCACACAGAAAAATTTGCCGGTATGTTAAAGTCCGGCTTGATGTTCGTTAATCCCGAAGGCAGGGCAGGAGGCGTCTCGGCATTTGCCAATCCGGCCTGGTCGTTATTATTCAGCGTGCCGCTGATATTTACGGTGCCGCCGCCGTTGCCGGTAAATTGGAAACCATCAAACGTAAAGTTCCCGTTTCCGCCGTTGCCTGTTAACGCGGCCAAAAGGGCTTGCTTTGCCCCATTGTTAGGAACGCTTAAATAGTTAAGCAGGTCCTGCATCGCCTGGTTGTATTTTTCCCCAGTTTGGTTTTTAACAGTGTCCGCAAGGTCCTGAAGCAGGGCCAATATTTCATTAATAAGCTGGGAATTCGCAGGGTTTGAAAGCGATATCGAGTTTAAATCCTGCCCCTGCATGCCGTTAAATAACTGGCCGATATAGTAGAGCATCTGTTTAAGATAGAAATCCACCTGAGTGGAATTCAAATTGGTGTTTATGGTCCCATCGGCGTTAAACAGCGCCTCGCCTATTAAGGTGGTCAAGGGAGTTATGTAAACAGTCGACGTGCCTCCGGGAACAAGAAATCCAACCATGGTGGGCGCAGCCGTGCTGGACCCTTTATCGCTGAAGGTCCCACCGGAAACATAGAGCAGATAGTAATCGGAAGAATTGTAATTGCTTATAGTTAAAGCGAAACTTCCATCCGATTGGGTGTATCCGGTCCCCGCCTGGGCGAGACCCGAAGAAGTAACCTGATATACGATTATGGATGCGCCCGATACGGGACCGTCTATCACCTTGCCGCTTATGGAGGCCGTGCCGCCGCCACCGCCCCCCCCGCACCCGGCAAGAGAGATCAACAGGACCGGTAAAAACAGCCAGATCAATACTTTTTTTAATTCATCAAGCTCTGCCTTCATATGTTCCTCCCCGGGGACGCAAAATCCCCCTTTTGAAAAATTTTTTAATCTCCGGGCCTCGAATCCTTATTCGTCATAATCCTTATATTTCCTTTTTCCCTTAAGCGTCTTGAATCACAGATTTTTATTCTTATTTAAAATCCATTAAAATGGTTTTGCCTGTCAAGATGATATTTATAACTTCAAAGTAAATGACTAAACCGGCTTTCCCATGAACGAGCTCTCCACAAGTCCTGAGGCGATATCCGGGTCCATGGCGTCCCGTCTGTAAATGCGGATTATGTAACTTTCCATCAATTCAAACCTCCTTTAAGAGGAGAACGGACTCAATGGTAAACGATCTCGCTGAGGCTCCCCATTCCTGAGTACGATGTGGTGTTCAGAATACCGGTCCATGTGGAGCCGTCCGTTGAATCAAAGATGCCGCTGTTGTAATTGATTACGCCGTTGCCGGCCGCAACGTACGTGTTGTTCCCATAAATGATATTGGAATAATAAAAACTTGTGTTCGAGGAAGCTGCACTGTTCCAGGTCTTCCCGTCAGTGGACCGGAGGCCCGGTCCGCTCCCGGCGGCACCGGGGGTCACAAAAAAGACCCCGTTTGCAAAATAGGCCCCCGTGCAGTCAAAGCTGGTGCTGCTGTAGCCGGAGGCGCTCCAGTGGACCCCGTCTGTGGAGTATGAAATATTGCAGGATGGAGGGCTTTGGACTCCCTGCGCCAGGATGTACAGGCCATTTCCATAGGCTATACCGGCTGGCGAATTGGACTCCGGGACCAGTGTCCAGTTGACCCCGTCACTGGAATAGTAGAACCCGTTATACGACGATACGAAGAAAAGACCGTTCAAATAAGCGACAGAGTGGGGGTTGAGCTGCGGGTCATTAAAAGAGTGCCATGTCTGGTCTGATAATGTGTAGCTGTCGATGTATTCGCCCGACTCCGCTACCACGTAGACGCCCTTTCCAAAGACGGCGCCCGCAATGCCATAGATGCTTCCGCCATGTGTGTTGCCGGTATAGGCTGTCCAGTTGGATCCGTCCGCTGACACATAGTAATGGGATGCGTACTGGTCTATCGCCATGAAGGTGCCCGTGCCGTTATCAAAGGCGATGCCTTCGATCGGAGTTGATCCATTTGGCGCACTGTATGCCTGCGCCCATGTCCGCCCATCGCTTGAGGTAAGGATCGCGGAATTGGAGCCGGAGTTGCCCACCGCGACCCATTTGCCGTCTCCATAGGCCACGCCCGTGATGTGTGAGGAGTTGTTGGCGCCATCATAAACGAGGTTCCAGTTGGCCCCATCGGACGAATTGAGGATATAGGAGGTGGAAAAATCGCCAGCCAGGGCAATGAACTGATGGCCGGAGGAGGAGCCTCCCGCAGAGCCGCCCCCGGACCCGTTGCCGGAAGAGCCGCCGGAGTTGTTTGAGGCGCTTGCGCTAATGGCAATCGCAACCGGATCGGCCACATTATAAACAGCTTGTTTGCCGGAAGACGGATTTATCTCCGTAACGCCCGCAATCCCGCCCTGATAGCTGTCATGGATGATCCAGGCATCGCCGGAGGGGTCAAAGGCTATCGTACCTTGTTCCGGCTTGGCCCAATATCCTATATTATAATTTTTTATCTCCGAGCCGGATGAATTCCATTCGATGGCGCTCAGGCCGGCCTCGCCGCCGGTCCAGATATTGCCCGAAGGGTCGACCGCAACGGTGTCCGGCCCGTAACCCGCATTGAATTCGGAGTATTTTTTTGTGGATATATTGAATTCGCCCACTCCCGCCGGAGCTTTTGCACCCACCTGGTTATCCATGACCCAAACGTTGCCGGCTGGATCAAAGGCCAGCGAGGATAACTGGTCCTCTTGAATGGGTCCCTGCAACAGAGTGCCGGCGGGACTGACCTCCGTTAAATTAGTGGTAAAATTAACCGCGTTAAGCGGACCGGCGCTGATAACCCATATATTGCCTGAAGGGTCTACGGCAATCGGGCCAGGGCTGTCCGTTTGGCCATTGGTCAGGGAATGGATATCGATCGTTTTTTCTATCGCGCAACTGGATGGGTTAAGCTCGATAACAGAGCCGTGCCAATCCGTTTCCGTGGTGGGGGTGAGGATCCCTTCCTCGCCATATCCGTTATTATATTGCGAAGAACTGCCTATGGTAAGCGGGTCGGATGTGTACCCGAATATGTCCGTGACCCACACATTGCCGGAAGGATCGGTGGCTACATAATTTGAGTCCAAAGAGTCCATGTAGGCGCTTCCATCTCCGGTATTCAGACTGCAGGTCCGTAAATGGTTTCCTGACGGGTCAAGCTCGGTGACAACTGCATCTCCTGCCACCCATACATTTCCGGAGGGGTCTATGGCGATCGAATCCGGACCGTTGCCAACAGTATAAGTCCCCAGCTTGTTGCCCGAGGCATCGAGCTTCGTGACTGTGCCAGGGGTCCCCTGGCCTGAATTGTTTACGACCCAGACCGAAAAATTAGTGGGGACGGAAAAAGTGGCCGGGATATTGGCTACTCCCAAAGACGGCGGCTGCTTTTTCAGGTTTCCCAGATCTGTCTGGTCATTGTTGTTCAGGGTGCCCGAGATGTTTATAGTGCCTCCGTTGCCGCCGGTAAAATTGAAATTGATGAAAGAAAAATTGCCCCCGTTCGATGCGGCCCCAAGTTCCTTTCCGAAAGTGCCGGGGTTATTGCCGATGTAGTTGCCAAGGTCTTTCATTGCCTGGCCGTAACCTTCCCCCGTTTGGCCGGCCACATCATTTGCAAGCTCTTGCAGTATGCCGTTTAGCTCCGCCAGAAGCTGGTCAAGGTTGGTCTGGCCTGTGGGATCGGAAGAGGATATGCCGTTCAGGCTGTTGCCGCCCAGCGCCTGGAATATCTGGCCCAGGACGGCCAGCATCTGATTAAGGGCGGCGTCCACCTGAGCGGAATTGAGGTTAGGGTTCAAGACCCCGTTAGAAAACAGGTCCTCTCCTATCAGGGTGGTTATGGGGGTTATGAATACCTGGTGCGACCCTCCGGGGGCAAGAAATCCCACCATGTCCGGAGACCCGGTGCTGTTGCCGTTATTGTCGAATGTGCCGCCAGAAACAAAAAGTATGTAGTAATCGGCAGAATTGTAATTGGGAATGCTTAAAGAAAAACTCCCGTCCGAACCGGTTGACCCCGTGCCCACCTTATTAAAACCAGCGGAGGTAACCTGGTAGACGGTTATCGACGCGTTTGCCACGGGACCGTCTATTACCTTGCCGCTTATGGAGGTTGTGCCGCCGCCACCGCTACCCCCGCACCCGGCAAGAGAGAGCAGCAGGACCGGTAAAAACAGCCAGATAAATGCCTTTTTAACTAAAAAATCATAACAGATACTCCGCAGCTTGCCACAGGGTGATTCATTTTCATCAAGCTCTGCCTTCAAGTGTTCCTCCCTGGGGACGTGAAAATCCCCTTCTGGAAAATTTTTTTTAAACTTTTGCCTTAAATTCTATTCGTCATAATCCTTATATTTGGGTGGCCCGGTTTTTTTGGATGCCAGGTCCGCTTCCGTGGATTTTCTTAAAACATCCAGAATTTCCCTGATGCTCGAAAAGACGACCGGCTTTTTCAGGGACGAGCCCTCCACAAGACCCGAAACGCTGTCAGGGTTCAGGGTGTCCCGCCTGTAAATGCGGATTATGTAGCTTTCCACAATATGTCTCCCCTGCTTTCCGGGGCCAAAGTCCGGCACTCGAAGACATGAAGGCCCGCACGGATATCAAAACACGCGGCAACCTACAGATGACCTACAGATGAAATGGATAGGCAAGAATTTTAAAAAATGGATTTGTAAATCTTTTCAGTCGTGGGGGAAGGATTGAGTCCCAGGATTTCGGAAAGCGCCTTCCGGCATTTTTCATAGGCCCTGGCCGCCTCGCCACGCCTGCCAAGGGCTATCTGGCACAGCATCAGGTTCTGGTAAAGTTCTTCAACCAGGCTGTCCAATTCCAGGCCCTTTTCGAACATTTCTACAGCAGCTTCAAATTGCCCGGCCCGCATCAGATATTTGCCGGCCTTTGTGACCAGACCAAGGAGCCTGTTTTTGGTGCGCTCCCGCGCCGCCATTGCCCATGGCTGCAACGGGTCCGATGGCAAAAAGTCTCCCTTGTGCAGGCCGATGGCTTTTTGGGTGAGGTCCATTGCTTTTTTGGAAAGAGAGACTGCTTCGGCCTCGACGCCGGTTTTCACACCACTTTTCCATAAGCTTTCGGCCTGCTCCATGACCTGCATGATGGACTTTAAATCCGTCCAGCAGTGTTTTTCATCCAGGGAAACCAGGCCTCCGCTCACACGAATGGCCTTGTCTCCGATTATCCGCCTTAAACGCAAACAGGTTATCTCGCAAGACTTGTGCGCCAGATCGCCCTCGGCGTCAGGCCAGAGATAATCTATGATCTTTTCTTCGGGGGTGTCCTTATGGCCCAGGGCGATCAGCAATTTTAAAAGCAGCAGGGGCTTTTGCTGCGGCTTGCCGTGGGGCTCCAGCGATTTCGTACCGGCTATGACCACACGAAATTCCCCAAGCGTGTAGACTTTAACCGGCCACGGCCAGTTCTCCACTTCTACCGGCGCGGCGTACTCTGTTAAGCCCCGTTTGCGTACAAGCTCCCGCGCATAGTGCGGCTCTATTTCCGCCTGAAGGGCCTTTGCGCAAAGCGCGGCCATTACCGGCGGGTCCCACCACCAGGTGAAACTGAAATAATTCTGTTGCCGTCCCATGCGAAACCCTTCACGAAGAAATGCCAAGCCCTGCGCTTCCTCCCCCTTGTCAAAGGAGAACTGCGCCCGCGCCAAAGCGCACATGAAATCGAACATCCTGGAGCCGGTGGACAGCGATTCTACAGATCGAAGATGCTCTTCTGCCTCTCCCAGCAGACCCAGCGCGTGTTTTATCTGCGCGGATTCGAAATAGCACAGCGCCTCCGCATAAGGATATTTCGTTTCATTGGCATATTTAAGCGAGGCCTCGGCATGGGCGGCGGCCTGCACCAGGTTGCCGCCCATGAATTCGCGGTATGCCAAAACGAAAAAAAAGTGGCTCAAACCGATCCTGCCGCGGATGTTTGCCCTTTTCTGGCCGTAAAGGAACTCATCGGCTTTTTTAAAATCTCCATTCATGAGCGCGGCGAAGGCCCCGACCACCACCCAGTGTTGGTCCCAGACGTGCACACCCGTCTTTTCCGCAAGTTCGCTCCCGATAGACAGATTTTCGAGCGCCGTCTCCGGAGAAGGAGTAATAAAAAGATTATTTATGGCATGAAGACCCAGCCAGCCGATCTTGAAAAGCGGCGAGATATCCGGCAATGCGGCCACCTCGCGGATATCTTCCGTTAAAAGAACGGATTTTTTGAAATCTCCCCTCCAGCCGTAAAAATATGTGGCGAAAGTGCTCGTCTGGACCTGGCTGGCCGGGTCTCCAAAACCCTTTGAGAGCTTAAGCGCTTTTCCCGCCCATTTTTCAGCATCAGGGTGCCCCGGACGGCAAGACACCATGGCGCACATCATGCTGGAGGCCACCTTGGCCTCGATCTGAATGGACGGGAACCGGAAGCCTGGACCCATGAGCGAGTAAATGCGGTCTATCCAGGCGCCGAGAGTGGAAAAATCGTCCCACTCGTAGAGATAGCTGTCCACGATAAAGGACCATGAAAGGAGAGTGCCGGTCAAATCCCCCCCGGAGACGAATTGCTGCAAGGCCTTTTCCAGGTGGCTCCTTGCCTGGGCCGGATCAAATGCCATCCGGCATACGCCCAGCCAAAAGAAAAGCCATGGCGGGCTCTCAAGCAGTTTTTTAGCTGGAAGTCTTGATATCCACCCTTCCAGAGTCCTGGCCCGACCCTGGTTCATAAGCGCTTCGGCGTTTTTCAGGGCGAGTGCGGAAAGCGCCTCCCAGTCTTCGCACTCCATCCAAAGCTCCGCCGCGTCCTCTATCTGGCCCGCATCCTCAAGCAGCGCCGCCCCGGCCCTTTTTGCGGCAGAGATCTCTTCCTTTGAATAGGTCTCCGCTGCTTTGGCGTTCAGGAACTCCCTGAAGAGAGGATGTATCTGGTAAACGGGCGGTACATTGCGCCTCTCAATGAAATAATTGCTGCGGCTGAGGCCTGCAAGAATTTTCCCGGCCGCTTCGAGCCCGGTGATCTTTTCTGCCAGGCTGGCCGGTATCCTGGGAAGAAATGACGCCTTCAAAAGGAACTCCACGGTCATTCTGTCCATTTTCCCAAGTATTTCACCGGCAAAATAATCGAATATCTTTTCAGGCCGGACAGAGGCAAGCGATTCCGGCGCGTCCTCCATCTTCATCTCCCGCATCAGAAGCACCAGCCCTGCCGCCCAGCCCCGGGTTTTTTCGTGCAGCTTTTGCAGTATGTCCATGGGTATGGTTTTTTTGCCGTGAGTATTGACGAATACCTCGGACTCGCTAAGTCCGAACTTTATATCTTCCCAGCCGATGGACTCCATATTTCTATTTGAAAGCAGGTATACCAGCCGGGCAGGGGGGTCATAACGGCTTATCAGTATGCACTGGATCCCGGGGGGAATGAGGAGGATGGCTTTGGCGGTTATCTCCTCGAAAAGCGGGCCCTCCTGGACCTCATGACAATTATCAAACACAATGATGTACGGAGGTTTTAGCCTGCCGTACAGGTTCTCGAAATAGTTTGCAATAAATGCTGAGAGCCCGCCTGTGTATTCCGCCGTGAACAGGGGCAGGGGTTTTTGTTGTTTTCGGGATCTTTTGTTTTTGCCCTCCGGTTTCCCCGCGGCCAGTCCCATGTAGTAAAAAAAAGAGGCCGGGTCAGCGTCTGTCTTGTCGATCTGGTACCAGAGGTGAGGAATCTTGCGGGAACTCAGATAGCTGGCGATCAGTGTTGTCTTTCCGGCCCCGGCGGGGCCGGACACCCATATGGCAGGATTCTCCCTCATCGAATCCAGGGAACTGAAAAGTTTTTCTCTCGGGAAAAAACCTGAAATAACCGGGCGCGTTATCTTTGCCGGAGGCGCCTGAAAATCTCTCACTATCCCCCCATGGGACAAATCAAAAAAATGAAATTTATATTTTTAACTTCCCTGCGGCTTGCTGCAGGGTGATTCATTACAAAACAAGCGGCATCGCAAATATGCGCTATTATAGCAGGATGAGGGTTTTTGTTTTCTTTCTGCTCCTGTGCGATTGACAAGCCCGGCCTTCGGGTAGAAAATAAAAAAATGCGCGCAATGAAGTTCCTTCTTTTGACCATTTGCTTGCTGGCTGTTCTGCCCATTGCTCACGCGGGCGCGCACAGCACCGTCCTGGAAAACAAAAAGCCCTTCCTGTTCAGTCCTCAGAATACCCTGATAGGTGCCATGCATACGCATGTGATCAAAGGAGACGAGTCACTTGTTGAACTGGCACCGAGGTATGATGTTGGTTACAATGAGATAACTGATGCCAACCCGCATGTGGACCCCTGGGTGCCCGATAAGGGTACGGTCCTGAGAATTCCCGGTCTCAAGGTGCTCCCCGACGCGCCGCACAAAGGCATCGTCGTAAACATTGCCGAGATGAGGCTTTATTATTACTTTAAAAATAAAGGTCTGAAAGACAAAAAAGACAAAAAAAACCTTTCCGTCGTGACATTCCCCATAGGCATTGGCATGGAAGGGTTCGGCACACCGCCGGGGACTTACCGCGTTGTGCAGAAGATCAAAAATCCCGCCTGGTATGTGCCTGCTTCCATAAGGAAGCAGGACCCTGAACTTCCGCTCTTCATCCCGCCCGGCCCCGATAACCCGATGGGGCGTTTCGCCCTCCGGCTTTCACGGCCCACTTATCTGATACATGGCACCAACAGGCCTTTTTGCGTGGGCCTCAGGGCCAGCCACGGGTGCATAAGGCTCTACGGCCGGGATATAGAGCAACTGTTTGATATGGTGCCCGAGGGCACGCTGGTCACGATAATCTATCAGCCCGTGAAGGTGGGGGTGAGAAACGGCGACATCTATGTGGAGGCGCACAGGGACTACCTGAAAAGGGAAGAAGACCCTTATGATGCCATAGCCAGATGGCTTCTGCTCTGGCAAAACTACCATCCGATAAACGGGAAGGTATTGAGGCTGGTCCTTAAAGAGAGGACGGGGATCCCCGTCGATATAACGGAGCATCCGGGTATCTAGCGTGTTTTTTGCAAGGCCCCAATTCTAAAAATCCGCTCATCCTCGCTTTGCATAAAAATCTTTCAAGGCAAAAAATAAAATGTTTTATAATGCAGTTTGAATTTCTGTTTAAAAAGGAGCGGGAGGAATGGAACCGATCATATCACGCGCCGGCTCCCACAAGGAATTTTTCATCCCGGAGGGATGCTACATCGTGGAATCCTGGAACACGGAGGCCGACAGGGCCGTCTCCATAGCCAGGGCGCGCGTTTTGCCTGGCGTTACCACCAAGGCGCACAGGCTGCATGGGATCGAGGAAAGATATCTGATAATGGAAGGGACTGGAATTGTGAAGATAGGCAACATGCCAGTACAGGAGGTCAGGCCTGGCGACGTGGTTTTTATCCCGGCCGGCTGCGCCCAGCAGATATCGAACTCCGGCGGAAATGACCTGGTCTTCTATGCGGTCTGTACGCCGGCGTTCGATCAGGCAGGCTACGAAAGCCTGGAGTAATGGGATGCCTGATTTTAAATTGAAAATGCAGGCAGTGCAAGGTATGAATTTGTGACCTACTGCCGGATGCAAGCCTACCTTTCTGCTGGGGGCACATTCCACTGCATTTTCCAGAAATATGCCCCCCGTTCTATCCTATTTGTAAATGTAAGCGTTCAGTCCGATGATCAATGCTTTTCCGTCTATCGTGACGGATGTCTTCATGTTCCCCCGCGTGCTGGCTACCACGAGCGTCTTGCCTGAAGCGCTTGGAGTGGGCTCCTCCAGGTCGCATGTGATGATAAGCTTGTTGCCTTCGATCTTCGCGTCTATTGCCATTTTTTATTTCACCTCTGCGTATGGCGCCCCTGTTTTTATAAAAAAGAAAAAAATTTCCTAAAAAGATTCTTTGGAAAAGCCGGACCTTCTTTCAATGCGGCGCGTCCCCAAAAACCCCTTTCTCTTTGCCGGGGAAAGGTTTTTGTTTTGTGTATGACGGGACTCGCTAGCAAAATTTTCAGGGGACGGCTTTTTGCTTTTTCTTTTTGTTTTTGCTTGTTCAGTGCAGTGGGCCGGAGGAGATTATCTTCTCCACTTCGACTTTTATGAGTGTTGAGGGTATGCCCCCGTGTATCTTGGGTACGCCGTTTATAAGCACAATGGGCGCGGTTATGATACCCTGGTTCAGCAGTTCCCTTATTTCGGAGAAGCCATCCGCGTCGTCATTGAAAAGGTCTATATATTCAACGCTCGTCACAGAAGGATAGTTGTAGTTGAGGTCGTTTCTCAACTCGTTGGCTATCAGCTGGTTTTGCTCCTGTTCGCCGAAGCCTGAATCCGTGCCCGGAATCCAGTTGGCCGGATTGTCTAGTATCTGTATATGGACCCTGTTTAACATTTTTGTCTGATTTTTTTCCCTTTGCATTTATTTTAAATCATTTACCAGAAGGTTGTCTATAAGCCTGGTTGTCCCCACAACCACCGCTCCAGCCAAAACCACGTTGTTTTTTTCAATGATTACAAGTTCTTTCAGTGTTTCAGCGTCATATGCGGATATGTACTGTACCTGGCTGACGAGCGGTTCTTCAGAGAGCGCCTTGCGCATGATCCCTCCGATCAGGCCCGCCTCCCTCTGCCCCTCCTTTAGCGCTTTTGCTCCTGCCTGAAGGGCGCGGTAGAGGGCGGCAGCCGCCTTCCTTTCCTCCGGCTTGAGATATGCGTTCCTGGAGCTCAAGGCCAGCCCGCCGGACTCTCTCACTGTCGGGCAGACTATCACCTCCAGGGGCAGGTCCAGGTCCCTGGCCATCCTTTTGATGATAGCGGCCTGCTGGTAATCCTTTTGCCCGAAATAGGCCCTGGACGGCTGGACTATGTTAAAGAGTTTCAGCACCACCGTTGCCACGCCCTGGAAATGGCCCGGTCTGAACGGCCCGCACATGGCCCCGGACATTCCCTCTATTTCGACCCTGGTGGAAAAATCAGGCGGGTACATGGTTTCCTTCTCAGGCAGGAACACGAGGTCGGCCAGGCCTTCCAGTTTCTCCAGGTCGTCTCCCACGGACCTCGGATAACGGTCGAAATCCTCCCCCGGGGAAAACTGGGTGGGGTTTACGAATATGCTTGCCACGACGATATCGTTTTCAGCCCTTGCCGTTCTCAGCAGGGACAAGTGTCCTTCATTCAGGGCGCCCATGGTCG
>JAKAMR010000062.1 GCA_021812785.1 Nitrospirota bacterium
GTTGTGCGGGCAGACCTCCATGCACATGCCGCAGCCCGTGCACTTGCCTGCCTCCAGCTTCAAGGTGACCCCGCCTGTTATATATTTCAATTAAATTACCCTCCACTCAAAAAGCTTGTAAACCAGAAGAAGCGCCGCGGACACTGCCGCAGAGGCTATATAAAACGGCAAAGCAACCTTCAGCTCCTTTTTTACGCCTGAGATGCATGTAAATGTGGTCGAACCAGTGAACTGAAGGGCGATGTACGAGCTTGCCATCGGGAAAAAGATGCACGCCGCCCAGACGGGCGCAGAGCCCATCCGGCCCAGCAGGCCGGCCTTGATGCCAAAAAGGACGACTACAGCTCCCGTTATCCATCCTTTCAACGCAAAAGACTTAAACGGTATGAACGGCAGGAGCACCGGCACCAGAAACGCCCCGGCAAACACGGAAAGAAGCCCCAGGAGCAGAAACGGCAGGCCGCCCGAAACGGCGTCCCTGAAGATGATACCCTTGGGGCCAAGGCCAAAGACGCCCAGGACAACAAGCGCAAAAAGCGGGTAACGCTTCATCGCGGGCAGCACCTCCATGGGAGAAAGGACGAGCCTGTCCACAAGACCGAACCTGACCTCCCTCATCTGCCTGGTGGCCTTGCACCCGGCCTTTATATAAGCGGGGATGTCCGCCGCCCGGACGGGCCCGTAACAGACCCTGAGCCCCGTTTTCTTCCTCACCTCGCCCGCGTTTACCCCCGGCGCGCCAAGCTGGGGGAGAATCAGCCTGCCCCTGCCGGCCACGCCGGCAAGACCGGTGGCCCTGATGCGCTCTATAAGCTCGGCTGTCCCGAAGGTGCCCTTGCCCGCGGCGCACCACACGTTTATGCCCTTTGTGTCCAGCACCAGTATCCAGGCATCAAGGCCGGAAAGCCTGCTCCTTAAGGTATCGAAACTGAACTTGTAATTGGCGCTCACAAATATGTCGGAGGACTCTGCCGGCTCGCCCACGGCATAAAGACCGGGGGGGACGCTGTAGCTGTCTCTGAACGAGCTCACGCGGCATTTGAAGTTGCCCCATAAGTCTGAGCGAGTGAGGGTTGTGGACACCCGGCAGACAGGGCCGGCGGGCGTGGGAACCGTCCCGGTGATCCATTCCGCCTGCGCGGGGGCGCAGCAACAAGCCGCCCCGCCTGCCCCTCCCGCACTGCCCTGCGCACCGGATGGGGTCTTCAGGATGAGTTTTATCTCCGGCATGCATCTAGTTTTACCTATAAATGCATCCGTTGTAAAGCATGGCCTCCGCAAATTACAAATCTGCTATACTTTATTTTTGGCGGGGCCAAAAATAAATGAAGCTGAAACAAAAAAATCCTGCATGGGATTTTTTCCCGGGGGAATGAGGGAGGCCATGGCAAAGATAAACGTGGTATCGAAGATCCTCGAAGCAAACGACCGGCTGGCCGCTGAAAACCGCAGGCTGTTTGCCCAAAACAGCCTTTTCGTCATCAACCTCATGTCTTCCCCCGGGGCGGGCAAGACCACCGTCATTGAAAACACCGTTCGCGCGCTTGGCGGAAGCATAAGGATAGGCGTTATTGAAGGCGACATCCAGGGGACAAGCGATGCCGAAAGGATAGGCGCGCTTGGAGTGCCCGTTGTGCAGATAAACACCGGGGGCGCCTGCCACCTGGACGCAAACATGATACGGGAGACCCTGCCCTCGCTGCCCGTTTCCGGCCTGGACCTGCTGATAATCGAAAATGTGGGCAACCTGGTGTGCCCCGCGGAATTCGACGTGGGCGAGGACGCCAAGGCGATGCTCCTTTCGATAACCGAAGGTGAGGACAAGCCGCTTAAATACCCGCTTATGTTCCAGGAGTCAAAGGCGCTTCTGATAAACAAAATGGACCTTGCGCCGCACCTGGAGGTGGACGTGGAAAAGATAAGGAAGGATTCCCTTTCACTGAACCCGGCGCTAAGGATATTCGAGATCTCCGCAAAAAAAGGCGACGGGCTGTCCGGATGGACGGACTGGCTTGCCGCAAAAGTGCAGGAGAAGGGCCGGGCTCGCGCGTAGAGGCCGCCGCCAAATTATTTGGCGGCATTATGCCCGGTGGATGGGCGGACAACTAAAAAAACTCACGCGCCAGGGCAGATGAACGGACCTCGATCTCAGCAGATCCTGGGGAGTTGTTCGCCCGCAAGCATGTCAAGCATTCTTTCGCCGCCCGCAAGGGTTTCAAGTATAACTGAACCCGCCGGATACCGGCCCGAAGGGACCACCTTGCCGATAATGGCAGCGGCCCGGCCGGCCTCATCGGGCCTCATGGCCTCAAGCACATCCGCCGCCAGCTCCGCGGCCACTATGGCCACCAGGGCTCCCTCGCAGGCCGCGTAAAGGTAGTCCAGTCCCAAAAGGCCGCATGCACCCCTCACGGAAGGCATGACCGGCACGTCTTCCTCCCTGATCACCATCGAAAGGCCGCAGTCCACCGCGAACTCCTTCAGCACCGTGGCAAGCCCTCCCCTTGTGGGGTCCCTCATCACCCTGACCGCCTCGCCGCAGAGAAGCATCCGTTTTACAAGTCCGTTTAGCGGCCTGGTATCGCTTTCAAGCGGCGGGTCGAAGTCTATCCCGTTTCTCCTGGCCATTACGGAGATGCCGTGCCTGCCCATGTCCCCGCTTACGATGACCGCATCTCCGGGCCTGATGCTGCGGGGAGATAGGTTTTTTGCCACCTGGTCTATAACGCCGATCCCGGAGGTGTTTATGAAGATTCCGTCACCCTTGCCCCTCTCCACCACCTTGGTGTCCCCGGTGACTACCCGCACTCCGGCCCTTTTGGCGGCGCGGGACATGGAGCAGACGATCTTTTTCAGGTCCGCTACCGGAAACCCCTCCTCTATAATGAACCCGGCGGAGATGGCAAGCGGCTGCGCCCCAGAGACCGCAAGGTCGTTGACGGTGCCGTTTATGGCCAGGTCCCCGATGTCTCCACCCTCGAAAAAAACAGGAGAAACGACATAGCTGTCCGTGGTGAAGGCAAGACGGGCAAAAGGAAAAGGCGCCCCGGCATCCGCCCATCTCCCGTTCATATCCAGGACGGCCGCATCAAGAAGGGGCTCCTCCATGCCGAATTCCGAAATAATGGCCTCGTTCAAAAGCCTTCTCATAAGCCGCCCGCCGCTGCCGTGGCCAAGGAGTATTTTTTCTTTTTCTTCTTTTCCCGTCTCCCTATTTCCCATCTGCGCGCCCCTTTGCCTGTATGCCGTACTTGTAATAGGCGGCACAGCTCCCCTCCGTGCTCACCATGCAAGCCCCTACCGGATGGTCCGGCGTGCACGCGGAGCCAAAAAGTCGGCATTCCACCGGAAGCTTGAGCCCCCGCAGGATGTCACCGCAGGAGCATCCCTTGTCATCAGGACAGTCATCGGGCTGCAGACTCATATTGAATGCTCGTTCAGCGTCCATCCCCGACCACTCCCCTTTCAGCTTCAGCCCGCTTCCCGGTATCGTCCCGATGCCCCTCCACTGGGCGTCAAAAGGCTCGAAATACCTGTCTATGAGAGAAAGGGCCTTTTGGTTCCCAAAATCTTTTACCACCTTTTTATATGCCACCTCCACCCGCGCGCTCCCCGAGGCTATCTGCTCAAGGAGCATCAGGGTGCCTTCCATTATCTCCTCAGCCTCAAACCCGGTCACGACCGCGGGAATGTGGAACTCCTCCGCCAGAAACCCGTATGGACGCGCTCCGATTATCGCGCTTACGTGCCCCGGCAATATGAAGCCGTCCAGCCCCGCCCTGCCGTCAGCAAGCAGGGCCCTCAGCGCAGGCGGCACCAGCTTGTGCACGGAGTATATGAAAAAGTTGTCCAGGCAGGAGCTGCGCGCCATCTCAAGGGCCGCGGCCACCAGCGGAATGGTGGTCTCGAATCCGGTGGCAAAAAAAACGACCCTCCGGTCCCTGCGCCTGCCCGCCTCCGCCACGGCGTCCAGCGGGGAATAGACCACCTTCACATCGGCCCCCTCAGCGCGCGCCCTGTCAAGGGACCCAAGCGAGCCTGGCACCCTCATCATGTCCCCAAAGGTCATCAGCGTTACGTCAGGCTCCCTGGAGATCAATATCGAGCTGTCGATATCGCTTTTGGCGGTTACGCAAACCGGGCAGCCGGGCCCGGAAAGAAAGCTTATCTCCGGGAAAAGCCCTCTTATCCCGTGACGGAATATGGCCACCGTATGCGTGCCGCAGACCTCCATCAGCTTCACCGGGCGGCCTGTCTTTCTTAAAAGACGGTTTATCCCGTCCACCCGCCTTTCCATTTCCCCGCGATGGTCCCTGTTCATTGCATCACCCTCTCTCTCGCTATGAACGCCTGCCCCAGACTGATGCCGCCGTCTCCGGGCGGGACAAGCCTGTTGGTATACACCCGGACTCCTTTGGCCGAAGACAGCCTCCCCATTACCCCCTCAAGCAGAAAACGGTTCTGAAAAACACCTCCGCTGAGCGCTATGGTCCTTATCCCGGTTTCGGCTGAAAGCTTTAGCGCAGTCTCCGAAACAGCTCTTGCGACCGTGTTGTGGAACCTGGCCGCTATGGCCTCCGGCTGCACCCCGCATGCCTTTTCTTCGGTGCCGCGCACAAAGGCCGGCAAAAAGTCCAGTTGCCGCCCGTTCTCCCACATATCATACGGATACTCCTCTTTCATGCCGCTTCCCCATGCCATGCTTTCAAGCGCGATGGCAGCCTCGGCCTCAAAGGTGTTTTCATCCACCAGGCCCAAAACGGAGGAAAAGGCCTCAAAGAGCCTCCCCGCGCCGGAAGAAAGAGGCGAGATCTCCCGTTTTTTTGATATCTTAAGGACGTTTTCCACCTCATGCGCCGCGCGCCTTCCGGCAATACCAGACTTTTGGGCCAGGGAGTAAACTGTCTCTTCAGGGAATGCCTGCGCCAGCAGCCCTATGGCAACCCGCCATGGCGCCCTTACTGCCGCCTCTGCCCCAGGCAGCGGGAAAGGCCTGAAATAAGCGGCCCGCTCAAACCCCAGCGCATCGGCTATGAGGAATTCACCGCCCCACATGGTCCCGTCCGTCCCGTAGCCCGTGCCGTCCAGGGCCACCCCGATGACCTTCCCCGTATGGCCGGCCTCGGCCATAACGGAGGCGATGTGGGCATGGTGGTGTTGAACCGGAAATTTTACCGGTATGTCCGGCCCCCCGCCGCCCGTTATCAGATTTGAAGAGTGATAGCCCGGGTGCATGTCATAGCCCGCCGCCTCGGGCTTTATCCTGAAAAGACGCATAAGTTTTTCCAGGGTCTCCAGGTAGAATTTCTGTGCCTGCGGGTTTTCCATGTCTCCTATGTGCTGACTCATTACCGCCTTGTCATCTTTTGCGAGGGTGAAGGTATTTTTCAGGTCTCCGCCTGCCCCCATCACCTGGGGACCACTTGAGGCATTGCCGCGCTCGCGGGATGCCTTGCCCAATCTAACCGGGCCCGGCACATATCCCCTGGCCCGCCTGGCGAAGGCAAAAAAAGGGGTGGCGCTTTCCGGAGTGACCTCATAGACCACGGAATCGTCCACCCTGGTATGTATGCCGCGGTCATGCAGGACGAAATGCCCGGCGATGCCGGAAAGCCTTTCAAGGGCATCTTCGTTTGAGGCCGCTATGGGCTCCTCGGAGAGGTTGCCGCTGGTCATCACAAGGGCGCTAAAAAAACCCGCGCCGCCAGGATAGTTGAATATAAGCCAGTGAAGAGGGGTATAAGGAAGCATGAAACCAAGAAAAGCGTTTCCAGGCGCTATGGCAGAGGGCAGCGTACAATTTTTTTTCTTCCTGAGCAGAACAACAGGCCTTTCAGGGGACAGGAGTTTTTGCTCCTCTTCCGCGGACACATGGCAAAACCGCCTTATTTCAGCGGCCGAGCCAGCCATGAGGGCAAAAGGTTTGTTGCCCCTTTTTTTCCCGCGTCTGAGCTCGCAGACCGCCTTTTCATTTTCTGCGTCGCAGGCCAGGTGGAAGCCTCCCAGCCCTTTGATGGCAACGATGCCTCCGGCCCTAAGCTCCCTTATCGCAAGGGTGATGGCGTTCAGTGGGCTGCCGGGCCCTGTGAAAACGGACGGCCCGCAGGCGGGGCAGGCAACAGGCTCCGCATGGAACCGCCTGTTGCCAGGGTCAGTGTATTCGCGTCTGCACTCCGGGCACATCCCGAATGCGGACATCGTTGTGTTTTCCCGGTCGTAAGGGACCTCTCTTATGATGCTGTAGCGCGGTCCGCAGTTGGTGCAGTTGATGAACGGGTAGAGATACCGCCTGTCAGCGGGGTCGGACATCTCGTCCAGGCAATCCTGGCAGACGGAGAAGTCCGCGCTGACGTCCGCGCTTGAAGCGGCCCCTGCCCTGCCTTCGGTCTCGCTTTCGATTATCCTGAATCCGGCATATGCAGCGCCCCCTGGCAATTCCCTTGCGTCGAGCGCTGTTATACGGGCCAGGGGAGGGGCTTCGGCCTTAAGCCGCTCCACGAACCCCCTGGTATTTTCATTTTCCCCTTCTACTTCTATAAGGACGCCGCTGCCGGTGTTCCGCACAAAGCCCTTCAGTCCCATCTCCATGGCCAGCCTGAAGACATAGGGCCTGAAACCCACACCCTGCACGACCCCAAAAACATTTATGGACACCCGGCCCATGCACGAGATTTTACTTTATTTATGTGAATTTGGAAACAGCCCGGCAAAAAAAGGTTGGGGCTGTCAAGGACAGTCTTCAGGGCTCCGGGTCGAACGGGACGGGCAGATCACCCACTGCCTCTGCCACGTGAGCAGTTTTGGAAGATTTGAACCGGGACCTTATGTAATCCGCCATATCGGCCGAGCCGACCAGGGGAAAACCCGCAAGCTCATATTTTATGACCCTGTTGTTGTCAAGGATCACGGTTGAGGGCACCGCGATTACACCGTAATCGTGGAACGCGACAAGCCCGTAATCTATGGAAACGGGAAGGTCCAGCTTCAGCCTGCTTATTTCCGATTTTATTTGAGAGATGGTCTTGCCCGTTATCTCCTGGGCGTCCACATCAATGGCCAGAACGGACAACCCCTTGCGCCTGTATTTTTCATACAGCCGCTCCATCTGTTTAAGGGCCTTTCCCGAGTACGCGCTCCATGTGGACCAGAAAAGCAGTACCGTAAGCTTCTTCCCTTTTATGCCGTTAAATTCCGTGGTCTGACCGTTCAGGTCCCTAAGCGAGAAATCCGGCCCCTTCATGCCCGCCCGGAGGCTCTCCAGTGCGTTTGCGGTTGACGCCGTCATTAAAAAAATTCCCGAAAGCAAAAATGCCAAAACCAAAATGAAATAAAGCTTTCTTGCGGCAGGCAACTCGGTGATAACAGCCAGCGGACTTTTCCTCATGTCTCTTCCCCCCTGAAGAATTTAAAGAAAAGAAAAACCAGACAGATTGTAATCCCTTTCTCGCCGGGCCCGTGTGCCCCGCATCACATAAAAACCGGCTTGCGGTTTTTTCCGCTTTTCCGGGTTCCGGCCCTGACGGCCTGTTTATGGAGCTTTCTGTTTACCCTAACGCTTCATTCTTTTGAAGCGTCATTCCGGCCGGATTTATTCGGGTTGAAAAAAAAGGGCGGAATCTTTCTTGCCGTAAAAGGCGAAGAACGATTCCCGTCGTGGCGGGAATGACGGCCGGCAGGAGTTCACTGACAGTGAATTCCTGCCGGTGCTGGAAATCAGCCTGCAAACTGAAGGCTTGCAACATTTTTTTTGAAGACTTTCGCATGATAAATTTACGCAACTATAAGGCTATGGCTAATTGAACAAGCTGGCCGCAGGCATATTATCAGTCATTATCCTGATTTATCATTATATGCAGATCCTTGTTTTTTGCAGGCCGGCTGAGAAGGCTGTGGTACTGGTTCAGAGCATTGCCATGCCAATGACGTTATCCAATGCCGGCGGGGTAGTGATCTTTCTGTACACTTTTCGAGGAGCGCAGGACCAAAAAAAAGGGACGAATATCTCCAGGCAAAAGAAAGAATAGAGAGTGAGCTGAGGATCGCAACTGACATACAGATGAGCATGATACCCCATGTCTTTACAGTCGTGCCGTCACGTCCTGAATTCAACCTCTTCGGGACCATGAACCCTGCCAAGGAAGTGGGAGGGGATTTTTATGATTTTTTTGTCCTGGGCGATCATCTTTTCTTTAGCGCCGGGGACGTCTCCGATAAAGGCGTTCCGGCGGCACTGCTTATGGCGGTAACCAAAACGCTTCTGAAAAGCTCGGCCGCGAATAATCTCAGCCCTGCCGATATATTTGACAAAGTCAACAGAGAGATCGACGCAAATAATAGATCGATGATGTTCGTTACCTGTTTTTGCGCCAAAGTCGACTATACGGCTGGTGAATTGACCTTTTCGAATGCAGGTCACAATCCGCTCATTCTGATTGCCAAAGGGCTCAATTCGGAGGATTGCCGTCTTGCCAAGTCCTTGTTTTTAAAGGTGATGCCAGAGAGGGGATTTCAAATATTACAGGGTATAGAAAGTTGGCGCGCACGCTGCTGGTATTTATTAGATCCCATGGAGAGCCGTATTTACGTCATTCAGCGCCTTTAGGCGGCTTAATTCTCTAATATGCATCCAGTTGCAAATTATGGTGCAGGTACCGAGACTCGAACTCGGACGGGTTTCCCCACCAGATCCTAAGTCTGGCGCGTATGCCAATTCCGCCATACCTGCTTAAAAAATGTTAACATAACACCATATCCGGCGTCTTCCATCCCCGACCATTTAAAAGAAATTTTTTAAGAATGACTGGAACATATCTCAAAACCGCTTCCGGCTGCAAGATACTGAAATGAGCAGCGAGCGGCCAGCGAGCGCACCTTGATAAATCTGAAATTCCAGACATTCGATGCCTGCAGGGCATAAAATCGCGGCATACGGCGTCATCAAGGAAAAACCGGTCCTCAATGCAGCGCTGCTGCACCTCCGGGGGATTTCCCTTTCTTTCTTGTCTGCCACGATTTCCGCTCTCTTTCGCTTCAAAATCAATTTTGAGATAGGTTCTGCTCAAGAGCGATCATAGACAAAAAAGGTGAAAAAAAAGACCAAAATCAAGAAATATCCTTCAATATTAAGGACTTAGAAGGTAAATGACTGTCCGTTAAAAACGGCATTCGTTCGAAATGAAATTCCGGGTGAAAGCGGCGACCAGTCTGTAAAAATCCGAGGACGCCTTTTCGTGTATTTCGTTCAGGTAATCGTTGACCCAGCTTCGTATAAAGCGTTCAAAGAAACTCTTTTCTCTGTAAACAACGTCATTGAAAAGGTCAGAAGCGTCGCGTGCTCTGTAATATTGTTCTCTTTCTATAAGGAAAGACATGAAGTTAAACAGGCTTGCGACATGGTCCGGGTGAAAAACAAAAACGTCCTCCCTGTCATTGCCGAACCTAGCGCCGTACGCGCCGTATGTGGCCGCTAATTCTTCCGAAAGACTCCCAAAAAAACTGTTTTTCAAGTCAGTCCCCATAAAGGCGGATGCAACCGGCGGGACATAGGTGTCCGCGACTGGAATTAAAAAAATCTCTTCAAACTCCCCACAAAGCTCTTTTATCATAGCTTTGTCTGACAGAAGTCTTTCAACAATGAACTTAAGTTTGCCGGTTATTTCCTCGCATTTGCAGAACTTTCCCAAAAAGGCCAGCAGGCCCTCCGTATTTAATTTCGTCAGGAGGGCCTCGTCCGGCTTTTTGGAAAACAGCTCTGAGAGCACGTCATACGTGAGCTTTCTGTTAAAGCCCAATTCCTCAAACGCCTGCGCATCCACGCTCATTATACCTTCTCTACCTTCACGGGCGTATCGTAGTAATTCATGGAGCCGCCCACGGGGTCCGTCAGCGAGACCGTCCAGCCGTCGCTTGCGGCTATGGACTCATCAACCAGCATCAGAGGGTTCAGGTGCGTCCCTGTGTTTCTGGCCGGGTCGCCTTCATACTTTTTGCCGTTTATGTACCAGGTGCCGCTGCCGGCCTGCCATCTGCCAAACGGTGCGGAAAAGGTCACCACGCCAGGCCGCAGGCACAGCCTCACCCTGGCCGTGGCAATCATCCCCTTCTTATACGTGGGTGAGCTGACCTTTACACGGTCGCCGTCGCTTATGCCCATCTTCTTTGCGTCCACTTCGCTTATGTCTATGAAGTTGCCGGGCAGAATCTCTATAAGCCACGGGTCGTGCATGGTCCTTGATTTGGAATGGAAAGGCAGTTTGTAGGTTGAAAGAAGCAGGGGGTATTCGCTTCTCGAATATTTTTTATAGATGTGGTTGCCCTTCATGTCCCTTACAGGCTCAAGCATGGTAGTGCCGTTGAACCTTTCGCCGCTTATCGCGTTATGCGTATTTGCGACAGTCTCGTTGTATATCTGGACTGCGATCTTCTTTGCCCCCCACCTGTGCGTCACCCAGCCGCCAGAAGGCTCATATGCCACGTCCTGGCCTTCAAATCTGCCTCCCCTGGCCATCACGTAGGCGACTTTTTGCCAGTCCTCCGGCTTTAGGGCGTTGGGGTATTTTTTCATATATTCCTTTACCGTGACCATCTCTTCGCCAGTCGCATCGGGCACCGGGCCAAGCTTGACAAACGAGCCATTTTCTTTTTTCATCAGGCTCTTGTCATACGCTATGTTTGCCACCATCTTCAGGTAGAAATCTTCCCGCTCGTTGAGGTCCCCGCCTTCCATGAAGGCATTCTTGCCAAAGCCGGGCAAGCCAAGTTTCCTTGCGACGTCAATCAGGAAGTTCTCCATGCAGATGGGCTTGCCTTCCGCGGTCCTGGCCGTCATGGGCTCGATTACCGGCTGGCGCACCGCTATGCGGGATGTCGCATAAGTGGGAAGGCTGCCCAAGGCGCCCCAGCATTCAAGGTAAGTGGTATCGGGGACTATGTAGTCCGCGTATTTGGAGCTCTCGGAGACCACGATGTCAGAGTTTATGAACAGGGGCACCTTTTCGAGGTCTTTTGCCAGCCTGATCCACGCAAGAGACTCGTCATTTCCGCCGCCGTGTCCGGGGTTGGACCATGCGGGGTTCCCCATCGTCATGAAGAATATTTTCGCGGGATAGGGGTACTGGAAGTACATGCCTGCCCATTCTTCCTGCCATATGCCGAAACCGAAGGGAAACCACGGGCGCTTCGCGGGGAAAGGACTGCCTCCAGAGGCTACCCTTTTTTTGTACTCGGAGGTGTTCTCATAAAAGCTGCCTTCCCTTGATATCTTGACCCCTTTGGGAGGGACGAAACCCGGCCACTTCGTCATGTCATATTTTCCGCCCATGGCATTAGCCGCGCCGCCCCCGGCGATATATCCGCCCTGCCAGTCTACATTGCCTATGAGCACGTTCAACATGAGGATCGCCCGTGCATGGTAATATCCGTTTGTATGCTTGACGGGCCCCCTGTACAGGTCCGCAACCGCTTTTTTGCCATGGGAAGTGAACTCCTTTGCGAGTTCCACCAGGACTTTCCTCGAGATGCCAGCCTCTTTCTCGTACTCTTCCATCGTATGAGCGGAGAGTTCCTTCCAGAGCATCTGCATGCTTGTCATGCAGGGCACTCCCTTCACTGATACAGGCTCGAGCGACAAAAAGCCCGTGGGCCACAGTTCCGCCTTTTTGGACGAGGAGGCGGCCACGTTTTCCCTTGAGGCCTTGTCCACAACGTACTCCTCTTTGCCGGCCTTTAAAAATTTACCATAATCCTTATTTGATTCATCGGCTATTACCAGGTGACAGGCGTTTGAAAAGCTGGGTTCTCCGTTTTTCTGGGCGGCGTCGAAGTTCGGGTTCTCCAGATATTTCTCATCGTATTTTTTGTTCTCGACAATCCATCTGAGCATGCCCATGGCAAAAGCGCCATCGCCGTCTGGCTTTACCGGGATGTAATCCGCATGGGCTATCTGGTTGCCACCCCTGGGGTCAATAAACACCATCTTGCATTTCCCGCTTGCGGTCGCCGCGGCGGACCTCCTTGCCAGGGTCTGCATCGGAAAATTCGCTTCGTAGTAATTGGCCCCGAAGATAAGGACAAACTCTGAGTTGGGCAGATCCGGTTTCAGCATCGCGCTGCCGGCGTATGTGGACAGGGTCCCTACATGATGGGAGAGCTCGCAGACGGACACATGGGGTATCGCGTTGACCGAGCCCAGGGCGTTTGCGAACCTGGCTACCATATTGGCCTGGCCGCCTTCGGCCCTGCCCCAGGTGGCGACAAACTGGTTTGTCTTTGGACCGAAGTCAGGATGGTCCGGGTCCGCCGGGACGAACCGGTTATGGCCGTTGTTCCACAAATGCTTGAACCCCTCGACAAACCTGTTTTCCTCTCCAGGCACGTCTTTGAACAGGTAGCCCCCGTTTACCACCTCGTCTATGAGCTGCTCATAGGAAATGACCTGGAATTTCCCGGAGCCCCTCGGTCCTTTCCGCTTCAGCGGCAAATAGACCCTGTATGGGTCGTATGCGGACTGTATCCCGGCCTGCCCCCTCGGGCACAGAGAATGTGCGCCATCTGTATAAGGTTTCGAGGTGTCATAAGCCCCCCCCACATAAACTATCGCGTCTTTAGCGGGAACTTCGTAATTTAATGTCGGCTGGGTGGTCTGTATGTCGTACGGATTGCCATCAAGTTTAACTATCGTACCGTTAAACACCCTGGCCATCAGGCCGCAGTCGCCATGACACTGCTTGCATACCGAAAATTTGACTTTGACGCCCGGCCAGTTTTCCACCCTGCCGGGATAGCTGTATCGTACGTCGTTTGACAATATCTTAGGCAATTCCATCTGGTCCAGACCGCCGCCGGCTATGATTACTCCCGCGCCGAACGTACAACCCTTTAAAAAATCTCTTCTATCAAGGTTGGCCACAGACATCCTCCTCTTTTTTATGCGGCACCGCAACGCGTACCTGCCGCCATTTTTACCATTCAGTCCCCGCTGTCAGCGTCATTCCGCCTTATAGGGGTTCTCCTGCTCTTCGACGCCGGGCAACACGGCTTTCCCGCCGAGTTTTTCGTAAGCGGGGGTTGTGAAGCCCATCGCGTAGGTGTACATTATCTTTGCCTTCTCCGGGCTGGCTTCAAACAGGTCGCCGTGCATATCAATGTAATAAACATTCGGCCCGGTGCCATAGTTCACCAGCAATCTGGATGTACGATTGGTTGCGATAAGCCTTGACACTTCGCTCTTCGGGTCAAGCAGGTCGCCAAATACCCTTGCCCTGCCAACGCAGGATGTGGCGCATGCCGGGATCAGGCCACGGTTCAGCCTGTGCACGCAAAGGGTGCATTTGTCAGCGGTCTTTGAGACCGGATTGAAAAAGCGGTTTCCATAGGGGCATGCCTTCACGCAGATGCCGCAGCCTATGCATGCGTCGTAATCCACCAGCACAAGGCCGTCCTGCCGTTTATATGTCGCTTGCACCGGGCAGGATTCGACACATGGCGGGTGGTCACAATGGTTGCACATGGTCGGCAGCATGGATTTTTTCACATTTGGCGCATAGTTTCCATCATCCGTGATCACGATGCCGTCCTCGCGCCTCTCCATGTGGCCGTGCTCTATCACCCTGACGGCGGTCCTGAAAACAGCCAGCGGGACCTTATTTTCACTTTTGCACGCGACGACGCAGGCCTGGCAGCCGACGCACCTTCTTAAATCCATGACCATCACCCATTTATGTTTGGGATGGCTGCCTTTAATCTTGGAGAAACTGTCATGCCAGACAGGCAAGTTGTTTGCATTTTCAAGCTTGCCCCAGTCATTCCACCCGTCATTGACGTCGAAGGAAGGGTCCATCCAGCCCATCCATCTGTGGTTCTTGAGCGGGCCGGTGATTTGATTGGAGCCCGGGTCAGGCGTATTATAGCCGCCACTTCTGTGTTTTCTCTTTTTGATGGCGTTCTTCGCCTCCGCCAAGGCGTTGGATGCCCTGCCGAAAATCGTTCCCACAGCTAAAAAACCGCCAGCCATCATCCCAAGCTTTTTTAAAAAACCCCTGCGTTCACCTTCAGCGGATTTTTCAACTGCCTTGTTCTTCTTTGAAGAGCCGTCCATCTTGCCTCCTTTTTAAAATCAATGGTAGCGGGCTGAAAGTAGTCCATTTTCATGTGTTTTGAAACAAGACATTTATGAATGGAAAAGCATCTTTTATGCCAGTTGGAACTTATTGAATTTCAAGAAAATGCCTTGGAAGGATGTTACGAAAAAGTAACGGAAAGAAATTGCAATCCCGATAAAAAATATTGATTTAAAAGAGAAATTTTGATTTTCAATGGGAATCCTTGATTTCGTTACGATTAAGTAACAGGCGGGAAGCTCCTTTGAAGGGATATTTTATTTTTTCTAGCCAATATCATAAGCGCTCATTTTTTCCCAGAGGGTCTTTCTGCTGATGCCAAGGATTTCTGCGGCCCTGGTCTTATTGCCTTGCGTCAGCTTAAGCACATTGAGGATGTGGCCTTTCTCTGCTGCGGCGGCAACATCGGAAAGGATCGCGCTCTGCCCGGCTTGCTGTCCGCTGGCAACCGGTACCGGCAGTTCATCCTTTTCAATAATTCCGTCAGGTGCTAGAGTGACACACCTTTCAATAATGTTTTCCAACTCGCGGACGTTGCCGGGATAATCATAGGACAGCAGGGCAAGGGCGGCCTCCCTTGAGAACCTGGCATCTCTTGAAAGCCTGCTTCTGTACTTTTCCATGAAGAATTCGATCAGGCCGGGGATGTCTTCCTTCCTCTCCCGCAGCGGAGGGATGTTTACCGGTATGACATTCAGCCTGTAGTAAAGGTCCTCCCTGAAACGACCGGACTTCACCGCTTTTTCAAGATTTTTGTTTGTCGCGGCAATGACTCTCACATCCACCGTCAATGTGGCGGTCCCGCCGATCCTCTCAAATTGCTTCTCCTGTATGACCCTTAATATTTTTGACTGGGTAAAAAGAGGGAGGTCCCCGATCTCATCGAGGAAGATGGTCCCGCCGTCCGCAAGCTCGAACCTCCCAGGCTTTCTTTTCAGCGCGCCCGTAAAGGCTCCCTTTTCATGGCCAAACAGTTCGCTTTCAATGAGACCTTCCGGCAAGGCGGCGCAATTGACCTTGATAAGAGGTTTATCTTTTCGCCTGCTCTGATAATGAATAGTAGTGGCCACAAGTTCCTTGCCAGTGCCGCTCTCTCCCAGGACCAACACCGTTGAATCCGATCCCGAGACCTTTTCTATGAGAGAAAAGACCTTCTTCATTTCAAGGCTTTCGCCTATGATATTAGGCGCACGGTAGCAACGGCCAAGGTCCTTCCTGAGCCTGATGTTGTCTTCCTTCAGTTTCTTTATCTCCAGCGCTCTTTCGACCAGCAGGAAGAACTCATCAAGCGAAAACGGCTTTGTGATGTAGTCAAATGCCCCCAGCTTAATCGCCTCAACAGCGTCTTTTATCGTCCCATAGGCTGTCATTACGATCACGGGGACATCTTTCCGGTCCGTTATTTCCCTCACTATGCCGAAACCGTCCATGTCGGGCAGCCTGACATCGGTGACGGCAACATCGTAACAGTCCTCTTTAAGAACATCCATTGCGGCAGTCCCTGTTTCAAAGGCCAGGACCTCATACCCGGCCCTTTTAAGCGCGTCTTCCAGACTGATCCGCATCAGCTTGTCGTCTTCTACGATAAGGACCGTTTCCATTTTCTTCATGCGGCGTCCTCCACGGGAAATCTCAGGATGAACCGGCTTCCTTTTCCCGGCTCGCTCTCAACGCCTATATCGCCATTGTAGTTCCTGATTATTTCATACGTCAACCAGAGTCCCAGCCCAGTTCCTTCTCCGGCAGGCTTTGTGGTAAAAAACGGGTCGAACAGCCTGCCGATATTTTCAGCTTCAATTCCACATCCGTTATCGGCGACCTCAATGGAGATGCCGGAATGTTCCCAGCCTCCGGTGATCTCAAGAGTGCCCCCGCCATCCATGGCCTGGATCGAATTGATAAAAAGATTGAAGAGTATTTGCTGAAAATCATGCACATCAAATGTAAAACGCAAACCGGCAGGGACCCCGTTTATGAAGGCAATCCCGCCCCTTTTCATCTTGTATTCGAGAAAAGCGTAAACACTGTCGACAGCGCCCCTGATGTTCACGTCCACGGGCTTGTGCTCTTCCTTTTGCGACATCCAAAGAAGCTTGCTCACGGTGTTTTCTATGCGGCCCATGCCCTCATTTATCAGGTCAAGATATTTTTCCCTGAGTTGGGGGTCGCCGCCGTTTTCCTTAAGCATCTGGACGAAGTTGAATATCCCTCCAAGGGGGTTGTTTATTTCATGTGCGACGCCTGCAGCAAGGATACCGACAGAGGCCAGCTTTTCCGACTGTATCATTTTTTCATGGGTTTTCCTCAGCTCTTCATTGGCCTGCCTGATCCTTGCGATCATGCTGTTGAACCTCTCCCCCAGGACGGCAAGCTCGTCGTGCCCCCTCACATCGACCTGCAGGTCGAGATAATCACCCCTGGCCTTTTCCATGGTGTTTGAAAGGTGGATAATGGGACTGATAAACCGGCGGCTCAAAAGCATGATGATCGCAAAGCCGGCCAGGAGAAAGACCACGGTCATAAGTACGATCTTCCTCACCGTAGATAGTATTTCAAGCTCCGCCTTTTTGAGAGACATTCCCAGCTTCAGGGTGCCCCATCTTTTAGTGCCTATGGAAAGCGGCACGCCGATGTCAAGGGCGTCATGCCCTCCGGCCGAGAAATGCTGCACAGTGGTGCGGTCAGCGAAAAGTTCTTTCCAGGTCAATGGGTCGTTATATACCTTCCCGTATTGCCGGATGTCATTGTCGGCGATTACCTTGCCCTTGCCATCCAGGACGGCAATATAAAGAAGTGATAAATCCTTTCTCTTGAACATCTCATGTATGTAGTCATCCAAAAGCCCCCCTTCCTCCACGAGCCCGAGCCTTTCATATATGAGGTCGTTGACGATCGGGATGGCGAGCGTCTCGCCAAGCAGACGTCCCTGTTTTTCCGCCTCCACATACAATATGTCTCTTTCCCTTTGGACCACGAGATATCCCGCTATGCTCATGGCCGCGATGATGGCGCAGGTCGTAATAATGAAGAACTTGGATTTCATTCCCATCCGGGAAAAGAATGCTGCTATGCTCATAGCTTCATCTTCGAGTGGGATCCCAATACGCAGGTCCTGCAGGTTTTCCTGCATATGCCTTCATAATCACTTTCTCTGGCCTTTACAAAACCTTGCCGGAGGCCCGTGTCCCTAAGGATTTCCCTGTTTTTTCGGGTGTCAGGTTTTAAAAGCTCCAGAGCTTTTTTTACTGCGTCTGCAACCTCGCTAGGAACTTTCGGCCCTATAACGATAGGTCCCGTGGGTATCGGCCCCGATTCTTCGATTATTTTAAGACCGAGACGGCAGAATTTACGGGCGGATGTGTCCCGGACAGCCCCCGCGTCATATTGCCCGCTCAGCACGGCCTTGACGACAGATTCGTCATAATCA
>JAKAMR010000127.1 GCA_021812785.1 Nitrospirota bacterium
TTCAAGACGGCACAATAGCCGGCGCAAGGTTTGAAGAACCATTAATCATCGGCGTGGCAAACGACGGCTACTTTATTTCGTCAGACGTGCTGGGCTTTTTGCAGTACACGGACAAGGCCATATTCCTTGACAACTGCGACATTGCCGTAATCGACAGCAAAAAGATGGAAATTTTCAACTTTGACGGCACGCCGGTCGCAAGGCCGATAACGCAGGTCGCCTGGGAACTGGGCGAAATCGACAAGGGCAAGTACGCCCATTACACTTTGAAGGAAATCAACGACCAGCGCGTGACGGTCGCTCACGCGGCAAGGCAGGAAGAGGCCGTGATGAGCAAGTTCTGCGAGATATTAAAGAACGCCGGCAGCGTCTACATCACGGGCAGCGGTACCAGCTACCACTCGGCGCTCATTTTCAAGCACGTGCTGGCGCGCTTTGCCAAGGTGCGCGCCGAGACGGTGATGTCAAGCGAGGCACACGACGGCCTTGCGGCGGTTGACGACGGCTCTGTCATCATCGCCATCTCCCAGAGCGGCGAGACCGCCGACGTGCTAGAGTCGGTCAAAGTGGCGAAAAAGCAGGGAGCCAAGATACTGGGCATCGTCAACGTAACTACATCGTCGCTTGCCCGCATCAGCGACGCATTTTTGTCGACAAACTGCGGCCCAGAGATAGGCGTCGCGGCGACAAAGAGCTTTACAGGCCAGCTGGCGCTTGCCTACGCGGTCACCGACAGGCTGACAGGCGGCAAGCTGCGCGCAGGCGAGGCGGCCGAGTTTGTGGCGGCGATAGAGAAGGTCATCTCGACCAGCCAGCAGACCATCGAAAAGATGGCTGCAGACATGAAGGACGTAAACGACATCTACCTCCTTGGCAGGTCGATACATTACCCCATCGCGCTCGAAGGCGCACTGAAACTAAAAGAGCTGTCGTACGTCCACGCAGAGGGCGTGGCAGCCGGTGAATTGAAGCACGGCCCGCTGGCGCTCATGGAAAAGAACGTGCTTGTCATACTGCTTGCGCCCCACGACGCGACCTACAACGACTCCATCTCTAACGCGCACGAGATCAAGGCGAGGGGCGCGACGGTCATCGGCATCTCGGACATCAAAGACGACATTTACGACCATTGGATCCAGATACCGCACCTGGACCAGGAGGCGTTCTACCCCATAGTGGAGGTCATCCCGCTCCAGATGCTGTCGTACTATATGGCCCTGGCCAAGAACGCCGACCCCGACTATCCGAGGAACCTGGCCAAGTCGGTAACGGTCAAGTAAGTCAGGCGCCTGTAGCGCCTTTTCATTTTCCTAGAAGCAATGAAGGTTATTGGCAAATATGCCGGCTCTACGCGAGCAATCCAGCTTCATTCCGCTATTTTACTTCATAAAGCGATTCGGCGATGGCAGCAACTTTGTCAGGCTCCAAATTTGCACTCACGCTGTAAAGCGTATCTGTATTGTCATCTCCCACGAGCATAGAATACCTTCCCTCCCCTGTCATCTCGTAGCTCGTACCTACAGCGTGTCGGTCATTGTCAAAGACATAGTGCTTCTTCATGTAGTACTGATCCTTTCGTTCCTCGTAATAGTTGTCGATATACTGCGTGGCAGTCATGTTGAATGAAGGGCTCATTTTTTCTCCAGTAACTTCAATCACCCCGTTACTCGAGTCCTTACCACAAGTAGGCCCATCAAAATACCTCAATGTTATTTCATTGGGCTTGACCAGAGCTCTTTGAAGCGAATATCCCTCTGGCAGCAAAGCCGGCGTCATCACCGGAATGGGCGTCCTCCCGGGGACAGAGTTTATGGAATCGGCAGGACAATAAAGCGAGAATACAGGCATCACTAGAACGAAAAAGAACATACCGATTCCAAAGACTATGGCAGATATGACTCCTAATACTATGTTTGACTTGATGCCCATGCTCGCTTACTTTTCCGAGTTGCTGATATCAACTTCCATCTATGGCATAACTTTAGAAAATAAGAATTCACTTCAACTCATACGCAATAAACGGATTAAAAAATAAGAATATTCTACAATAATATCTGAATTACTAGCGTAGGTTCGGTTATGAGTCCAGTAGGCAAAAATACGCAAAAAGTAAAAAAAGGAAAAGAGAGGAGGCCCGCTTAGAGCGAGTGCTCGCCTGCGGACGTCCTTGAGCCTGCCGAACCCACCGGCACGTCGGGGAAGTTCTCACTCATCCTCGTCTCTGCGACTGCGCCAGCCTCTGCGAGGATCTTGTCCACTTCCTCGCCAGACGCGTCGAACGCAAATGACGTGTTGCCCATGCTGCCGGCAGACATCATGATGTCGCTAAAGACGCCGTTGATTTCGCCCAGTTCGCGGTCGACTTCGGGCATGACGCCTGCGAGGCCTGACCTCACCCTCGTGAGCGCACCCATCGCAGGGCCGATTGCTACCATCACGTCGCCGAGGTCGATTGTCGTCTCGAGGCGCAGCTGTATCTGCTCAAGTGCCATCTTGACCTGCGAGATCATCTTTATCGTCTTTCTGATCTGCGCAATCTCGTTTGAGACCATCTTGCCTGCCTGCGCGTCGTGCCTCTGGAGCGCCGAGACCACCTGGTTGAACAGGCTCTTCTCTTTGCCCTTCAGCTTCTCAAGAATAGTGTCAAGTTTTTGGTTCTGTGCGTGGATCTTGCTCTTTGCGTACTCGATCCTCGGTTTCAGCGGTTGTTGAGGGCCGAGAGACTCTTTTACTCTCTCGGACATCGTTGCCTTATTGTCCCTTTGCCAGTTATTGCTAAAGCTCGTCATGTCAAGTAGCATTTGAAAACGACGTTAAATAGAAATGTCATAATTCGATAACCAACTGGTAATATTTTGTAGACATCGTTAGCGCTGTCGTTCACAACTACAACATGGGAAAACATTAAATCCTGTGCGTGCCCAGTCGGTCTGACGCATGCCGAAAGCAAAAAAGGCAGAGGCCAAGGAAAGCGCAGCCGAAGAAGGGCTGCCAAAGTGGGCGGAAGACGAGATCAAGTCGGCCAAGTTTGGCGCGCCAGAGGTCATTTCAAGGACGGGATACATACTTGAGATCTATGAGAAGGACTATAGGCTCGACATCCAGGTCTACGAGCCGATGCCTGACGGCAGGGTCATCGTCGAAGGCATCACGCTGCCCAAGACGGTCAAGATAAACGACCTGATGAAGGGCTTTGTCTATGAATTCAAGATAAACTTTTTCTCCGCCCCGCTGAGCGACAAGGTCGTGGAATTGTTGAAAACAAAGTTTAGCCTCGACATGAAGGCGATTTACAACTTTGAGCTGCAAGAGCTGACGCTGATGGACGTCGAGTCGGACTTGCCGGCCCCCTCATCATCCTCGTCAGACGAGGGCGATGCTGACGACTAGGCCTTTTGCTCGGGTTTTTTCCTGTCAACTGCCAACCTCAGAAACGCAATCCAGGTTACCACGAGAGGGACATGGTATGACGCTATCCTCCAGGCAAGGACTGCGGTCACCCTAGGGTCGCTCGTGAGCTTTTCAATGTCAAAAACGCCCCCAACCTGTTGTATGTAGGCCAGTATCCCAAGCTCGGCAAGACCCGAGCCTCCTATAGTCACCGGGAGATTTGCAAGGGAGGCGGAGGCTGTTGTGGCGTTGAGGGAGTCAAATAGCCCAAAGCCGGGGTCCACGGTGATTATGAGCACGAGGAAGGAAAAGGCGTAGGCGACCACCGCCAGAAAGGTGAGGACGAGCCCGACGGTAAAGGTCTTGACAACATGAGGCGAGGAAAAGCTCTCGCGGCTTATCGTTGACAGGTCGATGAGGGCCGTGTTTACCTT
>JAKAMR010000001.1 GCA_021812785.1 Nitrospirota bacterium
TCGAGGCCGCTATAAACGGCTGTTATGCAAGCGATATGCTGTCCGATGTGCTTGCAAACGGCAAGGAAGGCAACATATGGATAACGCGGCAAACCCATCCCAATGTGGTGGCGGTGGCTGCGATAAAGGGCCTTTCCGGGATAATAGTGACGGGGGGCAAGCAGATAGAGGCCGAGACGCTGGAGAAGGCCGAGGCCGAGTGCATACCTGTCATTAGCACCTCTTTGCAGACATACGACATGGTAGGGATGGTCTACAACCTTCTTTTAAAAAATGAGTGCAGGTAGCGGGGCCGGAAAAGAAAAAAATGGCAAGGAGATTTTTCACGGCGGACCTGCATATACACAGCTGCCTTTCCCCTTGCGCCGAGCTTGATATGACCCCCTGGCGCATCATGCGGAAGGCGGCGGAAGCGGGGCTGGACATAGTGGCCATAGCGGACCACAACTCCTGCGAAAACCTGGACGCCGCGGCGCGCGCGGCCTTGAAAGCAGGGGTCTCACTGGTGCCAGCAATGGAGATCACCTCCCTGGAGGAAGTCCACGTGCTTGCCCTTTTTGATACACTTGAGGCCGCCTTCAGGATGCAGGAGAACGTGTACAGGGAGCTGGATAATTTCCACATGGGGGCGGAGGGTGGAAACGGCACCGGGCAGATACCCCCGTTCGGGCAGGTCATAGTAAATGAGGATGATGAAGTGCTGGGTTTTAACAGAAGGATACTTGCGGGCGCCACGGGCATCAGGCTTTCTGGCCTGGTGGCGGCGATCCACAGCCTGGGCGGGATGGCGATAGCAAGCCATGCCGACCGGGAATCCTTCAGCGTCACTTCCCAGCTTGGCTTCATTCCAGAGGGCCTGGGGCTGGACGCGCTCGAGGTCTGCGGGCAAAAGCAAAAAAATAAAAACACAAACACTCTCCTCCGTGAGGCGCCGGGGCTTCGCTGCTCCGATGCGCACAGGCTGGAGGACATCGGCAGGAAAACAACAAGGTTCCTGCTTGAAGAGGCAAGCCTGAAGGAAATTGCCCTGGCCCTTAAGGCGGCAGACGGAAGAAAGGCGGTTTTTGACTGATGGAAGACCTATCGCTCCATATACTGGATATTGCCGAAAACTCGATAAATGCGGGGGCAACAAAGATCGTTATACGGATAGCGGAAGACCACGGCAAGGATAACTGTTCGCTGAGCGTGGAGGATGACGGCCGCGGCATGGACAAAGAGACGCTGCTTAAATCGGAGGACCCTTTCTTCACTTGCGGAGACAACAGGAAAAAGAAAAAGCGTTTCGGGCTGGGGATACCCCTTCTGAAACAGGCGGCCACGGAGTGCGGCGGGGAATTCCGCCTGGATTCGGAGCCAGGCAGGGGGACCACCCTTTTCGCCTCTTTCAGGTGCAGCCATATAGACAGGAAACCGCTGGGCGACATCGGGGCCACCATGCTTTCAATGATGTGCGGCCACCCGGAGATACGATACGTCCTGTTTTATGACATTTCCAGCGCTTCCGGAAACGGCGGCGGTTTCCATTACGGGTTTGATTCGGACGCGCTCAAGGAGGCGCTCGGAGACACGCCGGTTAACCTGCCGGAGATACTTATCATGGTCAGGGATTCCATTAACCGGGCCGTTGCCGCAGGCAGGGAACAGGCAAAGATGACGCTAAAGAGTCATAATAAGGTTTAGAGGTTTTTTTAGTTTGTCTGAAAGGAAAAAAGAGAACCGGATTTTTCCGTTTGAGGACGATTCAGCGACCCGCTTTTTCTGTTTAAGGAGGATTTTGTGACCCGTTGTTTCTGTACAAGGAGGATTCAGTGAAATGAAAGGCAGCATTCTGGTTGTCGACGATGAGGAAGTAATACTTAAAAGCTGTAAGCGGATACTTGAGCCGGAGGGATACGATGTAAGCACCGCCCTTTCCGCCCTCAAGGCCATCGAGTTGCTCGAAGGGGCAAAACCTTACGACCTCGTCATAACCGATATAAAGATGCCCGGCATGGACGGGATGGAGTTCATGCGGAGGCTGAGGGCCAAAAACCCGGAGATATGCATCGTGCTCATTACCGGGCACCCGTCCCAGGAGAGCATAAAGGAGGCCCTTGCGCTTGGGATCATAGACTACCTGCCCAAGCCGTTTTCGCCCTCCCTTCTCACTGAGACCACGGCAAAGGCAATGGAGGTCAGGAAAAAATCCGTAAAGACGGATTCCCAGGATTTTACCGGGGAGATGGCCGAAAAGCTGGCTGAGATAATACGGAAGCACAAAAACAAGCCGGGCAGTCTTATACCGGTGCTCCAGGAGGCCCAGGAACTGGTGGGCTACCTGCCGCCTGTCGTGCAAAGGCACATAGCCCGCGGGCTGAACCTTCCGGTAAGCGAAGTCCACGGGGTCGTCTCCTTCTACTCTTTTTTCAGCATGAAACCCAAGGGCAAGCACAATGTAAGGGTCTGCCTGGGCACCGCGTGCTACGTGAAAAGGGCGGAGGAGATATTGGCAAGGCTCAAGGAGCAGCTGCAGATAGATATAGGGGAAGTCACGGTTGACAGGAAGTTCTCACTTGAGAGCGTAAGGTGCCTGGGCGCTTGCGGTCTTGCCCCGGTTGTTGTGGTGGACAAGGACACCCACGGTTCCGTGAACCCTGTAAAGACAATGGACATCCTTGCCCAGTACGAATGAGGGGTCGCGGACCCAGAAGGGTCGAATGACCCAGAAGGAGGCGTTCATGCAAAGACTGACCATAGATGACCTGAAAAAGATAAAAGAGCAGTATGAGGGCACCTTTGCCTTGAGGCACGGCGGGTACAGGGCAAAGGTGACCATCCACATGGGCACCTGCGGGATCGCCGCCGGGGCCAGGACGGTGATGGGCGCGCTGGTAGAGGCGCTTGCGCAAAAGGACGTTCAGGATGTGATCATCACCGCATCCGGTTGCGCCGGGTTTTGCAGCAAGGAGCCGATGGCCACTGTCGAGATCCTGGGCCAGGCGCCGGTGAAATACTGCTGCCTTGACCCGGAAAAGATGAAGAGGATATTCGCCGAGCATATCCAGGGGGGCAACATCGTGCAGGAATACGCCCTGGTGATGGGCAACGAGAACTCTTATTGATCAAGAAGAAAAACAAAATAAAAAAAACAGAAAAAACAATTTTTCCCCTGGTGGAGGAACATTGAAAGATGGATAAATTCAGAGCGAACCTTATGTTGTGCGGGGGCACCGGCTGCATCGCTGGCGGCGGGCTCAAGGTGAAGCAGGCCATGGATGCCGAACTCCGCAAAAGGGGGCTTGAAAAAGAGATAAATGTAGTGATCACGGGATGCAATGGTTTTTGCGCCCAGGGGCCCATCATGACCGTTTACCCGGATGGCACATTCTATGAGAAGCTGACCCCCGCCGACGTCCCTGAGATCGTGGAGGAGCACCTGCTTAAGGGCAGGCCGCTGGAAAGGCTCATGTACAGGGAGCCGGAGAAGAAGCAGCCCCTGCCCGTCATGAGCGAGATACCCTTTTTCAATCTCCAGGTGCTGCGCGCCCTCAGGAACAAGGGACTCATAGACCCCGAAAATATAGAGGAATACATAGCGAGGGACGGCTACAAGGCCGCCGCCAAGGCGCTTTCCAGCATGACCCCCGAAGAAATAATACAGGAAATGAAAAGCGCGGACTTGAGGGGCCGGGGCGGCGCAGGCTTCCCGACAGGCCTTAAATGGGAGCTTTGCTACATGGTGCAGGCCCCCCTCAAATACATCCTCTGCAACGGGGACGAGGGCGACCCCGGGGCCTTTATGGACAGGAGCATCATGGAAGGCGACCCCCACGTAGTGCTGGAGGGAATGATCATAGGGGCAAAGGCCATCGGCGCAAGCAAGGGTTATATTTACGTCCGGGCCGAGTACCCGCTGGCCGTCCAGAGACTGCAGAAAGCCATAAAAGACGCAAAGGCATACGGCCTGCTGGGTGATGACATACTGGGCACCGGCTTCAACCTGGATATAGAGATATACCTGGGCGCCGGGGCGTTTGTCTGCGGCGAGGCCACCGCGCTCATGCGCTCCATAGAGGGGAAACGCGGCATGCCCATTCCAAAGCCCCCGCATACCACCACCCAAGGCCTGTGGAGAAGACCCACTGTCCTTAACAACGTGGAAACCTATGCCAATATCCCGGCCATAATCCTGAACGGGGCCGCGTGGTTCAAGAGCCTTGGCACGGAAAAATCCACCGGCACAAAGGTTTTCGCCCTGACCGGGGCCGTAAACAACATAGGCCTTGTCGAGGTGCCGATGGGCATGCCGCTTAGGAAGATCATCTTTGACATAGGCGGCGGGATGAAAAAGGGCAGAAAGTTCAAGGCGGTGCAGCTTGGCGGCCCCTCCGGCGGCTGCATACCGGAGGCCCTTCTGGACACGCCCGTCACATTCGAGGACATTGCGAAGACCGGGGCCATCGTGGGCTCGGGCGGCATGGTGGTCATAGACGACTACAACTGCATGGTTAGCGTGGCCAAGTTCTTCCTGGAGTTCACCACCGATGAGTCCTGCGGCAAGTGCCCGCCCTGCAGGATAGGCACCAAGGTCATGCACGACAGGCTCGTGGACATTACGGAGGGCAGGGGCAAGGAAGGCGATATAGAGCTGTTGGAGGACCTTTCCCATGACATTATAAATACGTCGCTTTGCGGCCTGGGCCAGAGCGCTCCCAACCCGGTGCTGACCACCATAAAATATTTCAGGGAGGAATTCGAGTCGCACATAAAAGAGGGCTGGTGCAAGGCCGGCGTATGCAGGCCCCTGACCACTTTCTATGTGGACCAGGAGTCCTGCAAGGGCTGCGGGGCGTGCGCGCGGGTCTGTCCTCAGAAAGCCGTATCGGGAGAAAAGAAAAAACCTTACTCCATAGACCAGACCCTCTGCGTAAAATGCCGCTCGTGCTATGAGGCGTGCAAGTTCGGCGCGCTCAAGATCGGCCCGGGGAGCCTGGGAAAGGAACTGATCGAAAAGGCCAAAGGAGTGCAGACGAGATGATAGAGCTGGTCATAAACGGAAAAAACATACAGGCGGAGCCAAAGACCACCATTCTTCAGGCGGCGCTGGCAAACGGCATACACATACCGCATCTTTGTTGGGACAGGCGGCTGCTGCCTTACGGCGGCTGCCGGCTGTGCATGGTAGAGGTGGAGGGGATGAGGAAGCTCCTGGCCTCCTGTTCCACGCACGTCAAGGCCGGGATGGTCGTCCATACGGAGACCCCGAAGCTGGAGAAGGCCAGGAGGACCGTCCTTGAGCTGCTCCTGATACATCACCCCCTTGACTGCCCTGTCTGCGACAAGGCCGGGGAATGCGATCTGCAGGACCTGGCCTTCAAATACGGGCCGTCGGCCAGCAGGTTTTGCGACGAGAGAAACCATGATCCGGAGTGCACGGCCGCGCCTTTGATAGAAAGGAACACAAGCAGGTGCATCCTCTGCGGCAAATGCGTGAGGATATGCAAGGAGCACCAGGGCGTTGGCGCCATAAACCTGATCGGCCGCGGGTTCAAGACAAAGGTGAGCCCCGCGTTCGAAGAGACCCTGGATTGCGAATTCTGCGGCCAGTGCGTTGACGCCTGCCCCGTGGGCGCGCTGGGAACAAAGCCATACAAATACCGCTCCAGGGTATGGTTCATGGAAGAGCAGGAAAACATCTGTCCCTACTGCTCCGTCGGATGCACTTCCGTCCTCAGTTTAAGGGACGGCCGCATCATACGCGCCAGGGGCAAGGACGGCGTCGGCGTAAGCAAAGGAGACCTCTGCCCGAGGGGGCGGTTCGGATTCGACTTCATAGAATCGCAGCAAAGGCTTTCAACTCCTCTCATACGTAAAGAAGGCAAACTTGAGCCCGCCAGCTGGCAGGAAGCGCTTGATTTCGTGGCCAAAAGACTTACGGAAATAAAAGAGGCCCATGGCCCCCGGACCATAGGGGCATTGGGCTCGGAGCGTTGCTCGGTCGAAGATAATTACATGCTCAAAAAGTTCATGCACCTGGCTGTGGGCTCCAAAAATGTAGACTCACGGACCAGGCTCGGTTATTCCAAGCAGGTGGAAGCGCTTAAAAAGACCTTTGGCATTGACAGGCTGGCCCTCGATCTGGAAGCGCCCCTTAAGGCAGACGTCCTTTTCGTTCTGGAGTCCGACCTCACATCCACGCATCCGGTATACGGCCTGAAGATCCTTGCGGCCCGCAGGGATTTTAATGCCACTCTCATAACGGCCGACCCGAGGGAGACAAAACTTTCAAGGTGGAGCTCCCAGTGGCTCAGGATAAGGCCCGCAACCGGCGTGGCGCTTGTAAACGGCATCATGAGCGCGCTTATAGAAGGGGACCTCTACGACAAAAAGGCGGAGTCCGTAAAGGGCTTTAATGAGCTCAGGGAGCACCTGAAGAAATACACCATGCCGATGGCAGCCAGGTTGACTGGCGTGCCCGAAGAGGCCATAGGACAGGCGGCGGGCGAGCTTGCCTCCGCCAAAAACCCGATGCTGCTGGCCTGTTTCGGAAGCTCGGAGAACACGAAGGGCGAAGGCACCGCGCTTGCCCTTATGGACCTTGCTATCCTGCTTGGCAGGGGACCGGAGGCCCTGGGCCTTCCACCGGAGTTCGCAAATACGATGGGAACACAGATGGCGCTTGAAGGGGGAACACAGCGGGAGACCGAAGGCGGGGAGACGGGCCTTGACGGTGAGATAGGCCTTGACGCCGGGCAGATGCTCTACGGCGGCCAGATGAAAGCCCTGTTCATAATGGGTGAAAATCCGATGGTCACCTTCCCGGACACCGCCAGGGTCACGGACACGCTTGGCAGGCTGGAACTGCTTGTCGTCCAGGATATAATGCTGACCGCCACGGCAAAGCTGGCTCATGTGGTGCTCCCCGCCTCCAGCTGGGGGGAAAAGGAAGGCACCTTCGTGGGCATGATGGGCAAGCCGCAAAAGGTCGTTAAATGCCTGCCCGAAACCGGGCTAGCCCTCCCTGACTGGAAGATATTAAGGAACCTGGGAAGGCTCATGCATGCGGACATGGACGCCAGGAGCTTCTCCCAACTTTCGGCAAGCGCCCTTATGAACATCATGCAAAACCAGGAACCGGTGCGTCTGGCCATGGTACCCGTGGAGCAGGAAATGAGGGAGTCTGCCGATGGCGGCCATCCGCTTCTTTTGGCCACCGGAAACCTCATGCAGCATTCAGGGAGCCTTACCACCATATCCAACAACCTGGATTCCGCCGCGCCTGACGCATACCTGCAGATAAACCCCGCGGACGCTGAAGCCCGCGGTGTGTACAACGAGAGCTACGTGAAGGTGAGCGGCAGGAACGGGGAAACCATTTACCTTAAGGCCAGGGTTACGGAGGAGGTCCCTCAGGGAATGGTCTTTACGACGGCGCATTTCGCCCATGCCAGGGTGAACCTGCTCACCCAGCCCTCAAGAAACGGGGAGGCGCCCACCGTGGCCGTAAAGGTGGAAACGGCATAAGAGACACAGGGGAAGCCCGAAGGAAAAGGGAAAAGAAAAAACCATTTAAGGATAATTTTTTTATTTTCTTTGGGGCTTCCCCTCCTTATGCAAAAAATCAAAACTTCACATCGCTATTGCTTCAATTCCCGCGTCTGTTATACAATTTTCTTTCATTCCCTATTTTTAGTGGAGGTCTCTCGGAAAATGGTCATAAAAGGAAAGGTCTGGAAATTCGGTGACGATGTGGACACGGACGCGATAATACCGGCAAGGTATCTGAACACCTCCGATCCGGCTGAACTTGCGAAGCATGTAATGGAGGACGCCGACAAGGATTTCCCCGGCAAGGTAAACCCGGGGGACATCATCGTGGCAGGAAAGAACTTTGGCTGCGGCTCATCCAGGGAGCATGCCCCGCTGGCCATCAAGGCCGCCGGCGTAAGCACCGTAGTGGCAAAGAGCTTCGCCCGCATATTCTTCAGGAATTCATTCAACATAGGGCTGCCCATATTCGAATGCCCTGAGCTGTTCGAAAATGTCCGGCAGGGAGATGTTGTAGAGATAGATACGGACGCCGGCACCATCCGCGCAGGCGGCAAGACCTACAGCGCAAGCCCCATCCCGCCTTTCATGCGGGAGCTTGTAAGCGCGGGCGGGCTCGTGGAATGGACAAAGAAGAAACTGGCAGCCCGCAAATAGGCTTTTTGTTTTTTTATTTTTATTTATCCCACGGAAGGAGATTTTTTTGAGATGAAATCTTACAAAATTGCCGTGATACCCGGTGACGGAACGGGTCCGGAGGTAATAGCAGAAGGAATAAAGGTATTAAACACCGTGGCGGGGCGTTTCGGCTTCAACCTGGAGTACACCGGCTTCGATTTTGGCGGAGACCGCTACCTAAGAACAGGGGAGATCCTGCCCGCAAGCGCCCTGGATGAGCTGAGACTTTTCGATGCCATATATCTTGGGGCCATAGGGCACCCGGACGTAAAGCCCGGCATCCTTGAAAAAGGCATCCTCCTTGAGCTCCGGTTCAAGTTGGACCAATACATCAACCTGCGCCCCATAAAACTCTATCCCGGAGTGGACTGCCCGCTTAAGGGCAAGGGCCCGGATGACATAGACCTGGTGGTGGTAAGGGAAAACTCCGAGGGGCTTTACGCGGGGGCCGGCGGCACGCTTAAGAAAGGGACGCCGGACGAAGTGGCCATCCAGGAGTCCATAAACACCAGGAAAGGCGTCGAGAGATGCCTGAGGTACGCCTTCGAATATACACAGAAAAGGAACAAGCGAAAAAACCTGACCCTCTGCGGTAAAACAAATGTGCTCACCTTTGCATTTGACCTCTGGGAAAGGACATTCAAGGAGATCGCACCGGAATACCCGGATGTAAAGACAGACTATGCCCATGTGGACGCCATAACCATGTGGTTTGTCAAAAACCCGGAATGGTTTGATGTGGTGGTCACGGACAACATGTTCGGGGACATCATAACGGATCTTGGCGCGATGATCCAGGGCGGCATGGGCATCGCGGCGGGCGGAAATATAAACCCGGCTGGGGTCTCCATGTTCGAGCCCATCGGAGGTTCGGCTCCCAAGTACAAGGGCCAGAACGTAATAAATCCGCTAGCCGCCATAAGCGCGGGTGGGATGATGCTTGAGCACCTTGGCCAGGCGGATGCCGCAAGGGCGGTAGAGGCGGCCGTGATGGAAGTCACCGGGAAACATATAAAGAGCCTTGCCGCAGGCAAAATGGGTATGGGCACAAAAGAAGTGGGAGATCTTACCGCAAAGCTCGCCTCCAGCATCAGCGTCTAAAGAAAAAAACAAAATAAAAAGGCCGGGCCCCTTTTCGATCCGGGGCCCTGGCCCGAGTTTGGGAGGAAAAAAGCAAAAAAGCAAAAAAACAAAAAAGGCAAATTCGCTTTTCCTGCTCTCAATTTACCCAAACACTATGAAGGAAAATTGAAGAGAGAATGAATAGATTGTGTGGATTGATCCCCTGCGCTCTTTCAGACAAACGGGCGGCAAAAAAGCGGTAAAAAGGCAAAAAAAAGGGGCCGGATGTGAAACATCCGGCCCAGAATCTCAGGAGGAATAGGTTGTTTTCTATTCTGCCTTTAATATACCCGCCAAATATGTGGAAATTATTTGAATAACTTGAAAGGATTATGAGGATTTTTTATTCCCGGACATGCAGGGGCTTTTTGTTTTGAGATTCCCCTGGATCTTTTAAAAAAGACAAAGGGCCTTTTTGAAAGGCCCTTTGTCTTTTGGAGAGAGGGGGAATGTTTTTCCTTGTTTTATGAGTTTAGTATAGATCCGGAATTTGAAGAAAATTAGAAGATAAAATGAAAGGATTATGAGGATTTTTGTTTTTTTGTTTTTGCGGCAAGGTTATGATGGTCTGGCGGCCTTACCGGTTGGATTATTCCGTTTTGGCGGCCTTGCGCCGGGATTAAATTGATTTGGCGCCTTTACGCCGCCAGAGGGCCAGCGCGACGCCTGCCAGCACCATTGCTGAGCTGAGTATCTGACCCATTGTGAAGGGGCCTGCCACAAAGCCAAGCTGCGGGTCGGGCTGCCTGAAAAACTCAAGGGTGAAGCGGATTATCCCGTAAAGTATCAGAAACGCGGCCAGGAGCATCCCGCTTCTTTTGACCCTGTCTTTCAATATCCAGAGAATAATGAAAAGCACTACCCCTTCGCAAAAAAACTCGTACAGTTCGGAGGGATGGCGGGGAATGTCTCCACCCTGCGGAAAGACCATTGCCCAGGGCACATTTGAAGGCCGCCCGAAAAGCTCGCCGTTTATGAAATTGCCTAACCTCCCGAACCCGAGGCCCGGAGGGACAGTAGCCACCAGCATGTCGGACACCCTCCAGAAATCCAGCTTGTGCTTCCTGCAAAAAAGGACGCCCGCGATCACAAGCCCGATCAGCCCGCCGTGAAAGGACATCCCTCCCTGCCAGACGGCAAAGATCCTTAAGGGGTTTTGCAGGTAATAGCCAAGGTTGTAAAACAGCACATATCCAAGCCTCGCCCCCAGCACAAGCGCAACGATGATCCAGAAATAGAAGCTCTCCACCACCTGCGGCGTAAGGCCCTTGATCTTCTTTTTCCTGGCCTGGTAATTAAAAAGGAACCAGGATGTAATGAATCCCATGATATACATGAGCCCATACCACCTTATGGCAAACGGGCCCACCTTTACGATCGTTGGACTGATGCGGGGATAGGGTATCAACGCCCTCTGCCTTCCTGCTTGAACACCCCCGCAAAAGATGCCGCCAGGCCGGACAGGGCTTCCATGGGCAGGGGGGCCTTTATCTTCCAGTTGGGATAGCTGTCACGGCTTCCAGGCAGGTTGGGCTGTTCTGAGGACTTGAATACGTCCTCGATGCTTGCCGAAACGTACAGACATGGGGTCCTTCCAAGATGTCTGTAAATGGCAAGCATAAGTTCCTCGTTCATATCTGCGGGCATCTCATAATTATCGGGTATAAGACCTTCCTTTTTCAAGGCGGAAAGGATTATCCCCTTGTCCCTTCCCCTTGCGGCAATGTCCGCCCTGTAGGAATCTTCGGAGGGATACAGGGAGAGGGAACGTTTCACCTCCATGTCATGCCCCGCCCACCAGCCGTAAAGGGTCGGCAGGTCATGGGTGCTTACTGCGCAGAAGGCATGCCTGGGATAAAGGCTGGGGGGAACCAGGTCAGGGGAAGGATAGAGCCTCTCATAGATAAGCAGCCTGTAGGAAAGCATGTTCCTTGCCATCAGGGCCTCCCTCATCTGCGGGTCTACCGTGCCCAGGTCTTCAGCGACCAGGACCGTCTTGTGCCGCCTGCTCTCTATGGCCAGTATTCCCATCAGCTCTTCCGCCGGGTATTTTACATAGGCCCCCTGCCACGGCTCCATCCCTTGGGGGATCCAGAAAAGGCGGAAAAGCCCAAGCGCATGGTCGATCCTCAGCATCCCGGCGTGCTCCATGTTCTTGCTGGCGGTCCGTATGAAGGCCTCAAAGCCGGACTCCCGCATTTTTTGCGGGGCCATTGGTGGAAACCCCCAGTTCTGGCCTTTAAGATTGAATTCATCGGGCGGCGCGCCCGCACTGGCGACTGAGGCGAAACAATCCCTGAATATCCAGTCATCGGCGCCGCCCGAAGCCGTGCCTATGGCCTGGTCCAGGTAAAGGCCGGAGCGCATACCCAGCCGGGCGGCCCGCTTGGCCAGGTTTTCAAGCTGGCCGTCTATCAGCCATTGAACATACACATGAAAAAGCACCTGTTCAATATTCTGCCGTCTGAACTCGCTCACCAGGCTGCCGCGAGGGTCTTTAAAATCCTGGGGCCAATCCTTCCAGTTCATCCCATGGACCTCGCTTAAGGCCATGAAAGTGGCATAATCCAAAAGAGCGCTGCCCTCTTTTTCCATGAATGCCGCAAGGGCCTGCCCCCTTTCCGTGCGGGCGGGATAATGCCGCTTGTAAAAACGGGCGAACATCTCCCGGATAACCCGCAGCTTAAGGGTATACACTCCGCCATAATCCACATGTCTGGACCCAATAAGAGCGTCTATCTCTTTTTGAAGGCCGTTCCGGCCTGCCGCGTCAAATTCCGGAACACCCTCCAGATCAAGGAAGATGAAATTGCGGTAAAGCCTGCTTAAGGGCCAATAAGGGCTTATGCTTTCAGGCAGAGGGATCTGATGCAGCGGAAGTATGCCGGCAAAATCTCCTCCCAGGCCGGCAACCATGTCCATTATGGCGCCCAGGTCCCTGAAATCCCCTATCCCCCAGTTGTTTGCCGAGCGCACCTCGTGCAGGGCCATGTTAAGGCCCCAGGACCTCATCTCATTTTTGGGAAGCTCATTTTGGGGCATCTCTTCTTCTGGCAGATAGCATGTCCGCGGGGTGATTATAAGCCGGGTGCTGGCCCTCGTCCCGCCGGGGGCATGGATGAAAAGCGTGTAATAACCCTGCGGGAGCGGAGGGATTTCCACCGGATATTTCCCGTATTTGCGGCCCCTGAACTCCAAGACCTCTTCAGGGTCTTCCCTGACGGACCATTTCCGCACGTCCTTTTTCTCATCCTCAAGCGAAATGCGGATAGGTATCCGGACCAGGCAAGAGGAAAGGCAGACATAAACCTTGAAGGCCGAACTCTTGACCGACACAAACGAGGGCTCCAGCACCGGCGGCTCAAGCCTTTTCTCCAATATCCCCCTCAGGGCGCCCTCATCTTCCACGGGAAGGCCCATGGCCTTGAGAACGCCTTTTTTTGTCTCAATGGTTATATCGTGCCGGTTGCCCCAGATGTCATAAAAATCGGGCAGTATGCCCATGTTCTCCGCAAGCTCATTTATAAGCTGCCCGTCCAAAAAGATCTTCTCCTTTTTCGTTCAGCCGTTATCAGGAAAACTGCTCAGCCAAAAATAAAGGGAACCCGCTTAAAAGCTCCCCTGCCCGAAGCAGGTACCTGCCGCCTTCTTCCCGGGTCTCCACGGTCCGGTCCGTAAAGACGTCCTTGAACCGTCCGGGCCCCGGCAACTCAACGCAGGTGTCCTTCCAGACAGCTTCCCCAACCGGAACTGCCTTCCCGGCGGAGACATCTCTGGGGGGCAAAAGTCCGGCAAAGAACCTGGGGGCGCATACAAGCGCTGTTTCAGCGCCTTTTTTCCTTAAAAAAGTGCACAGGTTCTCTTTTTTAACCCCTTCCGTCCCTAAAGAAACGTAGTCCCCTCCAACAAATATTTCCCTGAACGTTTTTCTGAAATGAAGCGCCTTCCATGTTACATAGAGCTTTATCCTGGGGTCATCCAGACGCTCAAGCAATTCCCCGCAGAGCCGGGACTTTCCCATGGAGACCTCCATGGACTTAAGCTCATCAAGCAGACGCATCCTGGCATCATAGTCTACATCCCCGCGGTTGTCGGGGTCCACAAGGGAAAACGTCCATAGCTCCGTTCCCTGGTAGAAATCAGGGATGCCGGGGCTTGCGGCCTTAAGGAGCGTTTGCGAAAGCGAATTGAGCAGCCCGTAGCGGGAGACCATATCCGCAAACGGTGAAAAATCCCTCAGGAAAGGGTTTTTGTTTTTATCCATGGGCGCCAGTATCCGGTCTATAAAGGACAACAGGGCTTCCTCATATTCCTTGTCCGGGTTTATCCAGCTAGTGTTGACCTTGGCTTCCCTTGCGGCCTTGATCATGTACTGCTTTATCCTCTCCATAAAAGATTTTTGCTTTTGCTTTTGTTTTCTCTCCTGCTCCCCGCCATTAAAAAGACCTTGCAGGGGCCATATCCCAAGCAGCACCTGGTACAGGTGATACTCCTCGTTCGGGCTTGGCACCGGTCTGTCCAGGACGGGTTTTTTCCTCTTGTTGGTCCGCTTCCATTTCATCAGGGCCTCGCGCCAGGCCCCGGGCATCTCGGTAAGCACATTAAGCCTGGCCCGGACGTCCTCGCTCCTTTTCGTATCGTGGGTGGAAGTGGCTGTCATGGAGAAGGGCCAGTATTTGTTCCTCTCGATGTTCTGCCCGTGGAAGGTTTCCATGGAAAGGCCGAAGCGGTCCGGAGAGCCGCCCACCTCGTTCAGCGAAAGAAGCCTATTAAATATGTAGAAGGCGGTGTCCTCAAGCCCCTTGGCCATGATCGGCCCCGTCTGCTGCTGGAGCTTCATCACGAAATCGAACCATTCCGCCTTGTCATCGGCCGGCAGCTCCGCGCTGTATTCAAGGATAAGCACCTGTTTTATGAACTCGAATGTCTGGGCGCTTATGGACGTGTTCATCCTCTGCGCCTTCTTGACGGCCTGCTCCATGTACCGGCGGTCCCTTTCGCCCGCGCCGGAGGAGCTTATGTAGGTCCGGTAGACCTGGAAACAGGCCATGACCTCTGAAAGCGCCCTGGTCAGGCTAAGCAGGGTGAAATCCCTCGTCAACCGCGATTTTTGCGCAAGCATGTACAGCCGGTGGCCAAGCACGTTTATCTCGCCCGACATGGAGGATTCCATTATCTGCCTTTTCGCGCGATAGGCAAGGTCTGGGAAATTGATCTTCTCCCCTATGAACCGGAAGTATGTCTCATCCATACGCCGGGAGCTCTCCTGCTTTATGAAAATGCCGTTCAGGGAGTTCATGAAATCGTATCCCGTGGTCCCGCATATAGGCCAGTCCTCGGGTATCCGTTCCCCCTTCATAAGTATCTTCTCGCCCACTATGTAGAAAGGGACGGCCGGCGGTTTCTGGAGGAGCTCCGTTTTCAGAGCCGGCTTCCTGTCTTGTGCCTCCTCCTGCGGCAGCATGGCAAGAACGGCGTCTTGCTGAAGGTCCCTCAGGTATTCGGCAGGGTTATAAAGGCCGTCCAGGTGGTCCACCCGCAGCCCGGTGATCCTGCCCTGTTTTATGAACTCGAATATGAGCCGGTGGCTTTCATCAAATACGTCGGGCAGCTCCGGCCTGATGGCGGCCAACTGGTTTATGTCAAAGAACCTGCGGTAGTTTATCTCATCGGTGGCCACAACCCAGAAAGACAACCTGTATGGCTGCCTGGAGATGAGCCCGTCCAGCAGATCGAAACTTCTTGGGTCGCCCTTGACGCCGTTAAATATCCTTACATTGCCCTCTACAAAAAACCGCACTTCGGCTGAAGCCTCATATAGCGCCAAAAGCCTGCGTTTTATTACCTCTTTTTCCCTGTTCCTCTCCCTTTTTTTCTCAAGGTCCCTCTCCTGGGTCCCCGGCAGATGCCCAAGAGACGTTATCACGCTCATCAGTTCCTCGTAATGCTCGCTCCCGCCTATCTCCCTTTCGAGCTCCCCCAGCCTGTGCCTTAATATGAGCTCGTAAGAGCCCGGCTCCACAGGCAGGAGGTTTTCGTAACAGGCCAGGAAAAATCCGCCTTCCCTGAAACTGAGCTTGATCTCCCCCATTTCGAGCGCCTTGCCGTACTGCTCTCCCAGGATGGGAAGAAGCACCTTGTCCTTAAGGGTCTCCAAGGGGGCGAACCAGTCAATGTCAAAAAAGGAGGCGTAATGGGAACTGCGCCCGTTTTCCAGAACGCTCTGCCACCACGGGTTGTCCCCAAGGATGCACATGTGATTGGGCACGATATCCTGAACCTGGCCCATCCCGTACCGCGAAAGCTCCTCCGTGAACAGCCCGTATTCCTCCAGCGTCCCGACCTCCGGGTTCAGCTGGTCATACCGGATAAGGTCATAGCCATGAAGGCTTCCCGGCGCGGACCTAAAATTGGGGGAAGAATAGATATCGGTTATTCCCAGTTCGTGCAGATAAGGAATTATATTGCGCGCCCGGCTGAACGGCAGCAGGCGGTTGAACTGCAGCCTGTAGGTGCTCACAGGCACCCGGAGTGTTTTCGTTTTTGTTTTTTCCGTCTGCCCGGCCTCCCTCTCCGCAGAATTTTCACTGGTGAGATCACCTGCAGGATTTTTACCGGTGAAACCCTCTCCCGCCGTTTCATCGCTGGACATTTTAAATTGAATCAAAAATTCCCCTTGCCGTGCCCGGATCGAATGAATTTTTCGATCCTGATCTTTTTACCTTTAAAACCTGAGGAGCGCCTCATTGGCATTGAAGAAAAGGTCCTCTCCAAGCCCCCTGAACTCTTCGCCCCATTTTTTCCCGTTTTCTCCCTTTTCGGGGCCGGTCATTTTTTTATAAAAGAGATGCCCAAGCTCCCAATATGCGTTTTGCTCCGCCCACAGATTTATATCGAAGGGCAGTGTGGCGGCAAATTTGACAAGGGCCCTCAATCCCTTTAGATCGCCTGCCCCCTTTCCCTCCCTGAGGGAAGCAAACAGGGACATGAACCTTTCTTTTAAAACCGGTTCAAGCTCCCGGCCGGGCTCCAGCCCCCAACCGGCAAGCTCATCGCGAAGCGCGGCGGCTTTTTCGATATTTACCGGCTCTTCCCTGAGCGCCTTTTCTATCTCCGGGGCCAGGGACAATTCGGATGCCGCCAGGAACGGCCTTGGTATGGGCGCTTTGAAATCCTTCAGGAGTCCCATCAGAAAACGGTCCCTCTCATAGATCTGCGCAAAATGGACCATGGATTCTTCCAGGGTCTCCCGGACCGCGGCTTCAAGGACCTTCCTCTGCTCGTCCAGAAAGAGGTCCCGTATCGAATATACCCCGCGGGTGAATCCGCCCACGGAGCTGGAGGCTTCCGGCCCGCCCTCCGTCTGAAAAATTTTTCCATTCTTTTCTTTTATGGTCGTTTTGAATGACTCATACCCAGGTTCGGAGCCGTCTCCGGAAAGCCCGCAGGTTATATCATGCCCGTCTTTTTTGAGGACCGCGAACTGCCAGATCCCGCTCCTGCCGTGCTCCGCGCCGTCTTCCCCTGTTATCCGTGAGCGTACATTTATCCTCCCCACCGCTATCCTGCCCTGCGTATCATCTTCGGTACCGGGCTCTGAAAAAGGAAGTAAAACCTCGTAATCAAGCCTTGTCACGTCATAACAGTAAAGGCTTTGCTGCCTGGCATAGTCTTCAAACAGGGAGCTTATGGCATAGTGAACGGCAACCTTGCCCAGATCGATGACTTTTACCTTGACCTGGCCATTGTATATGGCGGCCCCGTCACCTGCCTCCTTAATGTTGCTTTGCGCCTTTGAAAGTATCTGGAGGAAATGCCCTTCGAGGTCATCTCCCTTGAGCTCCCTGCAAAGCTGTGCGGCCCTGCACGCATACTGGAGCACCTGGAGCGCTTCGATCCCCGATATGTCATCGAAAAACCAGCCGCAGCTTGTGAACATAAGCATTGCGTGCCTTTGCATCTCCAGGAGTTTCAGGGCTTCCACCCGGCAAAAACCTGAAACTCCCGAAATCGGGCCCTCCGGTCTTTTTACGGCATGTCTGTCCATGAACGCGGAGATCTTCCCTTCCGAGCGGTCCAGGACCACTTCTATATATCCGTCCCGTGCCTGCCATGGGTCTTTGAAAAAAACCCGGGCCCGTTTTTCGAAAACCTCCGCCAGTTGTCCGGAAAGCCAGTCCAGGGCCTTCCTGAGCGGGGCCCTCCACTTCTGGTTCCAACCGGGGTTGCCGCCGGTGGAACAGCCGCAATCGGAGCGCCATCTCTCCACCCCGTGAAAACAGCTCCACGAGGTGTTCTCTTTTATCCGTGCCTCCCATTGAGGCGGGTATTTCTCCAGGAACTCCCCGTAATTGGCCACCTTCGCCAGGTTGTTTTTCTTTATGTGGTGGATGCAGTAGGCAAGCGCCATGTCGCCAAACCGGCTATGGTGCCCATAGGACTCCCCGTCTGTGGCGATATGGGCCAGCTGTGGCCGGTCTTCCCCGGAAAATATCTGCGCCAGTCTTTCAGCCAGCAGGACGCCACTTTTCAAAAGACCTTCGAAAGCCACGCCCCTTGAGGCCGGCCCGTTATAAAAAAATACCGCTATGCGGGCCCCTGAGGGCAGCTTTATGAAGTAGGGCAGTTTTGTGTCCACCGAGTTCTCATCAACGTGGAGCCATTCATCGCTCCCCGGTGCCCTGACCAGGTGGGCCTGCCCAGGGGCAAGTATCGTGAATTTGATGCCCTGTCCGGCAAGTATCTCCAGGGTTTCCGTATCCACTGCGGTCTCTGGAAGCCACATTCCTTCGGGATCCCTAGAAAAGCGCCGTCTGAAGTCCTCTATGCCCCAGATCACCTGCGTGGTCTTGTCGCGCCTGGAGGCGAGCGGCATTATCATGTGGTTATAGCATTGGGCTATCGCGTTGCCATGCCCGGAATGTTTTTTAAGGCTCTGCCTGTCGGCCTCGATTATCGCCTCATAGACGGGTTTTGAGAATTCCTCCATCCAGCTGAGCAGGGTGGGGCCAAAGTTGAAGCTGATATCTTTATAGTTGTTTACAATGCGGCTTATCTTCCCCCTGTCATCCAGAATCCTCGCATATGCGTTTGCCGCGTAACATTCGGCCGCAACGCGCTCATTCCAGTCATGGTAGGGACGGGCGCTGTCCTGTATCTCAATCGCCTCCAGCCAGGGGTTTTCCCTGGGCGGCTGATACATATGGGTATGGATTACGATATACCTGTTATCCACCGGGAGAGGCCTTTTTTCCTTTCAAAAGTAAAAGGACCGTTTCATATGGCCCGAGGTCCACAAATCCGTTGCTGTCCGGCCCCCTGCCAAGCAGGGGGGACCAGGAGCGCGCGCCTACATCTGGAACGTCCGGCCGGGCGGGAAAGACTGGCAAGGCAGGTAAGGCCGCGGAGGCCTCTTGCCCGGCAAGATTGAAGGCTGCAAAGATATCATCGCCCCCTTCGTCTCCGGAGCATCTTGTAATGACGAGGACGCTGTTTTGCAAACTGACCGACATGCCTTCCCTCCCTGATAAGCTGAACGCGGGGGGAAAAATTTCTTTGCGCAGGGCGATGAGATTTTTATAAAAATCCAGTATTTCGGCGTGGGGCTTTTCATTGGCCAGCTGTGGATCTATTTTCGAGGCCAGGAAGGTCTCCTCCGCCTGGGGGTCGGGCTCAAAAAGCGCGCCGGCCCATCCAAACGAAGAAAACTCGCGTTTTCTGCCTTCCCTCACCGCCCGGACAAGCTCCCTGTCCCCGTGGCTTACAAAATACAGGAAGGGCGCTTTTTCCCCATATTCCTCTCCCATGAACAGAAGCGGTATATATGGCCCAAGAAGGACAATGGCCGCCCCGAGCATGAGTTTGTCCGGGGTAAGAACGCTTCCAAGCCTGTCGCCAAGCCGCCTGTTGCCTACCTGGTCGTGGTTCTGCAGAAAGGCCACGAATTTGTCCGGAGAGATGTCCCTGGAAGGGCTGCCATGCTTTTTGCGTCTGTACTTTGAATGCTGTCCCGCATAGACAAACCCCTCGGCGCAAGCTCTCGCCAGGTCGCCGGGGCCGGAGAAATCCATATAATAGCCGTCTTGCTCCCCGGTTAAAACCACGTGAAGCGCATGATGAAAATCCTCGTTCCAGTGCGCATCCGCCCCGTAGCCCCCAAGGAGTTTAGGCCGTATAAAACGAGTATCATTCCTGTCAGACTCAATGAAGAGGTAAAAAGGCCTTCCCTCCGCAGCCGCAAACTCATCCATCCTGAGCCTCATCTCCTCGATTATATGTCTTGGGCTTGAATCGAAAATGCCATGGACGGCATCCAGCCTTAGCGCGTCCATATGGAATTCCCTTCCCCAATAAAGGGCGTTTTCGATAAAAAATTCCCGCACAGGGCCGCTCGACGGCCCGTCATAGTTTATTGCCGCACCCCACGGGGTCCTGTAGTTTTCCGTGAAATAAGGGCCGTAATCGGCAAAATAGCTGCCTTCTGGCCCGAAGTGATTGTACACGACATCCAATATGGCGGCAATGCCCGCCTGGTGCAGGGCATCCACAAGGCGTTTCAATCTATCCGGGCCATTCGGGCCATCCGGGCCGTCCGGCCCGCCATATGAGTTCTGGGGAGCAAACGGATATGCCCCGTCGTAACCCCAGTTCCTTCCGCCGGGGAACTGGGCAACCGGCATGATCTCAACCGCCGTGACCCCAAGCTCCTTCAGATAGGGTATCCGTTCCATGGCTGAAAGGAATGTCCCCTCGCGTGTGAACGTTCCGGTATGGAACTCATAGATGATGTATTGCCCAAGGGGCGGACTTTTTCTTTTCCAATCCATATCGCCCCACTTGTAACCAAGGGGGTCTGTTACCTGGGATGGGCCATGCACTCCCTCGGGCTGATAGCGGGCTGCGGGATCCGGCCTCTCAAGGCGGCCGTCCAGCAGATAAAAGTACCTGGTCCCGGCCTCAGCCTGCGGGAGGAACAATTCAAAAAAACCGTCGTCCCCGGCAGTTTGGGCAGAGGGAACCGCCCTCATGGGGAACAGGGAAGAATCCCCACCGGGCTGGATGGTCCTGACGGAAACCTCCCTGCAGCGGGGCGCCCAAAGGCGGAAAAGGACTCCTTCCCCTTTCCCGAAGCAGTGCGCTCCCTGCGCGAGGCGGCCGGCCCTCCGCAGCATTCCGTTATTTGGGCCGTTATTTGGCCCGTTATTCAGTTCGTTCACTGCGCGTTTTATTCCCAAAGTGCCCGCTTTTCCAAAAACAAAATTTTATTTATCATTAACTGATCTCGATCACCGCTTTGCCGGCGTTCTCCACCCCGACGCATATGGACAGGTAATCTCCCACCTGTCTCGTGATCAGGAAATTGTTCCGGACATACTCACGGGCGGCCTCTCCCATCCTGGTAAGCATATCGGAGTTGTTCAGGAACTGTCTTATCCTGAAGGCGGCCCCTTCTTCCGAATAGACTAGGAAACCGTTTACCCCGTGGACGATCTGATGCGGAATGCCCCCTACTGCCCCTCCGATGACGGGCTTCCCCTTCCACATAGCCTCAGAAACGGTAAGACCGAACCCTTCCCGCAGGGATTTCTGGAGAACTATGGCGGCCAGCCGCTGAAGGGCGTTTATCTCCTTGTCGCTGAAAGGCGGCAAAAGGAGTATCCTTATGTCCGGGTCCCCCTCCGCGAAATTCTGGACCTCGGACAGGACCTCTTCCCCTTCCGGGTCGTCCTTTGCGGGACTGCCTGCAAGCACCAGTATGCAGTCATTGTACTTTTTCACCATGCGGTAGGCCTTTATTACCCCGATCGGGTCCTTGAACCGGTCAAACCTGGACACCTGAAGGACCATCGGCCTGTCCGGGGGTATATCGAATTTCCGGGCCACTTCGCCAATCTCATCCGGCGTAAGCTCCCTGTTCTTGTCGCTCAAGGGATCTATGGAGGGCAGCACGATGAACTCCGGGATCGGCAGCAGCATGGCAAATTTTGCAACGGAGAATATGGCCGCCTCGTATCCGCTGGCGTAGTCCATTATCCGGCCGGACACATCTTGCTGCGGCGACGACATATCTATATGGCACCGCCATATCCAATGCCCGTTTCCGTTTTTTTTGAACTTTATGAGCGGCGCCGGCTGGGGATCATGAATGAACACGAACTCAGCATCCAGGTCTATGTTCCGGGCGTTCCGCTTGTTGACCTCGAAATGGTAAGCCCACATCTCCCCAGTGAATTTCTCCGGGTTGCCCTGGAGCGCGTTATGTATCTTTTTTGTGATATCGAAAAAGCGGTTGTCGCCTTCGATGACTTCCCACCGCGCTTCTATTCCCATCCCTGTCATTATGGGCAGGATGCGGTGGAGCAGTTCCGCCACGCCGCCGCCGGCCTTCGTGGAGTTTATGTGCAGCAGGCTCCGGCCCGAGAGTTTACCGCCCAATATCTTTAAAAGCTCAAGCTGCCCCTTGGGGGCAATGCCGCGGTATTGGCTCAACATGTCTTATCCTACCTCTATCTCCTTTTTGAGGGCGTTTTCTATGAAAGTCGCAATATGGGTCCTTATGCCCTCGATGCTGTGCATGAAGGGGTCGATGCTCCTTATGTCAAGCGCCAGCTCCTTATTCCCTAATGTGTCCTCCACCCATTTTGAAAAATCATCCATGCCGCCCTTAACCCTGCTTCTGCCCTCATAGAAGTGGTAATAGATAGACTGCTGGTCAACAGCGCGAATGGCCATAAGGAATTCTGCAAGGTTAAGCGCCCTGAAGCCCGCGGGAAAAACCACCGTAACCGATTCCTCGAAGTGGAACTCTTCCCCCGGCAGAACGCTGCCGGGGTCCCCGTATTTCTTCATATACCGTGAAATGGACCCGAGCAGTTCCTCTCTAAGGCTCTCCAGTGAAGCGGTATGCCTGAAGGGGTCTATGTTCGAGAGGTTTTCTGAAAGGACCCTCGCCTCCAGCGTCCCCCCTACCCACTGGGCAAAATCGTTAGTGTATTCGACTATGTGTCCCGAAAAAAAATATTCGTAGGTATGATGATATATCGAGTTGGCGCTTACCTGGCCGATAAGTTCAGCCAGCTCGGCAAGATTCCTTGCCTTTTTGCCGGTGGCCATAATGATCTTCCTGCATTCCCTGAAATCAAAACGGCCTCCGGGCGGATCCATACCTACCGTATTGTCTGAGTTCTCCGGCACTATCGTTCACCCCCTTTAATAAAAATACTACTATGAGAGTGAGGATTTTCAAATACGCATTGTATGGTTATAATAGCAAATGAGGTCTTTTCCTTTTTTGCCTGTTTTGAGGCGGATGGCTTTCTTCTTTTTCGTCATTGTCCTTTCCGTGTTCCCGGTATATCGCGCCCGCGGGTTTACAGGGGGGCGGAGCGTTGCGGACCTTTACGCGCGGGCCAATGCCAGGGACATGGATACAGGGGAAAGGATAGCCTGGTTTGCCAGGCAGTTCATTGGCACGCCTTATGACCAGGACCCAAAGGGAGCATATGTGACCAGAAAAGCCATCGTGGCCGACGGCCAGGTGGATTGCATGTACCACGTCTTCCGGTCCGTGGAGCTGGCCCTGGCAGGCACTCCGGAAGGCGCTGAAAAGCTGGCCCTTCTCATGAGATTTAAAACCGTTGGGAAACTTGCCCCCGATGGAAAGGTCCTTAATTACGAGGACCGCTACCAGTACGGGCTGGACATGATCCTGTCCGGCAAGTGGGGGAAAAACGTAACCGCAACCCTGGGAGATACGGAAGCGGTGCCCACGTCTCCCCGTTTTATCCGCAAAGGTGTGCCCTCCGTGCAGATACTGCCTAAAAATGGAGTCTGCCTGGCTCTGCAAAAAAAACAAAAAAAGCAAAAACTCTTTAAAAGCGGCGATATCGTCTTTTTCATAAAAGACCCATCTAGAAGGGTCGTGGGCGAAGTGATAGGTCATATGGGGATACTTGACGACCGGAATGGAACCATTTACCTGATCCATGCCCATGGCACGAAGGAAACAGGCGGTGCCGTAACGGAGGTCCCTTTTGGCGATTATGCCAGGTCAATGCCCTTCATAGGCATCATGGTTACACGTTTCGACTAGAACCTATCTCAAAGTCGCTTATGGCTGCAAGAGGCTGAAATTGCGGCATACGGCGTCATCAAGGGGAAACCGTCCTCAGGCGCAACGCTGCCGCGCCTCCGCTAGGTTCCAGAAAAAAGGTGCGTCCGGTTGCCGATGCCGCTCCAGGCGGCACCGGATTTTCTTTTTCTTTGATCTGGAATTTTTATTTTTATGCTTTTTCAGGAGCGGACTTTTTCGATGATCTCCGGGTACTCTGTCCTGAATTCAGGATAGCGCCTTCCCAGAAAGAGTTTTATGGCCTTAAGCTCGCTTTCCATGTCTTCCATGTTCCGGAGGGCCTTTTCACAGACAGAAAGCTTCTCCGTGAGTGTCGCGATCTCTTTTTGCAGAAGCCCTAGGGCCTCCCTGACGACTATCTCTTCTTTCATGGCGCCCCTTATTGTTCAAGACCCGCAGCGGCAAAAGCCGCCTGGGATCTTAATGTAAGGAAGTTTTTTATTGATTGCATTCGCCCGCCCGGCATGTGGCCGGGACACGGTGGGGCCACCGCTGAATCACTTGCCCCGCTTGGAGAATTTCATCTTTTTCCTGAGTTTGCCATGTTTATGCTTGGACATCTTCTTCTTGCGCCATTTGACAACACTACCCACTTCATCACCTCCTTACTGAAAAATTTTTCCCTTCCGGGCGGGGTCCCGCCCCTGTTGACAGCCTAAATTATACCTTTCCATGAGGAAAGTTTCAAACCCACCCTACCACCCATCACCCGCCCATTAATGTATGGGGCTTTTCTTTAACGGGGGCTTCAGCCCCCTTGGGGTCCCCATGCCCCACGAAACGAAGTGAAAAAAACAGGGAAACGCAAAACGGGGCGGATGGTATGAGCGCAGCGGGTGGCGCGGGCGCGTCACATAACGCAGCGGTAATCAGGAGATCAACGCGCGGTATTCACGGTTATGCTGGCAAAACAGGTGAGACGGCACTTTTAGAGCGGAGCGAATGCCATCCGCCCCATAAACAAAAATACCTGAAAAGAAAAAGAAAAAGCCAATTTTTTTATTCAACCCTTGCCTTTGCCTGGTCCATGAAGGCCTCAAGCTGTATCGTGGTGGTGGCAGACTCCGAGCCGTCATACGGCATGTTAATGGCGGGCACCCCGTAGTCCCTGCTTACACCCCTCATAAGAGCGGTGACTATGGTGCCGGGCATGCACCCGAAGGGCATAGCGTTTACAATACCGGCCACCCCCTTGCCGGCCAGGTCCACCGCCTTGCCGATGCTCAAAATGGTTTCCCCCTCGAAGGAGTCATGCACATACGGGGCCGCCTTTTCCATGATCTCCCGTGTTTCGGGCTCTTCAATGCTCTTGAGAGATCCCTTGAAATGTTTATTGAAGCGCTTCTCCACCCTTTTCTGGAAAAAACGCTGAATCGATATCTCAAAAAAGGCGGAATGGTTTTTCCTCAACCGGGCCTTGCGCAGTCCCATCAGGTTCACATAATAGATCCACTCCGCAACGGGGGCCAGCCAGACCTCGCCTCCCAGGGCTTCTATCTTCTTTACAAGGTCCTCGTTAGAAAACCGGTTCGAGCGGACGAATATCTCCCCAACGATGCCTATAAGGGGTTTTTGTTTTTCTTTTCCCCCATGCCCGTTCCTTATCCCTTCAAAATCTTTCTTCATCCGGATGAGCACATCTTCAAGCCCTCCAGGCTTCCCTTTTTTCCCTTTTCCAGTATCACGTTTGCCGTTTGCGGCCTTGCGTTTCCCCTTTATGACGTCGCTTATAAGCAATAGATAATGTTCATAAAGCTCCTGGGCCGCCCCCTCTCTTGCCTCGTAAGGACGGCTTTCATGCAGGCACTTGATAAGCAGCTCTATGGCAACTATGCCTTTCCAGGCGGTAAGCGCAAAATCCCTGCCCATAATGCCCAGGTCACGATAAAAACCGGCGTCCTGATTGGGTGCAAAGATGGGGACCTCCGGGAGACCGATGCTGTCCAGCACCTGTTTATGAAATACATTATACTGCCCGAACCGGCACGGACCGGTCCCCGATGGCATGAAGAAGGCCGACCCCTCCGGCCTGAAATCCGGGCTGTAGACTTTTTTCAGCATGTCCCCGGTAGTGACCATGTACGGGTAGCATTCCTTGCCGGAGACGAACTTTGCCCCAAGCTCCAATGTCCTGCCGTCCGGGGCCGGGAGAACCTCCGATTGCGCACCGCACCGCTCCAGGGCGGCGCTCAAGGCGAAGGCATGGTCCGACATACGGGGGATGTAAACCGTCTTGTTTTTATTGCCTTTGCCGTTTTTCGCGGATATGCGTGTTTTCGGGGCCTGCCCCTTTAGAAACACCTGCGGACGAACCTCTTCCACGGATCTTTCCCGTTTTTTATTTTTCCCCTCTTTCTTTTCCCACAGGAAACCCTCCACGCTGTCAAGATAGGCCTCCAGGCGCGTCACCGCTCCGGCATCTGCGCTGTGCTCATCTATCTCTATATGCAGATAGGGCTTTTGTTTTTGCTTTTGCGTTTTCCCCCCTTCGAACTCGCTCTTTAAATACTTCAAAACGAAGGAATCCGGTCCGCAGGAAAAATTTCCCAGGAATACGGGGAAAAGAAGCGGATTTTCCCTTATGTATCTTGCGGCCTTAAGTATTCTCTGCCCGCTCCTCCAATACACCTGGGGCCAGTCCTGGGAAATGCTTACCGCGTCGAGGGGCAGAAAATCCATAGGAATGGAGGCAACCCCAAGCGTGGCAAGCTTCTCCGGTATCTCCAGGTTCACGCCCCTGTCAAAGGCGTTGTAACTTCTGCCCATAATGACGACCGTCTTGTCCTTTAATCCTGAAAGCACCTCTTTCCCGCGTTGCAGGATGGCTTTTTCGAAGCCCTGCTGCGCCTCCTGCGCCCTTAAGACCGCCTTTTTGATGACGCCGGCCTTTATGCCAAAGCGCTTCCCTACGGTCTCCCTGAGGGATCTTAAAAGATATGCTCCACCCCTGCTTAGATCGACCGGGGGGCTGATCATTTTTTGCTTGAGCCCCGGCAGGGCCACGGAAGCAACATACGGTATCGTCTGGGTCTCGGGACATGCCTGGCCGTTGCAGAACTCTGAGCCGGGCGGGTTCAGGTTTATAAAACTGGGCAGAAATACGGCGTCCAGAGACCTCTTTTCCAGAAGGTATCTCACATGCCCGTGCGCCACCTTAACGGGAAAGCACCCATCAGACAGGACGCTCTCAAGCCCCAGGTTTATGACCTCGCGGTCCGTCCTGGGCGAGACCTCCACATTCAGGCCGCACTCCCACAGAAGAGTGCTCCAGAACGGAAGCTGGTCCTCGAAATAAAAGATGTACGGCAACCCAACCGATGGCCGTCCGGGTACAGGGGTGCGGGCCTCATGAGGCGCCCTGAGAAGAGCTTCCCTCAGCGCAAAAAGATCTTTTTGTTTTTCTTTCCCTTTCCCTTTTTCTTCACTGGCCGGCTGCTGGTTTTTCCGTCTTATGTCGTACTTTTCACACCGGCCGCCGTAATGGAGCATGCCGCTTTCGCCCTCTATCTTCACCCTGTTTATCTCGCATACGTTCGGGCAGCCCTTGCACTGGAAAGAGGTTATGCTGTATGGCCTTCCGGCAAGCTCAAAACCCTTGAACGCGCTCTTTGTTTTTTTGCCCGGAAAAGCCGCCTGTTCAGCCGCCTTTTTGGCGATAAGGGCCATTCCCATTGCGCCCGTGACATCGTGGTTCGGAGGGACGATGACCTCCCGTCCAAGATACTTTTCGAAGGCCGCGACCACCGCCTTGTTATATGCGACCCCCCCCTGAAAGAGTATCTTTTTGCCGATGGGTTTTGCGGCAACCACGCGATTTATATAGTTTTGCACGATGGAATAGGCAAGCCCGGCCAGAAGATCGTCCCTTTTAGCCCCCCTGCCCAGGTTTGCCATGAGAGAGTTTTCCATGAATACGGTGCACCGCTCCCCCAGCCTGAGAGGGTTTTGGGAATTGAAGGCGCATCCGGCGTACTCGTTTTTGACCGAAACATTCAGTTTTTCGGCCTGCTCCTCAATAAAGGAGCCGGTGCCTGCGGCGCAGGCCTTATTCATCTCGAAATCCACAATGACGCCGTCCCTCAGGCTTATGTATTTCGAGTCCTGCCCCCCTATCTCAAATATAGTGTCCACCTCCGGCTCTATAGAGGCGGCAGCGGTGGCCTGCGCCGTTATCTCGTTCTTAACGACATCGGCCCCCACGAAATCCGCGATCATGTATCTGCCGGAGCCGGTCGTCCCCACTCCGGCTATTTCAACATCGCTTCCCAGCTCGGCCGCGATGCCCAAAAACCCTTCTCTCACAGCTTCTATGGGCCTGCCGGCCGTCATCAGGTAACGCCTGGCCAGCAGCCGCCCCTGGCCGTCTATGACCGCCAGGTTCGTGCTTATGGAACCGATATCGATCCCCAGCCAGGCCCGTATTTTTTGAGTTTTTTGCGTGCTCTGACCGGCGCTTCTTTTCTCTGGATCCGCGACCGTTTGCCCACCCTCACCCCAGCCCTCTCCCCCCTTCGGTGGAATCGGGCGAGAGAGAGAGGAAAAATGCGAAGCGGAAGGCGATGAGTCAGGGCATTGATGTCTTTCCCTGAAGCTGTCCCCTGGGGTTATAAGCGGCTTATGGCCGCCCGCCTCTTTCTTTTCCGCTTCCAGGAAATCCGAAAGCCGCCTGAAAAAAACGGAAACAGCAACCGGCTCCGGGCCCTGGTTTTTCCTCTTTTCCTCCAGCGCTTTCAGCGCCGCCCCCCAGGCCCCCATGAGGCAAAAATCCTCCGGCACGAACAGGTCCTCTATCTGGAGCACCTCTTTAAAGGCCCGCACCATGGCCTGGTTTGCGGCCACACCCCCCTGAAAGGAAACCGGCCCTGTAAGCGTCCTTCCCCTCATTATCGAGCCCCTGAAGTTCCTGGCGACGGCAAAGCAGAGACCCGCCACTATATCCTCAACCGGGGTGGCTATCTGCTGCAGGTGTATCATGTCCGATTTGGCAAAAACGCTGCACCTTCCGGCTATCCTCGGAGGTTTTTCCGTCCTGAGCCCAAGCGTTGAAAACTCCTCTATGGACAGATGCAGCCTTTCGGCCTGCTGGTCCAGGAAGGAGCCGGTGCCGGCCGCGCAGACGGAGTTCATCGAAAAATCCTCAATGCCCCCGTCCTTAAGGAGTATGAGCTTGGAGTCTTCCCCGCCCAGCTCTATAATGGTCCTTGCCTCCGGACGGAGCTTAAGAGTGCCCGCGGCCTGCGCCACAACCTCGTTAAGGGGGGCAAGCCCGAGCACCTGGGCGGCAAGCCTTCCGGCCCCGCCCGTTATCTTTAAATAGACCTCTTCGCCTTTCCTTACCTTTAATGAGAGTTCATTAAGGAATGAAAGGACGGTATCCAGTGGCCGCCCCCTGTGTTTTTCATAACGGTCCCACAGCTTTTCCCTGCCATCGCCATCCAGGACCACCAGCTTGACGCTCACCGAACCTGCGTCAAGTCCCGCGTAATACATCAGAAAGACCTCCCCGAAGCCAAAGATAGAAGAACGGAAATTTTTTAAAACATATTCTATACGAAAAAGGATATCAAAACAGCACCCCGATTGCCATTTAAAGTCAATTTTCTGACATATTTTGTCACCGGCCAAAATATGTGCCTCATAACTCATTGAAAATAAAGGGGTTTATTCTGGCACAAATCCTGCATTTATTTAATGCGTCAACGGCAATAAAGGGAGGTGAAAGAAGAACCGGGGCACTCAGCTCCGGCAGGTTCAAATAAAAAAGCGTAGAGGGATTTTTTAAGACAACCGGCAACATAAAAAAGGAGGAAAAAAGCAAATGTTCAAGGCAGTCAGCAGGTTAAGGAACAAAAACGAAAAAGGTTTCACGCTCATCGAGCTCCTGGTCGTTCTGGCGATCATAGGCATATTGGCGGCCATAGCCATCCCGGCGTACATGGGCTACATGAAAGACGCCAAGAAACGCGCCGTCTCGGAAAACTTTGATGCGGCCATGAGATTCGTAAAGGCGGAGATGTCCAGAAACTCGTTCTCTCCGACTGATGTTACCGTAGCCGCGAATCTCAGCCTGAACTCGGGCAATAAAAAGAGCCCATGGGATACGTCACTGGCGGCCTTCGTAAATGGCTCTGCCAGCACCGTAGCTCCCGGAAAGGGACAGGTCATAATAGAGGGCACCAAGTGGGACGATGTAAAAGACGCATGTTCAGCCGGCGTTCCGATATACATTTCTGCGGATACCGACTCGACCGGGACTCACATGATGGGCGTCACGCTGGACTGCTCGCAGCTCTGATCCGGAATAGCCTTAAAAAGGGGCGCGGGCTTTGCCTGCGTCCCTTTTCATTTGAACCGGGAATGAATTATCATCAAAATATGAATAGAAAAGGCTTTACCCTCATAGAGCTCCTTGTGACCCTCGCCATTCTGGGCATATTGGCCGCTATCGCCATCCCTGCGTACACGGGCTACGAGAGAAGCGGCGCAAGGCAGGAGGCCACTACCAATCTGCAGGGGCTTTCCCTCTGCCTGGAGCAGTACTATGCCGATAACGCCTTTTATAACTCACCTGGGGCTGTTCTGCCAGCAAGCTACACCTGGGCGGCGGACGCCAACGGCGTCGTGACGAAAAATGATTTCGCAAACTGGCTGTCAAGCTTCGTTCCCAAAAAGACGGCAGCGACCGTAAACAATTATGAATACGTGCTTAATGTTACTGCCCCGTCCGCATACACGGCACTAGCCATACCCGTGAGAGGCCCTGTGCTTAACGACGGGAACCTGTCGATAGACAACAGCGGGGACAAGCGGCCGGCTAATAAATGGTAGAGCCAGGGAAGTGATAGAGACAGGAAAGTGGTAGAGGATGACAGGTGCTAGAGGCGGTCGGGGCGTTTATTGTCTTTGTGCTCCTTTTGCCAGGCATTGCCCCTAACATCTATGTTGGCGACAGCCAGCTTTTCAGCACTGCAAGCTATTACCTGAGCACCGCCCATCCCCCAGGCTATCCGCTCTTCATCACCTTGGGGAAGCTCTTCACTTTCATTCCCATTAGCTCCATCCCTTTCAGGGTCGGGCTGGTTGCGGTCTTTTTCGCCTGCTTTAGCTGGGTTGTCCTTTTCAAGCTCATAAAGCGGCTCACCGGAAACCGGGCACTGGCTTTTTCCTTCTCATTTCTCCCGGTCCTCACCCCGCTTGCCTATGTGCAGTCCATGGAGCAAAAAGGTGTTTACTCGTTGAATTCCTTCCTCTGCCTGCTCATGCTTTACCTGGGCGTGAGGGCATACGAGGAAGACGATGTCCGGTTTTTGTATGCGATGGCCTTCCTCTTTGGAATAGGCGCGGGCAACCACCATACGCTTGCGCTTTTTTTGCTGCCCGCGCTGGTGCCTTTATGGGTTGCGGCCATCCGGAAAAGGAGGTTTGTTTCCCTTGCATGGCTTCCGGTTTTTTTTGCCGGAGGGTTTCTCATCTACCTCCACCTGTATCTGAGAAGCCTTGCCCTTATCAATAAAGGTTTCATATACAGCGCAGCAACTACCCTTCGGGGATTTTTTGCCGTGCTTTTCAGAAAGGGATACGCCTCAAACAGCATTCAGGCGGTGCAGACTCTGGCCAGGCCCAATGAGACGGCGGCATCCCTGAACGGGGCCAAAAATATCGTGCAATTTGTTTTGGCGTCCCAGTACGGCGCCGCCATGACCGGCATATTCCTGCTCTCGATCATATGGCTTCTTTTTTCAAAGGAGAGGAAGGCCCTGAAAGCCTATCTCCTGTTTGCCGTTTTCCCATGGATCTTTATCCTGCCGGCAATGACAATGGCCGCCCCGATTCCCGGCGAACACAACATCTCGGTAGTGAGCCAGTATTATATGCCGCTTCTTTTTCTGCCGCCCGTTTTTATAAGCCTCATGGCAAACAGGATGTGGCTTTATCTCAGGGCAAAAAAAATAAGGACTCTCCGGGCCGCGCAGGTCTGCCTGCTGCTGCCTTTTTTATACCTGCCCGCTACGCTTCAGCACTCTCTGGGCTCAAATTACATAGCCTATGACCATGCCAAAGACACCCTGAGCGTGCTTCCCGTAAACAGCGTGCTGCTGCTGTATGGAGACAACCCGGTATTCGGCGACTATTACATGCAATGGGTGGAAAGATACAGGGAGGACGTCGTTGCCTTTGGCCGGGAAGCCCACACGCAGATATACGAGATCGGGGGGAGAACCAGTTTTCTTTTCAATCAAAGCCTCTTCCGGGATTATATGAGACTCGAAGGCACTAACACCCTGAAAGCGCCATATTCGAGCCTCGATGCGCTATGCCGGCAGGGGAGGCTGTTTGCCGTGCACCCTATCGCCATGGTGGACGTCCTCAAAAAAAGATACCAGGCGGGACCCGTTGTCGGCCCTCTTTCCTATATGCTCTCCGTAAAGGGAACTTCCGGGGAACAAGCAAATGAGTTTCTGCTTGAAAATTACCAGAAATTGAATTACGAGAGGGCAGCCACGGTCTATTCCGGCGACCCGTTGGTGAACGAGGAAAAAAACCAGTACGGGTTCACTCTTGTAGACGCCGCCACCCTAACCGGCAATAAGGCGGAGAAAAACGGACTTCAGGAAGAGGCCATGCGCCTTGTGGCGCCCGAAAGCTTCATGCCCTGGGTTACAGCCAGTGCCATGCAAAACGGTGGGGAAGCGGGGGCGCTGGCTTTCCTTCGCAAAATAGAAAGCGGCCTGCCCTACTCCAAAATGGCGGACCTGGCGCATGTGATGGAATACATCGTGCTGTCGGATTCCGGAAGCCCGCAGGCGGCAGCCAAATATGAGTACCTCAGGGAGCACGGCCTGCTGGAGTACCTGAACGGAGCGGAAAAGTTTTCAAAAATTTTTGGAATGGCCCCCGAAAAATAAAAAACTGCGAACTAAGCGATGGGCGGTGTGCCTTAAGACCCGCTTTTACGCAGGGCCCGGCAGCCATCCGCGTCTCCCATGGCGCAGGCTTTCCCGTAGTCCGCGGCGGCAAGCCTTTTGCGGCCGCTTGCAAGGTAAACTCCACCGCGATTTACATATAACATGGCATTGCCAGGGCTTAATAGGATGGCCTTGTTAAAATTGGCCAGGGCCATGCCGGGCCGCTTCTCCAGCTCAAATACGTTACCCAGCTCATTGTATGTATAGACGTATGAAGGATTCAGGGAAATTGCCTTGTCAAGCTCTTTAATTGCAAGGTCAAGCCTGCCCGTTTCCTCAAAAGCCTTTGCCAAATTATAATAAGCCCCATAAAAATCCGGTTCCAGGGCGATTACCTTTTGGAAAACCGCAATGGCTTTACCAAATTGCCCTTCCTTCCCGAATTCAGTCCCCAGGTTGTTGTATGCGTCCGCATAGGCAGGTTTCAGGGCGATTGCCCTGGCGTAATCCATAATCGCCCTGCCGGACTGCCCTGTTTTCGCAAATTCAACTCCCCGGGTATAATAGGCTTCCGCCCAGAGCGGCTTCAGGGCGATTGCCTCGCTATAATCCGCAACGGCCCTGCCGGACTGCCCCATCCTGTCAAAAACATTGCCACGGTTTAAATATGCGGCGGGGACTTTACGCGGCTCCTTTTCTATGATGCAACTCCAGAAAGTAAGGTTGTTTTTCCAGACCCCTATCTGCCGTCCGGTCAGATACGTCATCGAAATGACCGCGACAAGGGCGAGCGCCGCGCCCGAGATTCTTAATAACTTGCCCTGTTTAAGTGTGCCCGCTTTGCGCCAGGCCCAGGCCGCGGCCACTCCAACGGCAATGGCCGGCCCAAGGCCAGGCAGGTAGGTATACCTGTCCGCCATCGACTGTTTGCCCACCTGGACGATGCCTATCACCGGCAGCAGGGTGACAACATAGTAACCCCAGCAGGCAAGCCATAACCTTTTTTGCCGTTTGGCCGCAAGCAGGCAGAAAGCCGTTGCCGCCAGCACACAGAGGACGGGCAGGAAAAAAGAAAAAGAGAAGGATATGTTTTTTGGATATGGATATAAAGGCGAGAGGTTAAGTGGGAAAACCATCTTCCTAAGATAAAGCACAAGAGACCTTGCCGCCACCAGGGCGCGGTCAGGAAGCGGCAGGAATTTAAGAGTGCTTATAGACCCGCCTTTTTTTTGCGCCATTAGCGTCAGCACCGAGGCCCCAACGCTCAGGGCAATGAAGGGAAGCTTTTCCAAGAGCGCCGCCTTGAAGGCCTTGAAAGAGCCGATCCTGCCCAGCGGATGCCAATCCAGGAGCAAAAGAACCAGGGGAAGGCTCACCGACATGGGCTTGCTCATGAGGGCAAGGGCGAAAAGCGCCAGTGAGAGGAGATATTGCCCGGCAGACTGCCGGAAGAGTCCCGGAATCACCCTCCACTTCGCTCCTCCCTCTCCCGGTGGGAAAAGGTTAGGGTGAGGGAATGACTGCATGAAACGCATGCCAACATGTTTTACATAGGCCAGGATGGAAAGCAGGAAAAACAGGGCGCAAAGCACGTCTTTTCTCTCCGCCACCCACGCAACCGATTCCACGTGCAGCGGATGGAGGCCAAAGAGCAGCCCAACCACGCCCCCCACCATGAGCTTCCCATTACCATTAAAAAATGGCGGCCCATCAGAGAAGGATGACCCCGCCGGAAATAATGGCATTTCTGGCGCAGGCAAACCTTCCGACGGCTGCCCCGGCCTTTGCTCCCATACCTCAATGAGCCTTATTGCCAGCACAACCGCAATAAATGTGTTGGCCGTATGCAGGAGGATGTTGGTCAGGTGGTAACCCATCGGGTTCAGGCCACAGATGGAGTAATCCAGGGCATATGAAACCCAAGTGAGCGGCTGCCAGTTGCTTACGTGGAGGCCGAAAAAAGCCCATTTCAGGAAACCGGGATTTAATGAGCGGATGTGTGGATTATAGTAAATATAAAAATTGTCGTCCCAGAGGCTGACAAAACCGTTTTGGAGGGAGGGCAGATAGACAAGAAAGGCCGCCGCCGCGAGCAACCCGGCCAATAAATATATGCGGCGTTCGTCTTTTTTACTCACGTCATTGATTTTAACCCAAACAGGACAGTTTTTGCTTTGTGCGCATTAGGGGCGGGATCGATCCCGGCCCCCTCTGCCCAAGGTTTTTGTTTTCGCGCCCGACCGGGCGCATAATGTCAGTCTCAGCCGCAGGGGAAGTAGTTTATTTCATACCCCTGCTTCTCGAAGGACTCTCTTATGCTCCTCCTCTGGTCCGGGGTGAGCGAGACATATAATGCCTGCACCTTGTTGCAGTCCGGCTGCACACAGTTATAGCGGTACAGGGCATCCTTGCTGCTCTCTGGCACAGTGGAGCCGTCCAGCACCTTTTTGAAATCGCCGCTGTCACAAAGCATGTGATGCAGGCCTTCCTGCCTGGTGGCAAAATAATAGGCCTTTCCGTTTTTATAGATCAAAAACCGGTTGGAGCTGCATCCGAAGGCAAAAAAAGCGGCAAGGACCGCAATGATCGGGAAAAAATAGAAAAACCATCTCCTCATTCAAGACCTCCCCGAGACTCCCCCGCAAGAACAGCAGGTTTTTTAGAAAAAGTTACCGCGAGTAAATTTTTTGTTTTTGCTTTTGTTTTTATATTCACTAAACGCCCACGTTTTATTCTCTAAAGGCCCACGCCGGGATGCGCCCCCGGTCCATGTCAAATCAAAAACTCATTTCAAAAGCGCTTCTATCTTGCTGACCATACCAGGCGATGTCCAGTCCTGGGAACCGTAATACCTGCTGGTAAGTTGCCCCTGCTTGTCTATGAGAAAAGACGCCGGCACCCCGAAGACCGCGTATAGATCGAACGCAACTTTCCTTTTAGGGTCTTCAAGGACCGGAAAGGGCAACGGCTGGCGGGCCAGGAAATCCCTTACGGCCCCTTCCTCTGAATCTATGGAAACCGAAAGCACCTGGAAGTTCTGCCCCTTGAACTTTGCCGAAAGCTTCTCCAGTGAGGGGAGTTCCTCAACACAGGCGGGGCACCAGGTTGCCCAGAAATTAAGGAGCACCACCTTTCCCTTGAAGGAAGAAAGCGTGTAGGTCTTCCCGTCCGCCGCCTTCAGGCTGAAATCCGCAGCCTTTTCCGCGGCTGATGATACCGGCAAAAAACCCGGAGAACAAAAAAACATGGAAAACAGAAAAAACCCAAGAAAAGCCGTAAAGAACAATTCCGGAAAAGAAGAGTTTAATTGTTTATAAACCTTTAACATGGTTAATTCTAGGCCGGACAGTATATTTTGTCAACAGGAGAAAAAGATGATGAAAGAGGAAGGGCCCTTCCTGTGGGAGGTGGAAGGGCCCAGAGGGGATGGGAAATTCTAAATCTTGAATTCATATTACAAAATAGAAATATAATTGTCAAGGAAAATCGAAACTGATAGAATGTACGGCCCCCGTTTTTAGCGTCAACAAAAAAGTTGCCCGCCTTCATGAAAAAGTTGTTAGAAAAGACTTTTTTTTATTATCCTAGAGTGTCATGCTCGAATTGGGAAAAATGGCCATATTCAGCTCGCTCTCCCGGGAGGAGGCCCTGTCCGTTGAGAATTTTTTCATCAGGGACTCTCGCAAAAAGAGGGAAACGATATTTTCAGAAGGCGACCCGCCATCATGGTTCTACATGGTAATCGAAGGCAAGGTGAAGATAACCAAGCTCTCCCAGGAAGGCAAGGAGATCATACTGGAGGTGGTCGGGCCAAACGATATATTCGGGGGGGTTGCCGTCGTAAGGGACCTTCCCTATCCGGCCAACGCCATAGCCATGGAGGACTGCTCTCTTCTTAAGATATCCAGGGAGGACCTCATGGCGATATTAAAGAGGTTCCCGGCCGTTACCATGGCCATCTTCCAGAACCTTGGCCTGAGGCTGCAGAACTCCCACGAAAGCAGGAAAGAGATCGCGCTTGAGAAGGTGCTGGCGCGGATCGCCTCGCTACTTATAAAGCTGGGAAAGTCCGGGGAAAAAACGGCTGAGGGCGTATTATTGGATACTAAGCTGACGAAGCAGGAGATCGCGGAGATGGTGGGCACCACAGTTGAAACCTCCATCAGGACCATGAGCAGCCTGAAAAAAGAAGGCATTCTCGGGGAGAAAAACGGCTCTATCCTGATTAGGGACATGGAGCGCCTGAAAGAAAAAACCTCTCTTTAAAAAAGAGGGGGGCGTCTGAACCGAAGGGCATAACGCCACCGGCGGTTCCCGTTTCCAGAGATCAGGTTTCAGGAACCAGGGCCATTATGGCCCTTCCCCGCCTTTTTCAAATGCCGTGGCCCTTTCGAAATCCCTGAAAAGCCTCTCCCTTTTTTTAAACAGCGGGGGGTGTATGCGCCGCCTGCCGTTTATTCCTTTTCCCACACCCATATCCGCATGCAGCATCTCGTGATATACGACAAACCGGACATAATAGGAAGGGACTTTTTTTCTGTCCAGGACCGGATTTATGCGGATGAGGCCCAGGCCTGCACCCGTGCCGTCACAAAAAGGACTGAAGCTGCCAAGGGTACGCTTCCTTACCGCACCGGATTTTCCACTCACGAAAGAAGGGGGCCTTTTCCCCCATGTTATGTGGCAGGCGAGCCTCCCCTCGAAATACTCCATGTTGAGCGAATCATATATTTCCCGCAGGTTGTGAAATCTGCCCAAAGTCCGTAGAAGCCTGTCTTTCCGCCCCGGGACCGGTTTTTTAAGCTCCGCTTCATTTTCCTTTATGAACTGGCCAAGAAGGGGAAAGCGGACGCCTTTTTTCCCGTTCATTATGAACCGGGCCACCTCCCGAATGACCTCCGGACCCGCCTTAAGAAATATCCTGTGGAGCCTCAAGCTTATGGTCTCCGGGCTCCGCCTGCCGGATAAAAAACAAAAACCCTTGTCCTGCGGATTTTTCCCTTTTCTGACAGATAAAACGCTGACACGGTTGGAGGTGACCGACAGCGAAACAGGTCTGCCAGTGAGAAGGCATATTTGCTCCCTTAGCCCGCGCTCATCGGTCTCAAAAGGCAGAGCGCATTGGGGTTTTAATTTTTCTTCGGGCATTCAATAATATAATTCAGGGAGTAAAAATAAATCACCCGTTTGGCGCAAGAACCTGCCTCAAAAGCGATTTTTAAGCGGTTTTGAGGCAGGTTCAGCCAAAGATCTCACTCCGGGGCCTTCGTGTAAATGGTGGCCAGCATATTGTAGACAAACAGCGCTATGGAGAAGACCTCCAGCCCGCCAAAGGCCGAAGAGACCGTTCTGTAGATCCCCGCCCGCGGGTTATAATATGCGGCAAGGTAAAAGCCCAGCATGCCAAGGAGGCCGGCGTTCGCCGTCCAGAACTGAAGGATGGCCACGGCCCTGCTCTTAAGCGTCCGCCCCGCAAACCTTGGCAGGATATGGTAGCCCACGCCGTAGATCATCATCGAGACCCAGCCCAGGAGCATAAGATGCGAATGAATGAATTTTAGCGGCAGATATCTGTTGTTTGAAAGCATGGCCACGCCGATAAGCGACGATGTCATAAGATAAAAGATGCTCATGAAGATAAAACTCTTGACGAACCTGTCCATGAGGATTTTTTCCCCTTTCCTTAATTTTTCACCTGTCAAGATTCTACCCTGTTGCCGTTAAAGCCCGCCATGATCGCCATCATAAGTGAAAAACCGGCAGCCGCCAAAAAATTTTATAAACCCCGCATATGATATTTATCATGGCTGGCCCTCAAGACATGGGTTATCATAAAGACAGGATATCAAAAGAAGGAGGGCGCTTAAAATGGCAACCGTGAATAAAGTAACCAAAGACTCCATCATAGGCGAGGTTATAAACCAGAGCCCGGAGGCAAAAAAGATAATAGAGAAATATTTCGGCAACGGGTGCTTCACATGCCCCGGCATGAAAGTGGAAACCCTTGCCTTTGGCGCAACCATGCACAATATGGATCCTGTCAAGATCATAAATGAGATAAACGCGTTGAACGAGGAGGGTAAAAATGGATAGAGAGCGTAACCCACAGGGCAAGCGAGCGAATCTGGAACATGATTTCATCCTTACATTCGATGCACGGAGGGCATAAAAATGAAGGTTAAATGTTTCGTCTGCGGGGCCGAGGAAACGGACAGGGTGTATCTGCACTGCGTGCATGAGGGGCAGGAAAAACTGGTCTGCACCAGGTGCCTCCCCATGCTGATCCACGGGGCCCATTAGCTCCAGACGGGGCTTCCGGCTACTACTGTCCGGGAGCCTTTCCCGTCTCTCACAATCCTTTTAGAGACGTTCCCAGTCTCTCACAATCCTTTTAGAGACGTTCCCAGTCTCTCACAATCCTTTTTGGAGACGTTCCCAGCCTCTTACAGTCCTTTTTGGAGACGTTCAATGAGCGGCGGGGGCAGCCCTGCCGCTCTCATCTTATGTTGCGTTGTCCCTATGTCGTAAGGTACGCGCACGAACTCCGCCCCGGCGCCGGTTAAAAGCAGATAGCAGGCCCTGGGGTCTCCGTCCCGGGGCTGGCCAACGCTGCCTGCGTTTATGATATACCGGCACCCCGCCCTGTCCAGCTCCGCGCCTTCCTTGTAAGCCGTTATCTCGCCCAAAGGTGAGCGCTCCATGACGAACGGCAGGTGACTATGGCCTATAAGGCAAACCCTTTCCCTGAAATGCTCGAAATTTACCTTTGCCTGGGAAAAATCAAGAAGATAGTGCCACTTTTCCGGTTCATATGGGCTGCCGTGGACAAGAAACAGCCCGGCTTCCTCCACCCTGTTGACAAGAGGAAGACCTTCAAGTGCTGCCCTGTTTTCAGCCGAGAGGACCCCATCCGTCCAGCGTATGGCCTCCTGGGCATGCGGATTGAAATAACTTGTGCTTGTAAGCCCGAGGACCGCCCAGTCATGGTTTCCGGCAACGCCCTGCAAGGCATTTTTTTTTATGGTGGCAACGCACTCGTTGGGGTTAGGTCCGTAGCCCACAGCGTCCCCAAGGAACAGAACGGAACGCTTGCCCCCTGGGGCCTGGGCTGCCTTCAGGTCTATATCGGCAAGAACCGCGTCCAGCGCCTCAAGATTTCCGTGCACATCCGAGATCACGGCGAAAAGATCCATAATTCCATCTTAGCCCAAGTGGCGGCAGATAACTATCAGAAGGAGGGCACAAGAAGGAGGGCGGATGGTATGAGCGCAACGGGTTTTTTTGGCGCGGGCGCGTCACATGATCCAGCGGCATCCAGGAAGACCCGGCGCGGTATGCGCGGTTTTTTTGCTGGCAAAAAAAGTGAGCCGCTACTCAAGCGGAGCGAGGCCATCCGCCCCCATGCGGATCCTTTGTTTTTGTAAGGCTTTCAGCCAGCCGTTTTTCTTTCGGATTTGGCTATCTTGTCCAAGATGCCGTTTATGAAGGCCGAAGATTCCTTCATGGAGAATTTCTTTGCTATTTCAAGGGCCTCGTTTATAACGACGGCTGGCGGCGTTCCTTGTTCAAAGAGCAGCTCATAGGCCGCTGCCCGAAGGACGTTCCTGTCCACAAGGGCCATGCGCTCAAGGACCCAGTTTTCAGCATGCCTGCGAATGACGGAATCGATCTCCTCCTGGTGGCAGACAGTTCCCTCGACGATGCGTTCGGCAAAGGCCCTCACATCATCCGGCTCATCCAGGGGATGCCAGAATGAGGCATAAAAAGCCTCGCCCGGCTTTTCAGAGTTGAAATCGAGCTGAAACAGCATCTGGAGGGCGTATTCTCTGGCCTTTCTTCGTTTCATAATACCTTATACCTTCACTTGGCGCATCATTTCTACCTGTCGCATAAAAAAAAGTAAAATCCTTTCATTTGGACATCGGGGGGCCTTTCCTGTATGGGCACGCCAAAGTTTCCCCGGTCAGGGGAACCAAAATCAAAAATCAAAAATCAAAAAAGCAAAAGACAAGAAAATCTGAAATTTAAAAAGGACCTTTTTCTTTTTTTAGGGGAGTTTTTTAAGGAGCCTTGCCATCTCTATGGCCGTCAGGGCCGCATCCCATCCTTTATTGCCGCTTTTCGTTCCCGCACGCTCTATTGCCTGTTCTATGGTGTCAGAGGTGATGACGCCGAAGGCAATGGGCACTCCGGTTTCAAGCGAAGCCTGGGCCACTCCCTTGGAGACCTCGGCCGCCACATAGTCAAAATGCGGAGTCCCTCCCCTGATAACCGCTCCGAGGCAGATAACGGCATCATAGCCCCCGTTTTTGGCGACCCTCTTTGCCACCAGGGGGATCTCAAACGCCCCCGGCACGCGCATCACGTCTATATCCGAATCGGCTGCCCCGTGCCTCAAAAGGGCGTCTTTTGCCCCTTCCAGGAGCTTTGCCGTAATGAAATCATTGAAACGGCCCACCACGAGCCCGAACTTAAGTCCCTCTGCCTTCAGCTCTCCCTCAAATTGTCTCATGCCTTTTATCCTCCCGCCCCGGTTCTAATTGATATAAAAAGTCCCAAAGCCGAACTCACATTTTACTGTATTTGCGCCATCCGGCACAAGGCAAACTTTTTTTCTTTTTTTGAGAGAGAGGAAAATAAAATATGAAATGCTCTTTTATGCCGTGGCGGCCTTCTTGAAAAACTCCCCATGCGGTTAAAAAAGACCTCCCGGTTCAGCTAAGCCCGCGGGGTACGTTTCCCCGGTTCGGGTTCACGCTGAGCTTTTTAATTTGGCTGTCCTTGCCGGTATTCTCCGGTGGACTTGACCTAATTTGTATCCGGCCAACTTAAGGCAGTTTCTTATCACCCATTCCGGGAGCAAATGGTAAGCACGGCGGGAAATGATATATGACAACTCGGAAAGGACATATCTCCAGCCTTCCTTCCCGGCGGACCCGAATTCCCTGAGCAGCCATTTTTCCTCTTCATGAAAAACCCCGATATCAAAATACCGCCTGAATTCCTGGAACACCCCATAATTGTGCGAGTGATAGACGTCCGCACCGGCCTCGTATGCCAGCTCGAAACCGCTCAGGAGCATCCTGGCCCCAGCCAGCATGTCCTCACCAAATATCACACCTTCCTTGAACCAGCCGGTCTCTTCCAGCGCCGTCTTTCTGTATGCGGCAAACGAGTTGGAGATAAAAGCGGCCTTCAGACCCAACCGGGACTTGTCTGCAAGCCGTCTCCTGGAGGAGTTATCGGGGTAATTGTACAGCCTCAGATGGGCCGCGAAAGGGGTGGCGTCAGGGCCCGGAAGCTGCCGTCCAAATGAAGCGCCCGTTTTTTCGTCCATGGCGATGGGGCGCACAAGGTTTTCTATGGATGCCCTGCCTGCAGGCAGGGCATCCTGGGTCATGTAGACCAGTATGTCCCCGCTTGCGGCCTTCCCCCCCAGATTCCTTGTTCCGCCGTGGTCAAAGTCCCCCCTGTCAATAATTAAAGTGCGTGCGCCGCACGAGCTGGCCACGGATACAGTATCGTCTGATGATGAAGAATCCACAACCAGTATCTCGCACCGCACCGATTGCTCATTCAGAGAGTTAAGCAGCGTGCCGATAACGCGCCCTGCGTTCAGGGTGGGGATTATGACGCTTATCTTTCCGGTTAAAGCCATTTTTTATTTATGCGCCTTTTGAAACGAAAACCCTGCAAAAAAACTGTTAAATCGATTAAACCGCGGCGCTTTCAGCTCAATAGCCTTTCCTCAAAACGGCGGCCTATCCTCTCATAAACTTGTCCAGTTTCATCCGGAAAAATTGACGCCCGGAGGCCGGCGTCATAATTGACAGTATGTATTCGTCCGGTACCTTCTTCATAGCCATGACGGCCCGCCTTTTCCTTATCACTCCGGGTAGGTGTTTCAGGACATCCAGTTTTGCTTTCAAATAAACGCCCAATCTCCTGTGCTTAACGGCGAAGTATAAGAACTCGGCCGCCTCGCCCAGGATGAATTGGAATAAAAGCCGCATGAAAAGCCCCAAAGGCATATTTTTGATCTTCGTTAGCTCGCTGTTGCGCACCGTATAGTAAACAGCCATGTCGCTCATTGTGCCGATACTGGAGCGCACCCTGTGGAATGCCATGGCCTGGGGCACATGCAGCACCTTCCAGCCTGAAAGCTGGGCCCTGAAACTCATATCCACGTCTTCGTGGATGACAAAGAAATCCCGGTCTAAGAAACCTATTTCATCGATCATCTTTCTGCGGAAAAGCGCGGCTCCGGCGCAGGCCCCGAAGACGTATTGCCTGTCAGCGAAGGCGCTGGCAGGCTGTCCCTCGCCTCTTTTAAATCCCCTCATGATGGTTGCGTAACCATCTCCCGCGCTGTCTATGGTATTGGTGCCCATGCAAATGAGATTGGACGCGCACATGCCGGCTTCGGGGCGGCTATCCATGGCCGAGACGAGCTCTCCCAGCCATCCGGGCTGGGGCACGGCATCATTATTGAGAAGGGCAATATATTGTCCGGAAGCGTGCCGCAGCCCCTCGATATTGCCGCCTGCAAAACCCGTGTTCCGGTCAAGCGAGATCAATTTGAAAGGGTAATTTGCGGACCCGCTCTCAAAGAAACGCCTGAGCTCATCAAGGGAGCCGTCAGTAGAGTGGTTGTCAACCAGGATCAACTCAAAACCGCTTATGCTTTGCCTTCCGGCCGCCTTGACACAGTCCAGCACGATGCCGCCGCCATTATAATTGACAACGATAACCGATACGGACGGCTTTTGCCCGTTTGCATCTTCCGGTACCGCTGGGCCTTCAATGACTACGCGGCTATTCATCCCTGATGGAAAAATCACACCTCTCGAGGGTGAGATTTGGGTTGTAATACGGGTCCCCCTTTTCCAGTACGCTTCCCCACTTAGACTTGAAAAGCGCTATCTCTTTTTCGAATCTTCTTTGTTTTTCCGGCGTATCTTCATATCCCCGGCTGAGGGATTCAAAATGATATAGTTGGGCATAAGGGGTATAGATTATGAGGTATCCTTTCGCCCGAACCTTCATACAAAGGTCCACGTCATTGTAGGCATGCGAATATCTTTCATCGAAGCCTTCGACTTCCTCGAAGACTTCCCTTCTCATCAGCAGGCATGCCGCAGTCACGGCGCTTAAGTTCTGTATAAGGACCGTCCTGTTAAAGTAACCTTCGAAATTTTTAGGAAGTCCCCGGTGAAAATGATTTGCAACACCATCGACACCCAGGATGACCCCGGCATGCTGCAACCGTCCGTTTGTATAATACAGGCGGGCTCCAACGGCGGCCACCTCCTTCCGTTGGGCGTGCCCAAGCATCTCAGTCAACCAATCGTCATTTATTATTTCCGTATCGGCATGTAAAAAAAGCAGGTAATCAGAACCGGTTTTCGATGCCGCGTAGTTGTTTACCGAAGAGTAATCGAAGGGCTGATCATAACTCAATATCGAGATCCTGCCGTATTTCCGCAAACGGCTGTAATACCTGCAGGTCTTTTCATCCCGGCTTCCGTTGGCCACTATTATGATGCGGAAGCCGGGATATGAGGTCTTTTCAAGGATGGAAGAAACACAAGTCTCCAGCAAACCAGTCTTGCCATTTGCGGGTATTATGATCGAGACCTCAGGCGAGCCCTTTACTTGGTACCTGACACGGTATGTGCCGGGAGCCTCGGCCGAAACGGATGCTGCATGACCGGACCATTTCAAATGGTCGATTAGCGCTTTTTTTGCGGAATCATATGCATAAGATTTTGCGTCTGCGGATTGGGCCGCGGACTCGCCGTGCGCCCGCCAGTGATAGAGCACTTTAGGTATGTGTCTTATCCTGTCCGTTACCCTTGATACCCTCAGAAAGAGGTCATAATCCTGCGAGCCCTCATAGCCCTCCCTGAAACCCCCGGCCTCTTCGATAACACTCTTCCGGATGACGGAGAGATGGCAGACATAATTATGGGAGAGCATCGTATCGGGGCTCCAGTCCGGCTTGAAATGGGGCCTGTACCTCCTCTTTCCGTCCCGGGAAATCTTGTCCTCGTCCGAATAGAGGAAGTCGGCACCGGGGTCCTCATTGAGCGACTTCACAATCTCGTAGAGGGCGAAAGGGGCGAGTTCATCGTCGTGGTCCAGAAAGGCCGCGTACTCTCCTTCCGCGATGGAAAGGGCCTCATTGGAATTCCCGGAGATGTGCCTGTTTGAATCCAGGAACCTGATCTTTGCCCTGGGCTGACGCTCCGAGAGGCCTTTAAGTATCTCCTTTATATAAGGCCTGTCCGAATTTCCGTCCGCGATGCACAACTGCCAGTTATCATAGGTCTGCGCCTCCACAGAGGCGATCATGGAGAGGAGCATTTCTCTTTGGGTATTGTATACCGGCACTATCAGGCTGATAAGCGGCCTATAAGGCAAATTGACCGCCTCGTTCCGCTGTATTTTCAGGGCGGCCTCATCCGGTTCATTTTTGCCGATCCAGATTTCATAATCACGGCTAAATGCGTCCTTTATCCCGGCCAGGGAGCGGAATATGGTCCCCCTTACTCCGCGTTTTTTTACGCTGCTCACGATACGACGATAAAAATTTCCCCTCTCCTCCCATAAACGCGGAAACATGTCAGCGGCCACCGTTCATCTTAAGAATTCATAGAAAACCCATCGAGGCTTCATCGATCTTCTGCAACGCCTCTCTAAGTTTTCCCAGCAATTTTTGCATCTCTTCCAAAACCTCATTGCCGCGCGTCAATGGATTCCTGCGGGCATCCTGGACGCGATACACATAAATGATGTCTCCCATGGTCCTAAACTCGCTGTCGTCCTGGTAAGGTGTGCCTCTTGCCATAATGCTGATGTCTTTCCGGCCAAAGATCGCAGCTGCTTCAATCATTTTTTTTAAAAGTTCCTCGTTGAAGGCGTGCCAGTGAAGGTCATTCGTCTGGGCCTTCGCGCATTCATGCGTCAGAGCGGCGATGTCGAACTTGTTCAAGCCTCTGGCGATGCCGTCATCGATCCATCCCATCATGAACGAATAAACGTGTTCTCTTGATTCAAAACTGTAATCGCCCCTGTCTAGCAGGTAATCAGCCAGGAGATGCTCGAAGGATGGCACCAGTCTGCCTCTATCGGGGCAGTAATCAAGGTGAGGGACCGAAAGTACGGCAACGCCACCGCTTTTCACGAAACTATTCAACTTGATCAACTGAGCCACAGGATTCGAGATATGTTCGAGGACATTGTGCGCGATGAGAAAATCCACCCCCTCGGGATTTCGCTCCTGAAACACCTCGATGGGATAAACATCCGGCACCTCGGATTTTTCCACGTTGAACAGCAAAGCCAGTTCCGCCTTCGTTCTTTTGTCGTAAATTTCGCATATCGTGCCGGGAGGAAGCGCCTGAGGGCTCACCCCCGCGCCTATTTCTGCGCCCCGGCCGCGCAAATAAGGCGCGGCTATTTTAGCGCGAATACTAAATGGATTTTGTGTCACGGATTCCTCCTGAGAATTACAAGACGCTTATTTACCGGGATTCATGCTACACCCGCCTGCTCAGGATCACTATAACCTCATTATCGACCTCGGCAAAGCGCAAAACGTCAAAAGAATCTTGCAAGTAATCTTTGGTTCTCAAAAAAAAATCTTCCAGGGCATCGGCATCCCATACATGGAAATGGATCCTTTGATCGGCTTCTCTCAATTTTGTTGCCCGGTCATAAATCAGCTCCTTTTCTGTCATGCCTTCAGCATTAGCCGCCCAGTCCAGGTAATGATCAAATATATCCACTGCGCCGTTACTATCGTTGCTTAAAAGATGTTGAAAACAGGTTATACTTCTGTTCTTGTCAAAAGTAAAATCTTTATTTGGGATTGCATAAAAAATTATGCCATCCTTTTTCAATTTGGAAAGATGCAATCGAATAGTTCCAATGGGATTGCTTGCATGTTCAAGAAAATGATTGGCTATTATAAAGTCCTGAGAATTATCCGGTATTTTTGAAAGTATTTCTCCGTCATCGATGATATCAACCCTGGCGAACTCAAATTTGACGTCCGGATTTCTCCTCCTATGCTCTTTTTCGTCAAGGATATCGACGTATTTTACTGACGCATTCTCAAAAACAGCCAAAGGTGAATACCATGCCCCTATCTCAATTCCCTTACCTCTAATATAAGTTTTACTCAATCGGTTTCTGACATCCATTTTCTGAGGTGCATTGGGCCCGTTTAATCTTTCTCTCATGTACGTACCGGGTTTTTTAACTTTTTCGATAAACGCGGATTTTGCGGAAGTTTCAAATCTTTTTCTTTCATTCTCATAAAATGGCAATACATTGACAAACCAATAAGTCAATACAAACAAAGTCCACACCTGGAGAGCATGCTCTTTTTTCCCGTTATAATAGCCGTCTACAAAGCTTCTTATGCCCTCCATATCCAGTATTCCCGCCATCTCCAGACCATCCGCGCTGCAAAACGCCGCGGTGACCGTCTCCTTCATTTTGTCTAGAATTTTATCCACGGGCACACTAAAACCCATTTTTTTCCTGTGAATTATCTCTTCGGGCAAAAGCCCTGCCATGCTTTCCTTTAAAATTGATTTTGATTCAAATTTTTTGTCTACCTTAAAACATTGGGGTATATTACAGGCAGCAAAATCAAAAATGTCATTATCCAAAAAAGGGAACCTTCCCTCCAGCGAGTGGGCCATCAAGATTTTGTCGGCTTTCATCATCAGGTTTTCGGGTATCCATGTTTTTATATCATATGCCAGCATCCCATTTAACAGTGGCTGCTCCTCAAAATATTTTTTATGTCTCATTGCCAGTGGATGACCACTTTTTTTGATAAATCTCACAGAATCCCTAAAATAGTAGCTTCCATCCAAAAAAGAATAAAATCTTTCCCTGTAAGGCGGATTATTTTTAAGTAAGGAGATATATTGAGGATACCCCCCGAATAACTCGTCACTTCCCTCCCCGGACAAAACGACCGTAACATGCTTTTTTAATTCCTGCCCCAGGATATACAAGGGGAAACATGCAGGGTCAGCAATTGGCTCGTCGAGCGCAAACATCACTTTATCAAATTCTTTTATGAAATCATCCATTCCAACAAAAACTTCCATATGCTCCAATCCGAGATTTTTGGCGACAAAAGATGAGTATTTAAATTCGTTAAGACTTTCAAAGCCGATATTGAACGTTTTTAAATTGGCTCCGCATTTTTTAACAAAATAAGCTATTGTGCTGGAATCCAATCCCCCGCTGAGGAGAACCCCTACAGGCACCTCGCCCATCAGTTGGGATTTCACCGAATTTTCTACCATTTCAAGGAGCGCCCTTTTTGTTTTTTCAAGATCTGGAGCCGGGTATATGTCTCTATAAGTTACATCCCAGTATCTGTATCGGGATGCCGCGCCACCCTTAATTTCCAAATAAGTCCCAGCCTCCAACCGTTTTATGTTTTTAAAGAACGTGTAAGGCGCCTGTACATACCGGAATGTCAAATAATCCTCAAACCCCGTTGGGTCCAAACCCAGATCAAGGTTGGGGATCTGCAGTATTCCTTTCAGTTCGGATGAAAAGATCAACTCATAAGGGTCCTCGTAAAAATATAGGGGTTTAATGCCAATACGGTCCCGGACCAGATAGATGCAATTTTTATTGTTATCCCATATGCAAAAGGCGAACATGCCATTAAATTTGCCGAATGATTCAACTCCATATTCTTCATACATTTTCAAGACAACTTCGGTATCGGTTTTTGTTTTAAAAAAATGACCTTTGCTTTCCAGTTCAACTCTCAACCGTTCGAAATTATAGATTTCGCCATTATAGACGATACCGATACTATGGTTATCGTTATAGATGGGCTGGTTTCCGCTGGCCACATCCACGATTGCCAACCTGAGGTTGGCAAAACCGCATTTGTCCTCGATGAATTCGCCATAGGCATCCGGTCCTCTATGGGAGATCGCCCTTCTTAAGATTCCCAAATGCAGACTGACTGGAACTTTGCCTGTTTTACCGATCGATCCGATTATTCCACACATAATTTCCGCCTGAAACTGAATTTTTTATTGGAATTTAAAATTTCGCCGGCCACGTCGTCCCATTCACTTAAAAATCTGTCATGATTGAAAATGTCCATTGCCGTCTTCCGGCCGGCCATGCCTATCTCTCTTGCTCTCTTTGGATCCCTTAACAGGAAAAGCAAATATTCCCGTAGTTCAGCCTGGTCATCAGAATAAAATCCGTTTGCTCCATTTTTAATGAACAACTCCACATCGTGATTCCCGGCCGTTACGATTGCACAGCCGCACATCATGGCCTCGGAGCGCGTTCTCGGCATAGGCGAACGGAGTGTCGGATTAAAATAAATTGAATATTTCCCCAGTTCCCGCGTATAGTTGCTAAATTTAGCGTAAGCGTAATCATTTGTACCCTTTCCGTATGAAGAATTTGGCTCCGGGATGGAAATGTTTTCATACCAATGTTCTTCGGGAATTTCAGAGAAAACTTCATTCTTCAGTATATAGCCGTTGTAATGAGGGCGATGACTCATCGACTTTTCATTCAACATAAGTATTTTTCTCTCAAATGTTCCATAAGGGAATTCCGCCGGGTCAAAGCCGTGCCAGATCACCTTCGATTTTTCAAAACCCCATTCCCTTTGTGCCTGATATGAATTAGTGATGACCAAAATATCTTTTAAATATTTAACGAACTTTTCTCTTTCTTCCTCTCTGATTTCCATTAAATTATGGCCATTCTGGTTCCCATCGTATTGCCCATAGAACTGGGGGGTCCCATGGCAAATGGCCACCTTCGGCAACTTTACGTTTTCATAAAACCATTTGAACGCCATACCCCAGTCGGGGCCAATTATACCGTTTGTGTTTTCAGGAGAAAGGATGTTTTCGTCAAAATGCAGGATTGCGAAATCATGATCGCTGATCTTTATTTCCCTGACATCTTTAATTTCCACATTGCCAGGCAGCGGCCTTCTTTTAAAATCCCACTCTTGGGCTATATAAGTCCCAAGACCTGTAACCAACGTAAATTCATATGGCAATTTATATATTTCATATTGGTGAGCGCAGTGCCACGGGTAACTGAGTATCTTTAGCGGCCTTTCTTTTCTTATAAATGGATTGGGAAGAAATCTTTGAAATCTGTTATTTAAATACTCCCGGTCTTCATTGGCGGTAACTTTTTTTGCATCAAGCCAACTGCAGATTTTTGCATAGGTTTCGAGGGACCATCTCCGTGCAACCCAAAACAAGTCCGGGTGTTTATCAAAAAGCCTTCTGAAATTCTTTAAGGACCTGGTGGGGATATCATCTGCATTTGTAGTAGACGGGTGAGATATATGAACGGAAAACGCATCGGAGACATATTTTATTTTTGCGCCTCTTTTATAAAGCCTGTAACCCATTTCCACATCTTCCCAACCAAAACCGGAGTTTTTTCCGGAGGAATAAGAAAACAGCTCATCAAAAAGAGGCTCTTTTATAAAATTTCTTTTTATGGAAAAATTCCTTGTAACGCAATTAAGGAAGCTTCTTTTATTTACAGGGTCTTGTGGTTTGGCGTCTTTTTCAACTTGTTTCAGGTTGTTTTGATAATAATCCAGCGTTTTAAAGGGATCCTCCCTGTTGGTCTCCAAATTAAGAGGTCCTATGGCTGCATCACAGTCGTCATAAAAATAGGCCTCGGCATGCTTTTTCAGAAAATATTTATTTACCATGCAATCCGCGTCAATAACGCTGATAATGTCTCCCTGCGCTCTTTCTATCCCAACATTTCTTGAATAGCAATTGCCCATATTTTTATCATTTTGAATTATTTTAATATCGGCCAGAGAACTATTTTGGAATTCGCGCTTGAATTTCAAAACCGCATCAACTGACTTATCCCAGGAAAAATCGTTGACAAAAATTATTTCGAACTTCCCTTCATAATCTTGTCTTGCAAATGACTCGAGGAAAAAGGGCACTTCCTTTTCCTTGCCATATAAAACGCTGACTATGCTGAACATGGGCCATTCACCTCTGGCATAGACCGGAACATGGACCGCAGCTACGGAAAGGCTCTCATCAGGCAATTTAACCCTTGCCTCTTGCCGCGAACTTGCTGATAATCTCTTTGCCAGCCGGATAACCGATTTAAGAAAGATTTTGGAGGCTTTTCGTCTTTTGCTTCCCATAGGCAGCGCCGATTCCCGCAGCCTGTAATACTTTAAGAGGACCCTCCACCCATGTGAATTGAAGATGTGGCTTAACGTCTCGCCTTTTTGCCTTAACATCGCATCTTTTTGCCTTAACATCTTATCCTTCTGTCTTAACGCCGCCTCCATCTGCTTTATCGTCTCAGCTTTCTGCTTTACCGCAGTCTCCAGGCTGACTATAATCCCAGCCTTATGACTTATATGCTCGTCCCCGCTCTTTGCCTTGGAACGAAGGGCGGCCAGCTCAGCCAGGTCCTTGCGGAATGACTCTATTACAACGGCATGCGGGGAATAAACGGTTCCGCCTGCGCCCTGGATGTTATTTTCCCAAATCTCTTCAAAGCCGGCACCGGACTGGTCCGACAAGAGATTCAGCAGTAGCTGCTGCCTTGGCTCGTCGGAAGGGAAACGGCTGTCCATTATGAGGTTCCTGTAATTCTGTACGAGCACATCATGCCTTCCGGTTTTATTTAGATACGGATAAAATGTCCTTGCCTTTATAAATGCGGTTTCCCAAAAATTGCGTACAACATCCATGTGGTCAATGGAAATATTTTCACCGTGCCTGCGGTAATATAATAATTTTTCGGGCAGCACATGGAATCTGGCACCCTTGGCCATGCACCTGAGCCAAAAATCATAGTCCGGCGCATAAATCAGATCATTGTTAAACTGTCCTGCCAGATCGTGCATCGTCTTTCTCATGACAACCGTAGAATGGCAGATCTCATTGCCCCAGACCCAACTTGCGGGGTCGTTCAAGTTCTTTTGCACATTGACCCATGGTTCCGGCCCGCCAAACGGGCTTCCATCGGCCCTGATGAATTCCATATAGGTGCTGCAGATATCGATATCCGGGTTGTCTTCCAAAAACCTTACTTGCCTTTCAAATTTGGACGGGGCTATGTAATCATCGGAATCGACGCTTGTCATGTATTTCCCCCGGCAGAGCGAATAAGCCTTGTTATAGGCCCGGCTCGCCCCCTCGTTTTTTTCAGAAGAAACCAGGGTTATCCGTCTGTCCTTAAAGGACTTAATGACCTGCAGGGAATTGTCAGTTGAATGGTCATCGGCTATGATCAATTCCAGGTTGTCATAAGTCTGGGACAAAATGGAATTAATGGTCTGCCCGATATACTGAGCATAATTGTAGGAGGTAACAATTACCGAAATTAAGGGGGAACTCATCTAATTTTTACTTCCTCCTTGCCGGAAACTCATTAAAATTCCGCATATTTCATTTATTTGACCTTCGGAAAGCCCCCCGTAAAAGGGCAGGCAAAGGACTTCCGAAACTACCTTTTTGGCCGTCCGCAGATTGCCTGCATTTGAAGACGGCAGGTGCTTGTAACAGGTATATTCGCTGCAAAGCGGGTAAAAATATTTTCTGGTAAATATGTTATATTTTTTGAATCGCTCATAGACCTGGTCTCTGGAACAGCCGAATTTCTTCCCATTTATCCTGATGACGAAGTATTGGTAACTGCTTTTGACCCCCTCGGGGATCGAAGAAAGGGTCAGGCCCTCGACATCCGCAAGATATTTTTTATACAGGCCAGCTAACGCGGCGCGCTTCTCCCGTTCTTTCTCGATGTAATCCAGAAGAACAAGTCCGAGCGCCGCCTGTATCTCATTCATCTTTCCGTTAATGCCGGGCATAACGACCTCTTCCTCGTTTTTGATGCCGAAATTCTTTAAAAGGTCTATTCTTTTTTTGAGATTGGGGTCCTTGAATGTAAGCGCGCCCCCCTCGGCGGTATGGAACAGCTTTGTGGCATGAAAACTGAACATCGATATGTCACCAAAGTTTCCTATTCCGGTTCCATTTATTTCGACATTAAATGCATGGGCTGCATCGTAAATCACTTTGAGACCATAACGGTCTGCTATTTCCCGTATTTTTTTGATGTCGCATGGAGTACCGAAGACATGAACAGCAAGGATTCCGGTAGTCTGCGGGGTAATCATCGACTCTATCTTGTCAGCGTCTATATTAAAGGTGACGGAGTCGATATCGCAAAACACCGGCCTTATATTGTTCCAGCTCAATACGTGCGGGGTTGCGGGGAAAGAAAATGGGGTTGTTATCACATCACCAGAGAGACGCAGGCTCTGGCAGGCCACTATTAAAGCTATCGTCCCATTATTGAATAGGGAGAGTGACGGGACTTTCAGAATATCGATCAATTTTTTTTCAAACAGTCCATGTTGCGGCCCATTATTCGTAAGCCAGTTCGAATCCCACACTTCCTGAAGCTTTTCAGAAACTTCATTAATATCCGGCAAAAGGGGGCGCGTAATATAAATTGGCTCAGGGAGTGATTTGAACTTTTTTTCCATGATTTTTTAATCCCGGCTATTCTCTGTTTCCGACAAAAAAGAATTATAGGTCTTCAAAACCGCCTCTTTGTCCCTCTCACTGATTTTCCTATTTCCCACATATACGCCCCATGGTTCCACATCTCTGGTCACTACGGAGCAAGCACCGATTGTCGCACCCTCGCCTATCGTAACTCCCGGGAGAACCACGCTGTTTGCACCGATGATGCAAAACTTGCCGATCCTTATGGGAGCTCTTTTCACGTTCCTGTACCTTCCAGGTATTGCCGAATTCCCAAACCCCCAATTTTTGAAATCATCGGTGCCCATAAGGATCCGGCAGCCCTGGGATATGGCTGAAAAATCGCCGATCTCGAACTCTGCCCCCCCTGTTACCGAGGCAAAGCAGGCTATATGCACATAATTTCCTATTTTCATTTTTTCAGTCGCGTAAATAAAGACAAAGTCATCTATCAAAACGCCCTTCCCGAAGTGTATATTCTCTATTCCTGCTATTTTCGTAAACTCGAACGTCTTGACAAAAGGTATTTTGTGCATAAATTAGTCCCCACCTGTCAATTTTATGAGTTTAAAGCAGCACTTGTTTTTCTGCTTCCAAAATTAATTTGGAATCCTTCCTGGTTTCCAGATTCCGTAATTCAGGGTAGCCGCTCTTATTGAACCGCCGCTTGCGGATTTTTTTAAAACCGGCCTCCATGATCCGCCGCTCCAGCTCCTCTTTGTTATATAAATACTGGTGCCCCCATTCCCTGAAGCAGAGATTGACCATTTCCGCTTTTGTTTTCAGCCACTCATATCCGTATTTCTTTATCCAGGCCTGTCTTTTCCAAAAGAAAAAATATTTAAAAAGCAGATAGTTCAAATCGGGAGTAGCTACCCTCACCACTCCGCCCGGCTTAAGCACGCGAAAAAAATCCTTAAGAACTTTCACCCCTTCTTGAGCAGTTATATGCTCTATGAAGTGTTCGGAATATATAAAATCAACTGTTCCGGTCTCATAGGGCAGCGGGTTCCTCATGTCGTGCCTCAAATCCGCCTTTGGTGAATCCATGTCAATATTGACCCACCCAGGAAAACAGACTTCCCCGCATCCCACATTGAGCTTCATTTGAACCCCTCAAAAAATATTATTTTTAAATGCCCTTCCAAAATTACAAAACCGCATATAAAAACTATCTCATTGTCTCCGATCAATCAAGCTCTCCGATGGCCTCAAAAACTGGAATGACCAGTTTATTGAATTCCCGTATCCGTCCTGAAACGGGCTTTTGATTCTGCGCCACTTTCTAATTAGCCGGAGATTTCATAATCCAGCCCGACCGGTATTTGAACGAAATCCCATACCGGCACTGATTCGCGGATACGCATCTCAAAAATATATGCATTTTCAATCCAATCAAGAAATACGACATCAGAGAACATATTCTGATCGGTAAAACTCGATATAAGCAGATTAATATTGTAAACTCCGTGTTGCAAGGGAAGGCGGGTTATAAAATTAATTGCCAGACGATCGCCTTTCCGGAATTTCTTTTTGTAAATATCCGTACCTAAAGCAAAAGAATCGTGACCGATAATTTCCTGTCTTTGTTTATTTCTTATATGATAGCCGACTGCAATATTCCCATAATCCTCAAAAAACTCAATATAGGCTTTTATCTTTATTCTCTGATCAAAAACCATGCTGTTATTGATTGGCTCATCGTTTTCACCCGACACTTCAATGGCCTTAAATTTGGCCGCTCCGGTGCCGCTTCTAAAGTGTTTTTGGGCATCTAAAAAATCATCTCTGGCAAATTTTTCCGAGATTCCGTTTAATGTACTAAGCGGCGTATCAGGCAGTTTGCTTACTACTACCTTTTTGGGCTGAATATTGGCCGCGTTTACATCACCGATTAAAAACTTGCCGTATTCCAAAGCTACCTCTCCAGAATCACCAAGAGCCTTTGTTAAGCCATTTTGAAGCCAAATGGAATGTTTACATAAACTCTTGATAGAGCTGAGATCGTGGCTTACGAACAGGAGCGTAACCCCGCTGTCTATCATTTTTTTTATCCGTGTCATGCACTTTGCCTGGAAGAACATATCGCCCACCGACAAGGCTTCGTCCACCACAAGAATGTCCGGATCAATATTTATGGCGGCGGCAAATGCGAGTCTCACATACATACCGCTGGAATATGTCTTGACCGGCTGGTCGATGAATTCTCCTATGTCAGCAAACCCAAAAATGGCCTCAAGGCGGTCATCCATCTGCTCTTTCGTAAACCCCTTGATGGCCCCGTTCAGGTAGACGTTCTGCCTTCCGGTAAAGTCCGGATTGAAACCCGCCCCAAGCTCCAGCAGCGCGGATATGCTCCCGCTGACCTGAACACCGCCATCAGAGGGTTGGAGCACCCCGCACAATATCTGAAGGAGGGTGGATTTACCGCTGCCGTTCCTGCCGATGATGCCAAGCGATTCCCCCTTTTTCAATTCGAAAGACACGTCCCTTAGCGCCCAGAATTCGCGGTGGTATTTCTTCCTCAAGGGATGCAGCGCCTCCTTCAGCCTGTGCTGAGGGCTGTCGTACAGGCGGTACTTCTTACTCAGGTTCTTTGCGCTTATGGCGATGCCGTCCATTTATAGCACATCCGCGAAATGCGGCTTAAGTTTTGTATAAAAGAAGGCTCCCAAGGCAAAAATGACGAAGGCTTCTCCCCAGAAGTAAAGCATCATCTTCCAATGAGCCCAGAAGGGCTCCGATGAGAAAAAGGAGGCCCGGTAGCCCTGGACGACATAAAACATGGGATTGAATCTCAGAAGAAACATGACCTTGTGCGGCAATGCTTTGGGGTCCCATACTATGGGGGTCGCCCAAAACCCCAGTTGCAGGGCCACGTTCACGACCTGGACAGTGTCCCTCGAAAAAACATTGACCGAGGAAGTAATCCAGCCTATGCCCAGGGCAAGGACGCACATCGCAAAGAAATAATAAAGGGCTTGGAACCAGAACAGGCTGACAGGCATTTTATGCGTCAGTATAAGCATGATTAAAAGGAGCAGGAAAACGCCGTGCGTCACTAAAGAGGCCGCCACTTTGACCACCGGCAATATGCTCAGAGGGAACATGACTTTTTTTACAAGATGCGCATTGCCCACAAAGACGTTCGTGGAATTGTTTATGATCTCGCTGAATGTGTTCCAGACCGCCATGCCTGCGGTCATATAGACTATATAAGGGGCGCCGCCCACGGCGGGGGACCTGAACAAGACACCGAAAACGAACCACAATACGGCGATATTGATGGACGGGTTGATAAAGGTCCAGAAAAAACCCAGCATGGAGCCGGCTAGGCTGGTCATAACGTCCCTTTTGGCCATCTCGAAGATAAGGAACCTCTTCTGATAAAGAGTGAGCAGGAAATTGCCGAATTTCGCCAATATAAATGTCAGTCTCTTTTTCATCCCGATCCGGGGAATGCGTCAGGCGGGACCCTTTATCAGGAAATTTATCAAACGAATGAGTTCCAAATCCGAAACTCCCCCTTCCCCGGCCGCCGTAATATTCCCCCGGACGCGTTTCTGCCGGGGGCCGGCGTTCCCAAGCCAAATTCTACAGCTTTTTGGCCATAAGGCAAGGGCCAAAATACTTCTCCCGTATTTTTTTAAAAATTAAAAATCCCTGCTGCCCTCCCTGGAAAGCACCACCCGCACCGTCTTAAGAAGAATGATCATGTCGAGCCACATATTCCAGTTCCTTACATACCACAGGTCCAGCTTCACCCGGCTTTCGTAGTCCATTTCATTCCGGCCGCTGACCTGCCAGAGACCGGTTATACCCGGTAGAACGCTGAAACAAAGCCTTGAGCTCTCCTTGTAATAGATATCTATTTCATCCCGTGTAACAGGCCTGGGCCCTATGAAGCTCATTTCTCCTTTAAGCATATTAAAGATCTGCGGCAGCTCATCAAGGGATGTTGCCCGTAGGAACTTCCCCAGGCTTGTAACCCTGGGATCATTTCTGAGTTTCCTGTAAGTCTGCCATTCCTGCCTTGCCGCAGGGTCGGCCGCAAGAAGTTTTTCCAGTCTTGCCTCCGCGTCCACATACATCGTCCTGAACTTATAGCACCAGAATGCCTGTACGTTTTTGCCGATCCTTAGCTGTCTGAATATGGCCGGTCCCGCGGAGGTGGCTTTCACCATCAAAAATATCACCATGACAGGGACCAAGAATATCGCGGCCAATGCAAACCCGACTGTTAAGTCGAAGAGCTTTTTAAGAACATAATTGTGCGGTCTTCTGAGGTTGTTTTTTATCTCGATAACCATGCCTTCCTGGCTGCCGAAATACCTGAATTCCGCCCCCAGGACAGCCACTGCAGCCATGTCCGGCATGAATAATGTGTTTTCCGCCTTGTGCTGGACCTTGCTTATGATATTTGCGAGCCTGTCTTTGTCCAGGTCCGGCGCGGCTATCATTACGTCATTAATGCAGCACCTCCTGATATACCGGTCGGCCTTGTCCATGAAGCCGTGCACCTTCAGGCCGTCTATGCGCCCCGCATTGGTTCCGGCGGCCTCTCCGATAAATCCGGACACATCATAGCCAAGGTTCTTTTCCCTGCGCACGGCCTGCAGCGCACCCCGCGCGGCATCGCCAGAGCCCAATATGAGCAGCTTTCTTCTTAAAAACCCTAACCTGTACAAGGCCTTTTTTGCCAAAGTCCTTATCAGCGGAAAAGATATCAGGGACAGAAAACAGATGGCCAGCAGGAACGCCCGTGAGAACCTATCCCCTTCCTTGGCAATGAAAAAAAGCGAGAAAGCGGCAACGCTGACAATAAAAGTGGTTTTCCAGAGGGACTTTACCTCATCCCAGAAGGTAAACCTTTTTGTATATGCGCCATTATATGCAAGCACAGCGAGCCAGACAGGAATGATCCAGTGGTAATTCCAGGGCCGGAACACAAAAGCCGGCATTGAGTGGAAGAAAAGCGGAAGAAAGCTTTCTCTGATGGCCTTCGCGGAGAATACGAGGACAAACAGTACGCATAGGTCGGCGCACGCCAGCAAGGCAATGCCGGCCACGGTCCTTAGCCTGGATTCAAACTGTCCTTTTGCCACGTAGAACGACCTCTCGCCAGTCGTAATAGGTCCGGGGCAGATAGTTCGTCTCCGGGGAGACAGCTGCGGTCCGGGAGTACATGGAGATCACAAAGAAAGTACCGCGTCAATTTTTGGGGAAAAGAGCTTTTAAAACTTTTCCCCTCTAGCTCTGAATAGTGTCTCACAAAATCCTGGCTTTGTCTTCTGTTTTTTACGGCCCTGGTTTTTTCTTGTTGCGGCATAGTTGATTTGAGCGCTCCGGCGTGGCCGGTATTTGCAAGTTTAATTTATGCATCCGTAAGGTAAAATATCTTTACCAATGAAAAGCGAATGCATCCGTGTGGGGCACCTGTCCACCTTTTATCACACCGCCATGCTCCTGATGGCAAAAGGACCGGGGGAGTTCTTTGATCTTGAATGGAGGCTCTTTGCCACTGGCCCTGATATAGTGAACGCCTTCCGGCAGGGGTTGATCGATATCGCATACATAGGGCTGCCCCCCGCGATCATCGGAATACAACAAGGCGTAAGAATAAAATGTGTGGCGGGCGGGCATATTGAAGGCACCGTAATGGCTGGCATTAAAGGACTCAAAGGCTATCCCGGCCTGCAGGGTTTTGACCAGGTCCTGGGCCAGTTAAAGGGCAAAAAAATTGGCGTGCCCGGGAAGGGTTCCATACATGATGTGATACTTTCCGATGCCCTTGCGCGTTACGGCCTTGCAGGGTCTGTGGAGGTCGTAAATTTCAAATGGGCCGATGCGATAACGGAGGCCGTTTCTAAAAACCAGGTCCAGGCGGCCCTTGGCACCCCTTCGCTTGCTGTCGCCATCGTGCGCTATGCTGGCGGCCAGGCGCTTTATCCGCCTCATCTCATCTGGCCCGGCAACCCAAGCTACGGGATCGCGGCTGCAGAGGAGTTCATCAAATCACATCCTGGCGAGCTGGAAAAATTTTTAAAAAAACATGAGGAATCCTCCCGCGAGCTTAGGGAAAACCCTGTGGAGTGCGCGAGAAGGATATCCTCCTACACCGGCGTGGCAGATGAGCAATTTGTCCTGGACGCCATCAATATGTCCCCGAAATACTGCGCCCAACTTACGGAGGAATACATGAAGGTGACTATGGATTTTGCCAGCGCCCTTAAGAGGCTTGGCTACATTGGGCAGGGGATAGGCAAAAAGGACTTTTTTTCGCGGGAGGACATATTTGAAACCGGATTCATAAGAAAGGTGCACCCCGCAGGCGACCATTACTCGCCGGTAAAAGGCCGGTAAAAACCCTAAAAATCAGCTCCCCTGTGCTATCATTGCATTAGGCAGAGAAAAAAGCGTTAACCAGAGGGGAAAAATGCCCAAAAAAGAAAAAGAGCGATCATTGCCGCAGCCGCCCAGAAAAAAAACGAGGCCAGGTTTCCATGAACAGCCGGAAAGGGAAGGCCTCGTGTTCGACAAGCTTCAGGAGGCTATGGCGGAAGGCAAGGTTGAAGAGTTCATGAAAGAGAATATGCCGGAGGGCGAATATGCCCGGAAACTGGCCGGGTTGATGATGGGCATGTCCGGGGTGCCTTTCGCGGAAAGGCCAGCCGGGCCCGCTTCCGGCCCAAGCCAAGAAATGAAAGCTGATGAGACCGAAAGGCCCATGCTGCAAGTGCCGGAAGACGTGCTTCAGGCGGCCCTGGCTGGCAACGTAAGTACGCTGGCCGGCCTGCTGGGACGGGAACACGGGAAAAAACAAAAACCACAACCCGGAAAGAAAAAAGAAAAAGGCGGCGCCGCATATTCTGAAAGCAGGGCTGAGGGGCAACCCGAAAAAAAGGAGGAACTGGCGGAAAGAAACGGCTCGCTGCTTGAAAAAGAGATCGTAGACAGCCTTCTGGAGATCTCGGTGGACAACAACCTGGCAATGGACTGGCTTATATACCGGGCGCTTAAACTCTACATTAAAAAATACCGTGAGACCGGCCAGTTATAAAATAAAAAGCTGGTCTCATATGAAAAACTCTGCCGTATTGGCGGGTTTGCTTTATTAAAAACCGCGCAAAAACTCCATGAACTCCCGTTTTATCTCCATATGCCCAAGCGGGATAACAGGGACGTCCCGATTCCCCGGCAGGGCAAGGGCGTGAATGAATTTAGGCCCTTTTGTTTTTCTCCCAAGGGCATTTGCGAGCTCTTTTTCCCCCTCCGCCTTTACCGTTTCCAGCCCGAACCCCTTTGCCACGGCCCCAAGGTCTATGCAGCCCGCCGTCAGCGTGGGCTGATTTCCGGTTGAGCCGTAAGCCCCGTTATCAACCGCCAGGATCGTCAGGTTTTTGCCCCCTGAAAGGCAGGCGGCGGTGGCCAGGGTGCCGGGGTTCATCAAGAGGCTTCCATCCCCGTCTATTACGACCACCTCTTTTGAGCTATTTGTATCAGAGAGCGCGATCCCAAGGCCTACGGGCGTGGCCATTCCCATGCTGCCAAGCATGTAAAAATGCGATGGCCTGTGCCCTATGTGGTATAACTCCCTCGATGGGAACCCTAAATTGCAGACCACGGCTTTTTCCTCAAGGAAAGGCCATATGGCTGAAAGGATCCCATACCTGTCAAGGTTCTTTGAAAGCGTTTTTACCATTTTGGGGCTACCAAAAGATCCGGCAAGCGGGGGCCCGCCTCTTTTCCGCCCCGCTTCCAAAAAATTCCCTTCGATCTTCAGTTTTGAGCCTTCCCACAGGGCTGGGGAAAGGAGAAAGGCGTGTATCCGGTTTTTCAAATAGACCTTTTCCAGAATTTTTGGAACAAGCGCCAGGTCAGAGGCGGAGTCAATGGCGGTAAAACCTATCCCGGCTCCCCTAAGGATACCCGGCAGCTTAAGGCCCATCGGCGCCTGGGCCGCGATCTTCTCTTTGTAAACGCCCCTGTGGCTGACGAAGACGGCAAGCGGAAGCCCATAAAAACCGGTAAGCGACAGAAGGGCATTTATCATGTTGCCTATCCCCGAGTTCTGGATGAACATGGCGGGCCTTTTACCTGTAAGCGCCGCCCCGGCGCATATGCCCACGCCCTCCTCCTCGCGCGTAAGGGGCACGTGGAAGAAACCGCGGGACACCAGGCCCAAAAGCCCTTTTATCCTGTCGCAGGGCAGCGTTGCTGTAAAATCCACTCCGCCTTCGCGCAGCATCTCTGTTAGCTTTTCTTCAGCGCATAGCATAATTAAGCAGTTTCTCTATCTCGTTTTCTGATGCATTTTTGGAAATCAAATAAGGGCTCACCCTCTTGACGGCCCTGTCCCTTTTAAGCCGCCTCTCGCCGCCTCCCGTTATATTAAGCAGCACCGGCCCGTCCGTTCCCACCTTGCCGCTCCTTGTTGCCTGTATGAGCGCGGCGGCGGCAACACCAGCTGCGGGCACCAGGTCTATCCCTTCCGTCTCCTCGAAAAGGTCCATTGCCGCGTAGACCTCCTCATTTGCTACCCCGTACATCACGCCCCCGGTCGCCTCAAGCGCATCGTACACGCCCCCCAGCACTCCGTAGGCCGGATACCTGTTTGAAAGGACTCTGGTTGTGGTCTCGCTTACAAGCGCAAAGTCCAGGTCTTCCGGGAAGAGCTCCCTGCTTTTTTTCAGGTATGCCTTTGTCATGGGAGCAAAGGGCAGGTTCTGGGCCAGGTGCAGGGCGGGCAGTACCTTGCCGAACCGCCCGTCCTTCAAAAACCTTTCGGACATCTCCCATGCGGCAATTGCCCCTGCTCCGCTTCCCACCGCCTGGAAATAGTGGCGCGGGAGCATCCCCATGGTGCTTACCGCCTCCAGCATGGCTATTCCGAGCCCGTCCCTTTTTGCTATGTTTTTCACGCCTCCTTCAAAAGGCATTCCGGCCACAATGGCTATGCGTTTGGCGGTGTTTATGGAATCCGCGTAATCGCCATCCGAGACCGCTATGGTGGGAGCGCCGCCGGAGGCTTCATCCCCAAGATACCACATCTCGGAAAGACACATGGAAGGCACAACTATAATGGCCGGGAAGCCCGCGACGGAGGAAAGATGAGCGAACGCCCTGGCAGTATTCCCGGCGGAGGCTGCCACCAGACCCTGCATCCCGTTTTCCATCGCGTTCTGGATGACTACGGCTGCCTCGAACTCCTTGAACGTGCAGGTCTTAAGGTGGGCGCCTTTTTCCGGCCAGTACCCGCAGAAACATATGTACAGCTCGGGGATGCCAATCTTCCGGGCGAACCCTTCGGAACGGTAGACTGCCGGGCCCGGCTGCCTGAAACCCGGCGAATGGACAGGGAGCCAGTTGAATTTCCAGGCCCCCTCTGCCTGCCCGCATGAAAATTCCTTGTCCTTGTATTGCGTTACGAGAAGAGCGTTTACGCAGTGCTCGCAAAAAGCGCAGTAAGCGTTTTCAAGCATCTTTCCGCATTTCCTGCACACGATGGAAAAATGGCTCATATCGATCAGAAGACCTCCGCTAGAAGTTCCATTACATCCACGATACCAAGTTGCCCGCCGTTTTTTCCCCGGCTATCGTGGCCCTCCAGAGCGGCCCCCGCAATGGAGTAACAGGCCGGGCAGCCCAGGACAAGCCTGTCCGCCTTTTTCTCACAAGCCTCATTTATGGCCAACCTGAATATGGCCAGCGCGTTGTCCCGGAACACCTTCCTCGCGGCGCCCCCAGCCCCGCAGCAGCGCGAGTTCACCCTGTTTCTCTCAAACTCCAGCAACTGCGCACCCGGTATCCGCTCAAGGACCCTGCGCGGCTCTTCCGTTATTCCCACTCCCCTGCTCAGGTAGCAGGGATCGTGATATATAAGCCGCTCATCAAGGGTCCTGTTTACGGACAGCCTGCCCTCCGCAAAAGAGCGGTCTATATATTGGGAAATATGCATGATGCCAAAGGGCAGCCTCCGCCCGTAGAATGACGGCCAGTCCCTTGATATCATATTCACGCAGCAGGGACATGAGCATATGAGCGTCTTCACCCCTTTTTTGGCGTACGCCTCGACCAGCTTTTTTACAAGCCCCTCCAGCAACTCGAACTGCCCCGTTATGAAAAGCGGGAAACCGCAGCAGACCTCTTCCTCCGCTGGAAGCATTGTAAAAGGCTCCCCCACGCGGGAGAGAGCCTGCACGTCACCCCGCACCATTGGCGTTGCATCATAGGCCCCGGTGCAGCCTGCATAATAGCCCAGATTGGCCCTCTGCGCCACTTTTACCTCCGGAGGCCGCCATGAGAACCTGTCACCGGCGGGCCTGTCATAAGGATTGCCGGTCCTGCTCACTGCCTCCGGCGCTTCCTTCTGCTGGTCTATCGGCCCAAGCCCGCGTTTGACCATCTCCCTGCGTAGCATGGGCCATAGCCTCTGGGTATGAATGCCGACGGTGCAGGCCTCTCCGCAGGCGCCGCACGTGGTGCACTCAAAAACGGCCTTTGTGAAATCCTGAAGCAGTTTTTCATCTATCCTGCCCTTGCCGAAAAGCCACTGCCGGAGGACGCCCGTTTTTTTTATGAAATCCTTAAAATTCCGTATCTTTTCGGGCGGGGAGACGGACCGGTCTCCCGTCACTTCCTGCACCGGGCAGTATTTCAGGCATTCGCCGCACTGGGTGCATGCGTCCAGCTCCAGGAGCTGTCCGCCTGAAAGACATCTTGAAAAAGAGGAACTGTCCTGCCTGCTCATGACGTAAAAATATCCCCTTTCACCGGACCCTGCCGCCTTTTTGCCCTGTAAATGGTGAAGGGCGCGGCAAAGATGTGGGTGGGCAGATAGAGCAGAAGCGCGAGTGCCAGAAGGAAATGGGCCAGGAACGGCACTTCACCCTGAAAGCCTCCCAATATTTCACCGGGAAGTGCCCCTGAAAAAAGCGCCTGCGGATCAAGGGAAAACATCATGAACTCTTTTACCGCCACCACGTTCGGATAGAAATATATGCTTAAAAGGGCACCCAAAGAGCTTATTAGGAAAAAAGCAGCCAGAAGAAAATAGTTGTAGGCAAACATCTGCCTGCCGCGGTTTGCCACCGCTTTTACAATAATTATATAAAGGAGCGAGAAAGGCAGGACATATCCCGCCGCCCTGCCCACGGACTGCATCTGCCAGACAAACTGGGGCACCGGGGTCAGAAAGTATCTCAGATGCCTTATAAGCACCAGCAGGAGACTCGCGTGGAAAATCCATTCGCCCAGCCACAAGACCCGGTTCACCCTGAAAAGCCTCCTTAGAAAGATCACGTCCAGGGCCGCTGCACCGATATTTCCGCCCCCCAGCGGCTTTTTTCCGTGCCCTGGTTTCTCCGCCGAGGGACCCTTCATCCACAAAATCAGATGCGCTGCCGTCCTTATTACAAATGCGGCATAGACAAGCAAGGCTGCAATCGCCAAAAAATGGAAAAAGAATCTCATTCCTCGAACTTGATGCTCACATCCCTGGCGAGGCAAAAACCCGCCTCCACCTCCACCGCTTTTATTATACCGCCAGGCACCGGGCAGGCCGCGTGCTTCAGGTGTTTGGCCGCGGCCCTGTACACCGGGTTGTTCAGAAAATCGGTAAAGGCGGCGGCCATCGTGTCCAGGGTGGCTATCTCCCCGCCCAATTTTTTAAGCATCTCGCACTGGCTCTCCAGCCGGACAAACATCTTCCTGTCCGGACCCTTTTCCGCGGTAACCATGCAAAAGAAACCGCAGGCCCCTGAATTCACGGTAAGTTTTGTCATACGCGCTCACCCTCTTATCACCACATGTGGAGACTCTTTTTCAATCAGTTTTTTCAGGTTCGGGAAGCTGTCTTTCATGTGAGGCAGATGCATCGCCTGCATGAACTCCTTCTCGAACGCAGGCTCGATGGCGATCTCCACAAACTCCACCCACCTGGCCCTTTTCTCCGCTTCATCCCTTTTTGTGTTGCTTACAAGGGCCATCCTCGCCCCGTCTCCGGCCGCGTTTCCCACTGCGTAGACGTTGTCTATGTCGCAGTCCGGGAACATGCCCAGCGTCATGGCAGACTCTTTGTCTATGTAGCTTCCGAAGGCCCCGGCAAGCATCACCTTGTCCAGTTTTTCGATCCCCATCTTGCGCATCATGAGCTTGGCGCCCGCGTAGAGCGCGCCCTTGGCAAGCTGCAGCGCCCGCACGTCGCCCTGGGTTATCGTTATATCAGCCCCGATGGAGGTCTCCCGCGCCCAGGCCAGCACGTACTCCGGCTTCCCTTCGTGGTCCTTTCTTACCCTGGGGGTCTCCGCCGTCATATCGAACCGTCCGGATTTGTCTATGATGCCCGCCTTGTACATCCAGGCTATGGCGTCTATGATGCCGGAACCGCAGATCCCCTTGGCGTCTATCTTATCGATATGGGTGTGCCACTCCTCCTTGCCTATCACCTTGTAAAGGGGCTCTTTCGTGGCCGGGTCTATCCTCACCTTCTCGATGGCCCCCGGAGCGGCGCGCATGCCCATTTTTATCTGCGCCCCTTCGAATGCGGGCCCGGTGGCGCAGGATGTGGAGCATACCTGGTCCTTGTTTCCCAGCAGGAGCTCGCCGTTTGTCCCTATGTCTATGATCAGGACCTTCTCTTCAAGGTTATAGGGTTCCATCGCGATGAGGACCCCGACGTTGTCGGCCCCCACAAAACCGGCCTCGATGGGAAGGACGTAGAGATAGGAGCCGGGGTTTATATTTATCCCAAGGTCCCTGGCCTTGATGTCCAGCCCATGCTGTATGGCCGGAATGAAAGGCGAACGTCCGATGTGCTCCGGGTTGAAACCAAGGAATATATGGTGCATGGCGGTGTTGAAGACTATGGTCATATCCACTATCGCCTCGTTGCCGCCCGCGTCCTCTGCGGAGAGCGCCCCGGAATTCCGCCCGCCGGCATTCAGCCCATTTGTTGTTATGTTCGCTATTATCTCGTTCAACCCGTCTATTATCGCCCCCTGCATCTTGCGCACGCCGTCCGGATTGGTCATTGCATAGGTTATGCGTGACATCACATCCTCGCCGTAAGGCACCTGCGGGTTCATCATGGATTCCGTGGCAATTACCTTGCCCGTGGCCAGATCGGTAAGATAACCTACAACCGTGGTGGTGCCTACGTCCACAGCCAGCCCGTAGGATATCTCCACAAAACCAGGCTCAATTTTTATTATCTCCCGTCCCTTCCATACCGAAACCGTGACGCCCCAGTTGCCTTTTCTTATTATGTCCTGGAGGTCCTTCAGCACCGGGAAGTCTATGGTCAGGTTTTTAACTTTTTCTTTCAGCCCGTAATTTTTTTCCAACGCCTCCAGGAGCTTTTCCAGGTCCCCCTTAATGGGCTCATGCAGCGAAGGTTTCTCCAGCTCTACGAAATACTTCTTTACGGCGGGATCTATCTTTATAGTCAGCTCCCTGGCCGCTTTTCTCACCACCTGCTTGCCCGCCCTGGATTTCTCCGGGACAAATATTTTTACATCCCCCAGCGCGTGGGCAGCGCAGGCCAGCCTCATGCCGGGCCCGTCCGAAGGTTTTAAGAATTTCCTCTCCACATCAGTGAGAGGGGAAAGGTGTTCCATCCGCGAGTCCATGGAGTCCTTTTCAAAAAAGCCTTCCTCCACCCTCACCTTGCATTTGCCACATGTGCCCTTGCCCCCGCAGATGGACTCTATGTCCACCCCCAGGTTCCTGGCGGCATCGAGAAGGTCCGTGCCGTCCGGCACCTCGCCCCTCCTGCCCGAGGGCTGAAAGATAACCCTGTGCTTCTTCATCCCGTTTCCTCCATATAAAAAACTTAATTGCCCTGAATAATTTAAAATCCCTGAAAATGCCTAACCCGCCCGCCTTTTTTTAAGGGATTCCCCCTCTCCCGCCGGGAGAGGGCCGGGGTGAGGGGCGACTTTTTCTTTTCTGCCATAAGGGCAGATGTTTATGCAAAGGCCGCAGTTTGGCTTTCCTTTTGTTTTCCTTGTGCTCCCCTTGTGGGCCGCGCATCTTTTCGTCTTGACCAGTTCGGCATAAGGCTCCCCCCAGGACCAGTCCGTTCCGGAGATCGCATGCGAAGGGCAAAAATCCATGCAAAGGGTGCAGTCACCGCACAGGCTCCGGACTGCCGGGGCATCTGTTTGAAGCGGGGCATCGGTGAGCACCGTGGCAAGGGAAAGGCGCGGGCCGTATACCGGGTTTATAAGGAGCCCGTTTCTGCCTATCCAGCCAAGCCCCGCCAGCGCCGCCGCCATTTTGTGCGTAAACAGGGGATAAAGACTGGACGCGAATTTTTTTGTGTTCCTCACCCTGTCTGAATCCGGGGGGATGCAAAAATACCTGTATCCCATGGCACGAAGAGATGCCGAGGCTTTCTTCTGAAGGGCAAGAAGGAGTTTCACGGTCTCTTCATTCAGGTTTTTTACTACCCCTATCGAGATGGCGCTTTCCAGGTGAGCGATCTCACCGCTTGCCACATCCCGCACATATGCAAATCCAACCACGGAGGCCCCCGCGGAAATAAGTTCCGCCTTCAATCCGCTCTCCCCCGCCTTTGATCCTCTCTCCATCAAAATGCTATCCCTTCTTCCTTGCTTCCGCCTCTTCCTTCATCTTCTTAAGCGAGCTCACCATGTTGATGGCGTCCTTCAACGCGTTGTTTGCGTCCTTGGCGTACCCGTCAGCGCCCCACTTGCCGGCTATGTCGGAGGAAACCGGCGCTCCGCCGATCATTATCTTTACGTTGGGGTTTTTTGCCCTAAGGTCGTCGATCACCTTTTTCATGCCCACCATCGTGGTGGTCATCATGGCGGAGAGGCAGACCAAGTCGGAATCCGTCTTTAACTGCTCCTCCACAAACTTATCCAGAGGCACGTCCCTTCCAAGGTCGTATACGGTGAAGCCCGCCACGTCGAACATCATCTTGACTATGTTTTTGCCGATATCGTGCACATCTCCCTCTACCGTGCCTATGACGACCGAACCCTTCACTCCCAGGTCCAGCTGTTTCACATGGGGTTTAAGGATGTCCAGGCCTGCGTAAAGGGCGTCCGCGGACATGAGAAGCTCGGGAACGAAATATTCCTGGGCCTCAAACAGCCTGCCCACCTCCTCCATTCCGCTTACAAGTCCGTTAAAGATGGCGTCATTGGCATCCATCCCCAGCTCCACAACCTCGTTAGAGGCCTCCTTGGCGCCGTCCTCGTCATACTGGATGACCGAATTCCTGAGCCTGTCTAAAAGCTCCTGCCTTTTTTCATCGGTTATCATTTTTTTATTTCCTCCTTATTGGGGACGGGCCTCCTGTAATTGTAAACCTCATCCATCATTGCTTTTATGTTTTCCACCGGCACAGTGGGCCAGATATCGCAGCCGGGCCAGACCGCGTCCACCCCGTCATCCAGGCACTTCCTGATGACCTGGCGGACATTGGCCTCAGAGCCGGCAACCAGAACGTTATAAGGGTCGTAATTGCCGAAAAGAAGCGCCTTGTCTATCTTCTTCCTGGTCTCGGCCACATCGTTTTTCTGGTCCACACTGATGGCGGAGGCCCCGGATTCGACCATGAAAGGGGCTATGTCATTAGTCTTCCCGCATATATGAAGGACTGTGTTCGTCCTCAACTGGCTGAATATTTTTTTAAGATAGGGGAGGATGAGATTTTTAAAAACCCTGGGGGAGAGGACATCGGAGGTGGCCCCCATCTCCCTCACGGTGATATAATCGGCCCCTGCCTCCTCGAATTCCCTGGCGCACAGCACAATGGCATCGGCCAATATGTCCAGGAGATTGCCGACCTTTTCGGGCTTCTTGAAAGAAAGTTTAAGAAGGTCGTTCAGCTCCATTATCTGGCCTGCCAGGGTAAAAGGCCCCAGCACATAGGTGCCCACGGCAACGTCATTGCCTATGTCCGCCTTTAAAAGCCCTATCGCTTCCTTTACAAGCGGTATCCGCCCCCTGCGCGTAAAATCCCGCGGGATGCTTATCCCCATCTCTTCTTCGTTATGGATTATCTTTTTTTTGATCGTGGGGTAGAGGATGTCGTCCAGGTGGGCGTAAACGTTTATCTCGCACCCAAGCGCCTCGGCCTCCACGCAGAGGTCGAACGGGACAACACCACATTCGAACCCCGTGAGCTTGTAAGTGGCGGCGGCCACGTCCGCCATCATTTTGGCGTTAGAGTGGAGGGCGGCGAATTTATATCCCAGCCTCTGCAATCCGTCAGTAGTGGCATTTCCCATCCCGCTGAAACAGGGGGGCCTGTCCACCTTCTCTCCCGCGAAAAGTTTCAGGACCCTTTCTTTTGGCGTCATCGTCCTCGTCTCTGCCATCAGTTTTTCCCTTTTTCCCTTTCTGATTTTTTAAAAATTTTTATTTCCTGTTTTTTTATTTTCATTTTTCTTCCTATTTCCTGGCCTCACCGGAGAGGAGCTTCTGTATGAAATCCGGGAAGAACTTCCTTATCGGAAGGTCCCCGTTGGGGGCGATGGAGTTGGTCTCCGCATATATGAGCGTGGAAAGCAGTATATGCGCGGTGGCAACCGCCGGGAATATCCTTGGCGCCGTGACGATGGGGCCGTAAAAATTAAAATCGCTCCATAGGACTGAGGCCATGCCCTGGGCCACCGCGTCCATCGCCCTGAACCCTTCAAGGCCCCATATCTCCCTGGACTGCTTCCACATGTGGGTGCCGTTCGAGTAGGCGCCCCCGCAGGGGAGCCCGAATTTCTCCTTTATAAGCCTGTTTGCCACAAGGGACAGCGATGTGGCGGGCAGGTTCATGACAGAGGTGTCCACTATTACCGTATCGAAACTGTCCGCTCCCTGCGAGAGGATGGACTCCAGGGACCTGAGCCTGCCCGCCGGGCTCTGGTCCTTGTCATCGAATGCCTGCACCACAACGTGCCTGATGCCCAGGTCCTTGAGTCTGCCTACCTGCCCGCCTATGTCCTTATCCCAGGGGGTGATGCTGTTGTACAGAAATCTATCCTGAACGCCAAGCCTGGCGATATATTCAGTTGCCTTTGCCCGTTTCCCGGCCTCCCACATATCTATGCCGAAGGGCATTTTCCCGGCTGAGGCCTCCAGAAAGAAATCTATGTATATCTTTGCTTCCTCCGGGGTATTGGCCACCATCGCCACCATGCCCGGTATGCCAGTGGAACGGGAGAGCTCCTCCTGGTTTTTTATAAGCTCTGTTGCCCTCTGCCTGTCAAAATTGCCTTTCCTGTCCACAAGTATCCGGTCCTTGTTGTGGAACATGGAAGCTATGAGTACCGGAGGGTTGCTGCCGGCCGGCCCCCCTATGGGAATGCCCCCTATGTTGAAAACCTTCTGCTCCGTATCAAACCCGAACATACCTTCTCCCTTTTGGAAGGGGCACGCTAAAGCGTGCCCCTGTTTTTTCAGAAATCAAAAGATCAAAATACACCGTGGTCGAACCTGGGCTGGGGCAGGTACTCCCATTTTTCGCCTTTCCTGTACTTGTCCTCGATATCGAGGCACTTAAGCGCATACTCGAAGGCATAGGGAATGCCGGGCCCGCCGGGGACAAAGCCCGCCAGTATCATCCCAACGGAAGCGGCCTCGAATATCTCGCCCGTAGTGGCCCCGGCATTTATCGCGGGCACCACATGGATGATGCACCTGGGAGAGCAGTACGCTACCCCGCCGGACATGAACATGAGCTCCTTGTGTTTCCTTGAGAGGGCGCCGTCTCCGAATATGCTCTCGTAGAAGTCGGCAAACGTCCTTCCCGGCTCCGGGGTGACGGTGTTTATTATCTGGAACATCCTGGGGACAAACCCGCACTTCTGCTTCATGTACGCGTTCACTTCTTCCACGGTCATCTTCTTTTCTTCAGCCATTTCTTGTGTTCTCCTTCTCTTTCCCGGTTTTCCGTCTCTTTTTCTTGAACCGGGCAGTTTTTTTCTGTGCCTTCCCGGGGAAAAGCCTCCCCTTGGGACAAAACAATCAAAACAAACAAAAACCTTCCCTTCCCCCGCTTCACCTCCTTCCGGTCAGTTCAAAATTTCCATTCCCTTGCAACCTGTATGAATTTCTGAATGTTCTCGTAAGGCACGGTGGGGGGAATGTCACAGCCCGGCATGAGGACAAAGCCGCCGTCCATGCCGGCCGAGCGTATCGTCTGCCTGCATGCCTCCTCCACGTCCTGCACGGTGCCGTTGAGCATTATCTTTACCGGGTCCACATTGCCGCCAAAGCACATCTTGCCGTGGAGCACTTCCCTGGCCTTCAGGATGTCCGTCTTGTGGTCCAGGCTTATGCAGCTGGCCCCGGTTGCCGGGAAGAGGTCCAGCCGGTCCGTGGTGTTGCCGCAGATGTGCAGGAGGGTATGGGCGCCTTTCGCCCTGGCCCAGTCCGTAAACTTCTTCAGGTACGGAAGCGCGAACCTCTCGAACTGCTTCTTGGAGATCAGGTCCCCTGAGGCGGTGGGGTCGGCCAGGCTCACGACCTCCAGGGTGCCGTCCTCCAATAGCGGCTCATAAAGATGGATAAGCAGCCGCGTTGCGAAATCCACCACCTTCTCAACGAAAGCAGGCTTCTTGAAGGTGGCCTTCATCATCGTCTCCTCGCCGACAAGGCGCGCCCCAAGGGTGAAAGGACCCCACGCCGTAAGGGTCATGACGTAGTTGTTCCCTATCTTTGCATTGGCCAGTTTTGCCGCCTTCCTGGTGGCATCGACTATCTTGTCGCTGTCCAGCCGGCTTATGTCCAGCTTCTGAAGGTCTTCCTCGGAGGCTATCAGCGGGGCTTCAAGGTCCGGTGCGCCTATCTCCCTGAACTTTATGGAACCCCCCAAGGCCGAGGCATGGCAGTTGTTATACCCGGAACCCGCATAGACTATATCGCAGAGCAGCTTCTCCGACATGGTCACAAGCATGTCGGACATCCTGGCTGCGTCCTCTGATAGCTCCTGGAAAGAAGCCCCGTAATGCCTGATGCTCCACATACCCGCCCCGAAAAGGGTGGCCGGCACCCTGTCCGCCTTGCCGCCCTCGAATGCCTTCAGAATCGTCTCCCTTGGTGTCATAATGCCCCCCTGGATTTTTTTAAAAGATCTTTTTTTATTTCTTTATTTTCCGCCTCGCGACCGGAAATTTCGTGGACCGCATGAACTGCCTCTTTGAATTCTTCAAGGTCAACCGGCGCTTCGATGTTCACAGCCCCAGGGGATGCCTTTCCCACAACTATCACAGGCAGGCCGGGGGAAACGGACTTCATTATGCGGACAGAATCTTCAGTGGAGAGTCCGTAAGGGCCTGGGTCAAGAACGACGAAACTAAAATCCCCTCCGGTTATCATCTGCATGGCCATGATAAGCCGGTCCGCCATCTCCACCCGGTAGCCTTCCTGCCGCAGCATCCCGTAAAGGCTTTTGGCCAGCACAGGGTCGTGGGTGCAGAAAAGTACGCTCTCCATGCCATTGATAAAAGCAACAGACGTGCCAACAGTCATTAACGGCCCGAACCCTCGTCCTTGCAGGCTTTCGCTGGAATGGGGGAAAAGAAGACAGGGATAAGGCTGGGGTAAAATTACCCGCTATGGGGAATTTTTCCCCACAGATTTTTACGCCATGCCCATTTATCCGGGCGAGGATACCGGTGGGGATATGGACCATTGCGCGAATTTGGAAATGATTAATTAGCGTCCAGGAAGTGACAGTAAAGTTTTTTTCGATTTATCGTGATTCGCTCGCTTGCCGCTTGCTGCCCATTTTTATTCCCTTCGGGAATCGAATGTAAGGAATTTCTGATTTGCCATAGTTAGCTCGCTTGCCGCTTGCTGCCCATTTTGTGTTTTCCGTTCAGACTGAAAATTTCAACCTCCCGTTTTTAAAGCATTTTTAATCCTGCCCTGTTCAAGACGTTCAATTTCAAAGCGTTCAATAAACACCCCAGTCTAAGAAAAACAAAAACTCCTTTCCGGTTTCAGCCATTAAAAAGGCTGCCAGACCCTATCATAATCTGCCTGCCCATGAAATTGTCCCATAAACAGTTCATGTTGACATGTATCATGATCTCATGAGCAGCCCAAACCTGTTGACTCTCATATTCTGGTAGAAAGTGGCAAATATTCCAGATGGCAAGCCACCTTTACTACGATTTTTCTAACAGGCTCAACCTGCCGGTATATGCAACCAGGCTGATGGGCGTCCTGCGGGAAAAAAATGGCAAAAGTTCCGGGAACCATGATGATAGGCGTTATGGTAACTGCCGCATGATAAAACAAAATGTCTTTTTCTTCAGAATATGCAGACAATTCTGTAAGTCCCGCAACAGGAAGCCAGCCTATTACCTCTCTACCTGACAGGACATACTGGATGTCGATAAATTTCTTGTGGCTTTCAATTTTCTTGCCGGCGGCCTGCTGGGTTTCGTAGCTTTGAACTATCGCATATATTTCTTGTCCTTTGATTTCATAGCGGCCATCAACCCCGGCTTCACTGAAATTCTTTATAAAATCCATCCCAGCACAGAGTGCCGATTCCTTTGTGAAATATAAATTCCAATTGTCCATCGTATCAACAATCACATTCAACCCCGCCGGTTATCGCCCATTTTTCGGATATTATAACTATTTTGACATTGCTGTATTCCTAATGCTGATCATCTCGGTGCTATTTTTTTGTTTTTGCTCCCTGGTATTCTTGTATTTCGGTCGAGGACTTCCATTAAAAACATGGCTAGTTGAAGAGATTACGGGCTAGCATCAATACGTCCAGAACTCCTTGCCGGACAGATCGCCTTCAATTGTGCAGAGTATGCCCTCAAGTTTTCCTGTTGGGGCAGCTATGATCGTGGCGATTACTGGTAGAATCATGGCTTCGCAAAGGGCATAGAAGGTG
>JAKAMR010000128.1 GCA_021812785.1 Nitrospirota bacterium
CATCCTGGCCATCAACAAGGACAAAGACGCCCCCATCGGGGAGGTGGCCGATGTCCTGGTCGTGGCCGACGTCATGCAGTTCGTGCCCGCATTGACCGCAAAGGTGGCGCGGTAGCTGCAGGGCACTACCCAATACTACTTGAAACAATACTCTTTCTGAGGCTCTTGCAAAAGTCTTTTCCCCTCCCCTGGCGGGAGGGGGGCAGGGGGTGGGGGAAGGTGCAACTGGCTGATGTCATGGCAACCTCCCCCACCCTAACCCTCCCCCGCAAGGGGGGAGGGGATTTTTTCGGATTTTTGCAAGAGGCTCTTTCTGATTAGCGTTAAACTTCCGCTGAGCGTCCCCCCCTTTTGAAAAGGGGGTTGAAGTTACGCTGGAAAATCCCCGCTTCCATTGTCGTGGCAACATCATCCTCAATCTCCACCGGAAAGATTCCCCGAGTCGCCGATAGTCCTGCACATTCTCCTCTCCAAAACACATGCCGTTTACAAAAAAACAACAATAATAATTAGTTGCGTTGTTTTTGCCGTTGTCTTTTTTGCCTGTTGTCTAAAAAATTTCACGTTTGGACATGACAAGGCGGTTCCATGGGGATGCGAGTCGTTTTTTTAAATGTCGCCTGTAAAGGATTGTTACAACCAGGCAGAAAGGATGCTGCAGGGTTTCCGAGATAACTACCTGTAATTAATACTAAATTTAATATTGGCATACACTGGCACAGATGCTGCTCTCTCCCGGTACAGTACAATCCGCACAACCCGGATACCAGTCCTATCGAAAGGAAGAGAGAACATGCCCAGACTCGTCATTGCCATCCTCGTTTGCCTTCTCGCCGTCCCGTCATTTGCCGCTGAACCAGCCAAAAGCGATGAACAGAAAACGCTCTACGCCATCGGCCTGATCGTGGCCCGCCAACTTTCCGTTTTCAACCTTTCCCCAGCCGAACTGGAGTTCGTCAAGCAGGGTATTACGGATGCCGTTGCCGGCAAGCGCCCGGAAGTGGATCTGGCCGCCTATAACCAAAAGGTCCAGGAACTGGCCCGGGCACGCCGCAAGGCCGAGGGTGAAAAGCTGGCCGGAATGAACAAGGAGTTCCTTGAGAAAGCGGCCAAGGAAAAGGGTGCGATCAAGACCGATTCGGGGCTGATCTACCTCTCCCGGAAAGAGGGAAGTGGTCCTAACCCCGGTCTGACCGACACGGTAAAGGTCAACTACCGCGGCACGCTTCCGGATGGAAAGGAGTTTGACAGCTCCTACAAGCGCGGCCAGCCCACCGAGTTCCGTTTGGATGGGGTGATCAAGTGCTGGCAGGAAGGGTTGCAGAAAATGAAGGTCGGCGGCAAGGCCCGGCTGGTGTGTCCTGCCCAGCTTGCGTATGGCGATGCCGGCGCGGGCGATCTCATCCTGCCGGGGGCTACCCTGGTGTTCGATGTGGAGCTTCTGGATATCAAGGGCAAAAAGTAAACAAAGCACACTGATTGTGAGTGGCGGCCGCAGAGGGGAGGAAAGCCCATGAAAATATTCATCATGATGGGAACGGTATTGTTGCCGAGTCTGGCGGTTGGCGCTACCGATTGCCGGGTGGTGGAATATCCCGATCGCTACGAGGCGATTTGCAACGGGGATGCGCGTCCGGGGAGCGGGGCTGCCCAGGTAGCCGGGCCAACCCCATCATATGCGCAACCCCAGCCGCCCGTGGCGCAACAGAACGTTGCCGCCGGCCCCGCCTACCGGCAGCGCCGGCTGGCGACAGGAGACCTGAATGCCCTGAAGACCGAGAGAAACAAGCTGATCCTGAAAGAGCGGCGGAAAGATCTCGATACCCAGAACGGGGGCACCCCATGACCCTGACCTGAAATCATCAGAGAATGGTGTACCGAACTGGTTGCCTTGTTCAGCAGCGTATTAATCCATGACCGGAGGTGATGCAACGGAATGAAGTCAGGGACGATTTGGAGGCATGGCTGGAAAATGAAGCGACAACAAACATCACCCAACACATCAAACATCACGAAAGGAGGCCTAGATGAATACGCGCAACGTTATTAAATGGACTGCTTCGACAGCTGCGCTCGCTGCCCTGGTCTGCGGATTTGCGCCGGGTCGCGCGGTTGCCGCACCCTATGCACCTCCGGCCGCGCTCGCCGCGCCGGACTATTTCGCCGTCGCCAACTACGCCAACAGTCCGTTGCCGGGGGGGACCAGCCTCACCTTTACGGTTACGTCGGGAGGGAGCGGTTATACTGCTGCCCCTGGCGTTACCATCAGCGACCCCGGCTGCACGGCGACCGCCACGGCAACCGTTACGGGCGGCGCCGTCACGGCCGTCACGCCCGGAACCGTCACCGGCAGTTGTATCGCTCCACAGGTCACCGTAGCGGCACCGCCGGGGGTCACGGCCGCCACCGCCACGGCGGCGTTGACCGCCGGCGCCGTCAGCGGCATCACGGTCACGGCCGGCGGCAGCGGCTACACCACCGCCCCGGCAGTCTCCATCACCGGGGGGGGCGGCACGGGCGCCACCGCCACGGCAGTGCTGACAGGCGGCTCCGTCAGCAGCGTCACGGTAACGGCCGGCGGCAGCGGCTACACCACCGCCCCCACCGTCACCATCGGGGCTCCGGCAGCGGGAACAACCGCCAGCGTCACCGCGGCCATCGGCGGCACCATCACCGGCATGCAGAAATTCCTCGATGCCCTGCCCGGCCTCTGCCCGGCATCCGCCAAGAACGGCCTCGGCCAGTGTATCCCCGTGGCCGTGCCGGATACCACCACCTTTACGGGCAGCGACTATTACAGTCTCGGCCTGAGCGACTACAACCAGCAGATGCACAGCAACCTGCCGCCCGCCGGCACCAAACTCAGGGGGTATGTGCAACTCACCGCCGGCGGTGCACCGGTGACCGTCACCGATATGAACAGCGCCGCCGTTGCCGCGCACCAGTATCTGGGCCCCATGATCGTGGCCGAGAAGAACCGGGCCGTGCGCGTCAAGTTCACCAACAACCTGGGCATCGGCAACGCCGGCGACCTCTTCCTGCCGGTGGACACCACCTATATGGGGGCCGGCAAAGGGCCTGACATGATGTCGTGGTACACGCAGAACCGCGCGGTCATCCACCTCCATGGCGGCCACTCCCCCTGGATCAGCGACGGCACCCCCCACCAATGGATCACCCCGGTGGGAGAGAACACGGCCACCTACCTGAAGGGGGACAGCTTCCAGAACGTGCCCGACATGGTCGGCCCTTCCAGCCCCATCGGCATGACCAACCCGACCCCTGGCGACGGCCTGGCGACCTATTACTGGACCAACCAGCAGTCCGGACGGCTCCTGTTCTACCATGACCATGCCTATGGCACGACCCGGACCGACGTCTATGCCGGCGAGGTGGCCCCCTACCTGATCGTCGATCCGGTGGAAGACGCCGCCCTGAAGAACGCGGGGGTTCCCGGCACCATCCCCAACGTCACCGCCAACGGGAACGCGGACCTGGCGACCGCCGACCTGGCCCACCTGGTACCCCTGGTCATCCAGGACAAGACCTTCGTCCCCTCGCCCGCACAATTGACCGCCCAGGATCCCACCTGGAACACGACCCTCTACGGCGGGCAGGGCAATCTCTGGTTCCCCCATGTCTACATGCCCAACCAGGACAACAACAACCTGGCCGGCGCCAACAACATGGGGAGATGGGACTACGGCCCCTGGTTCTGGCCGCCCCAGGCAAGCCTGACCGCCGGACCGATCACCACCTCCTGCAGCTCGGCCGCCTATCCGGGCAA
>JAKAMR010000129.1 GCA_021812785.1 Nitrospirota bacterium
ACGAGCCAGCAGACGAACATTAAAGGCAACTGTTGCTAAGCTTCATAGTACCAGTCCCCTGCCAGGTCTCTCGTGGTGCTGTTTGTATAGGTGCCGTTTGCTTTACGCGTGACATAGTACGTGTTAGTCCCATCAAAGGTATCAACACCGGTACGCTTTACATACATTACATCCGCGCTATTGCCAGTCCCCGCCCATTCGACGAGCACCTTGTCGTTGGCCTGCAGAACATGCGTAGCCGTTGCAGTCAGCTCGTACCTTTGGTCAGCTGTTGTCAGCGTAGCGGCGTCTATCGCTCCAATCTCCATGGCGACAGAATCATCCGAGCCCTTTCTTATCCGGACGTTAATGGTTCCAGTCGTGTTGCCCGACTTTTTGAGCACAACTGCGACCCTCTTTATGGCTATGCCCACGAGCGAGGAGTCCGGCAACAGCTTTTCTCCCTGACCCATGGCATCGGTGCTGCTGCCAGTTGAAAACATTGTGCCATAGCTGTTGCTTCCTACAACGGAATAGATGTTGACAAAGGTGCCAGAGGACGTGATCTCTATTGTGATATTAACCGTGGCTTCCAGGGAAAGATTGCCGGCGACGTCCTTTGCCCTTGCCGTTATCGTATGAGGCCCCGCGACAAGTGGCGGGGTGGTAAACGTCCACGAATCGGTGCCGGATGCGGCAGAAAAGGCTCCTCCATCTACGCTCACTTCTACCAGCTGCAGCCCGCTTCCAGTGTCGGCTGCTGTCCCCGTGACGCCGACAGTAAAGGACGGCGCGGGGCCCGTAAGGACCTGGTTGTTGGTGGGAGTAAGTATGGCGACGGTGGGCGGCGTGGTGTCAGCCGGCGTCGAGCTTTGATAGTACCAGTCCCCTGCCAGGTCTCTCGTCGTGCTGGTCGTATAGGACCCGCTTGCGTTTCTCGACATATACAGAGTGCTGCTTCCGTTAAACGCGTCAGCGCCAGTGCGCTTTACCTGCACCACATCCGCGCTATTGCCAGTCCCCGCCCATTCGACGAGCACCTTGTCGTTGGCCTGGAGTATATAGGAAGAGGAAGCCGTCAGCTCGTACCTCTGGTCGGCCGTCGTCAGGAGGGCGGCGTCTATCGTCCCAAACTCTTTGACAATCGCACTGCTCGAATTTCTCACCCTGACGTACACGAGTCCTGTCGGGTTGCCCGACTTTTTGAGCACGACTGCGATCCTCTTTACGGTGCTCCCTACCAGCGACGAAGACGGTGTCAGGCTTTCGCCCTGGGCAATGCCTCCTGTTGAAAACATTGTGCCATAGCTGTTGCTTCCTACAACCGAGTAGATGCTGACAAACGCTCCGCCTGAAGGGGGGATCTCTACCGTAATGTTCACCGTGGCTTCCAGGGAAAGATTGCCGGCGACGTCCTTTGCCCTTGCCGTTATCGTATGAGGCCCTGCGCCAAGCACTGGCGTGGTGAAGGACCAGGATGCTGTGCCGGTGGCGGCGGCAAAGGGGCCCGAATCGACGCTTACCTCGACCACCTGCAGCCCGCTCCCGACGTCAGCGGCGTCTCCTGTGACGTTGACTGCCAGCCCAGGGTCCGCGCCTGTAAAGGTCTGGTCGGCAGTGGGCGTAATTATGTTAATGGTGGGAAGAGTGGTGTCGGGAGGCACCAAAACCTCGCCGGGTATCTTTATTATCGAGGCCGCAGATGGAACCCCTTCCTTCAGGACGTGAAGGTAGTAATAGCCAGGCGGCGCAATGTTGCTGTTTATCGGCGCCGAGACGGCGACAGAGGTCGTCGTCTTGTTCTGGATCTGCAGCCATACGAGTCTCTGGTCACAGTTGTATGCATGCGTCTCGGTGCTCATGGCAACGAGCGAGACGGAACTGATGTCCAGGCCCTCTGGCGTGGGGATGGTGATAGTCTCGCCATACGAGCCCACTACCGGATTTCCAGAGATGGTGGGCCTTGCTGCCGAATAATAAGAAGGGACAAAATACTCCACCCTGAGCTCCCGCGAGACTAGCGAGTATGTCGTTCCTCCCGCCCATACCCTTCCATCAGGGAGCAGGACGGCTGACGAATGGTACATCCTCGGGACGGTCATCGCCGGAAGCGTCGTCCACGTCTCAGTCACCGGATCAAACAGCTCGGCCTCCATTATCTTGTTGGCGCTAGAGTTCTGGTAGGTTGTCCCGCCTATCACGAGTATTTTGCCGTCCGGCATTATGATAGGGATCGGGTGCTTTCTGCCAAAGGCCGACGGGTTGGTCCACCGGGGCTGGAGCGCGGTGCCGCTGGGCGTGAGGATTTCCGCACTGGTTGTCGCAAACGAGTCGTCGGTGGCCGTGCCTCCGAATATCAGGATGCTTCCTTTTTCTGCCAGAGTATTTTGCAAGGGCAAAAGGCAAGAGCTGCCGTAACCTCTTGAAGCCCCGAACAGCATGTTGCCGGCAAACTTCCATACACCTGTCGCGGGGTTGAACGTCCTCAGAGTTTTTGTCTGTCCGCAAAAGGCGACAAGGCCGCTGGGCATCAGGTGCATGCGGGGGTAGAGCAGGACGTTTGGAGCGACGCCGGGCCCATAGCAAGGCTGGCCCGCTCCCGGCATTATTTCAGGGTTCTGGCCCTCGCCAGCGCAGTAGCTCGTTGTAGCCTGGGGGTCGTATTTTATGCTCCACGTCTCGGTGGCAGGGTCGAATATTTCGGCAAGCTTGTTTTGGGAGCCATACTCGTCCCACCCTCCCACACAGAGCACCTTGCCGTCTCCAAGCGTCAAGAGCGTTGGATACCATCTGCCGTGGCTCATTGGCGCTGTAAGCCTGAGGGTATTTGACGGCACGTCGAATATCCAGGCCTTTTTCAGGCCCAGCCACTTGCCGTTTGCAGAGCGGGAATTGTAAGTCAGCGTGCCCCCTGCCAGCAAGATGTTGCCGTTTGCCAGCTGGGCATGACCGACACAAAACATGTCATCGCCTATATCGGACTGTGATTCTACAGTGTCTGTAGAGCAGTTGTAGATGCCGTGCTGAAAGGGCCCAAGCTCGTTCTGTGCATAGAACCCAGATCCGGCGACGTACAGTAGCTTGCCGTTATGCAGCATGGCGGCATGTATGGGCGTAGCGTGCGTCTGGCCGCCAAGCTGCCACGCGCCATAAGACTGGGCAGAAGCATTATTGTTTTTTAAATTGAAAAGTGCAAGCGCCCCCAGGCCTCCCAAGGCCAAGCCTAGACCTGACGCCCCAAAAATCTTTAGAAATTCACGGCGCGAGATTTTTTCCTGCATCCATGTCCCGCTTTATCGATAGCTGTCGAAGGTATAAATACGAACTTGGCTCTAGTGTTAATCTCTATGGAATAAATATGTCAGACTTGTCTCACGTTTGAAAATAATACTCATTTCATTCTATTTGATAGGAGATGTTCTCTTATTTCTTATGATTAGCGAATTTTTTTGTTGAAAAGTTGAGAGGATAAAAATGTAATAGTTCGTGCCTAAACGAGAAGGAAGAAACACAACATAAAGTTGCAAGCCTAGAATTACACGGCGTGTTATTTTTTCAGCTGAAACATCCGCATATCAGGAAAAGTATTTTTCCCTTATCTTGTGCCTTTCGAGCTCCTCGTTATACTGCTTTAGCGTACTAATGTCTGGCACCAGGACCAATTCTTTGTGGGTATCCGGGGCCTTCGATATTCGCAGCACAAACGCGTTGAGATGCTTGTTGTGCTCTCTTGCCTGGGCGCAATCTGCGCAACAGAAAAAGCCAAACAT
>JAKAMR010000063.1 GCA_021812785.1 Nitrospirota bacterium
TCTTACGATGGGTCTCTGGTTTATGAGGGTCGCCTGGTTCGAGCGTCGGAACTTTATGAGGTTGTAGATGTCCACCCCTCCGTCAGCGGACTTTACGACTATCCTTGAGGAAGTGGCCGATTCCACCTCGCCCGCCCTTTTGGCTATTACGACGGTCCCGGAATCCTTGGCCACGGCATACTCCATGCCCGTGCCCACGACCGGCGCCTCGGGCTCCAGGAGAGGGACAGCCTGCCTCTGCATGTTCGATCCCATGAGCGCCCTGTTGGCGTCGTCGTTCTCAAGAAACGGGATAAGGCTTGCCGATATGCCCACGATCTGCTTTGGCGATATCCCTATGTAATCCACCTCCGAGGCGGAGACTATCTTGAAGTCTGCCCCTATGCGGGCAAAGACCGTCTCGCCGGAAAGCCGCCCCTTCTCGTCCACGGGCGTGTTGGCCTCCGCGATGACGTACTTCTCGCCCTCCACGGCGGAAAGGTACTCTATCTTGTCCGTGACCGCCCCGTCTTCCACCTTCCTGTACGGAGACTCTATGAACCCGTACTCGTTGACCTTCGCGTAGGAGGCCAGAGAGGTTATAAGGCCGATGTTCGAGCCCTCGGGGGTCTCAACGGGGCATATCCTGGCGTAATGGGTGGGATGCACGTCCCTCACCTCAAACCCGGCCCTCTCCCTTGTGAGGCCTCCGGGCCCCAGGGCCGAGAGCCTCCTTTTGTGGGTTATCTCGGAGAGCGGGTTTGTCTGGTCCATGAACTGCGAGAGCTGGCTTGAGCCGAAGAACTCCTTCACGGCCGCTATTACCGGCTTCGCGTTTATCAGGTCGTGCGGGGTGGCCTCCTCGAGGTCCGTAAGGGTCATCTTCTCCTTGATGGCCTTCTCCATCCGCACTAGCCCGATCCTGAACTGGTTTTCTATGAGCTCGCCCACCGCCCTTATGCGGCGGTTGCCCAGATGGTCTATGTCATCTATCTCCCCTTTTCCCGCCCTCAACTGGAGGAGATAGCGGACTATCTCTATTATGTCCTTGTCGGTGAGCACCTGGGTCTCCAGCGGGACGTCAATGTCCAGGCGCTTGTTTATCTTGTGCCTGCCCACGGGGGAAAGGTCGTACCTCTTCGGGTCGAAGAAGAGCCCGTTGAAAAGCTCCCTAGCGTCCCTGATGGTCGGCGGCTCCCCGGGTTTCAGCTTCTTGTATATCTCTATCAGCGCGTCCTCACCGGTGGTGACCTTGTCGGTCAGCAGCGTGTCCCTGAGCGACGGCAGATAGTGTATGTTGTCTATAAACAGGAGGTCGAGCTCCGGGATGCCCAGCTTGAGTATCCTCTCCAGGGAGTCCTCGGTGATCTCCTCGTTGCTCTCCACGATGACCTCGCCGGTCTCGGGGTCTACTATGTCCTTCAGGGTTATCCTTCCCTTGAGCTCCTTTTTGTGCAGCGGTATCTCGTTTATCCCGGCGGCCTGGAGCTTTTTCATCGCGCCCCTGGTGATCTTTCCGCCTTCTTTCACGACAAGCTCCCCGGTCTTGGGTATCTCGATGTTTTCGGGGGCCCTCATCCCTATCATGACCTCGCTTACCACGCGGCCGAGCCTGCCGTCCTGGTTCTTGATCTTCTCAACAGGGTAAAAGATCTTGAGGAGATCCTCGTTGGAGTAGCCCAGCGCCTTCAGCACTATGGTCGCGGGCAGTTTCTTACGCCTGTCTATCCTCACGTAGAGCAAGTCTTTCGTGTCGAACTCGAAGTCCAGCCAGGAGCCCCTTGCGGGTATGACCCTGGCGGAATAGAGGAGCCTTCCGCTTGCGTGGGTCTTGCCCTTGTCGTGGCTGAAAAACACGCCTGCCGAACGGTGAAGCTGGCTCACGACCACCCTCTCGGTGCCGTTTATTATGAAGGTCGCCGTGTCGGTCATAAGGGGTATCTCACCTATGTAGACTTCCTGCTCGCGTGCCTCCTTGAGCCGCTTCTGCTCGCCCATGGTCTCGAATATGTTCAGCTTTACCTTTATCTTGAGGGGCGCGGCATAGGTGATGCCCTTTTGCAGACAGTCCCTGGGGTTGAACTTAGGCTCGCCAGTGTTGTAGCCCAGGTACTCGATGGAGGCCGTCTCATTGTAGTCCGTTATCGGAAAGACGCTCTTGAAGGCTGCCTGAAGCCCTGTTTCTCTTCTTTCCTCCGGCGGCACATCATTCTGAAGGAACTCCGCGTAAGAGGCGATCTGTGCCTCTATCAGGTGAGGCACCTGAATGATCGGGGGTACCTTTCCGAAATTCTGCCTGTCTCGTAAAATCCTTGCCATGCTTCTCCTTGCTTGCTCCGTTTTCTAAAATTTATATATGAGGGGGGTTTGGTGTTTTCGTGGCTGCTGCTTCCAAAACCCCCCTCTCCAAATACTGAAAACCGGCTGCCTGTGAAAGAAAAAAAGAAAAACCTATTTCACTTCCACCGTTGCGCCCTGCTCTTCGAGTTTGGCCTTCATGTTGGCCGCCTCGTCCTTGGAAACGCCGGTCTTTACCGGTTTGGGCGCGGTGTCGACCAGCTCCTTTGCTTCCTTGAGGCCAAGCCCGGTAAGCTCCCTTACCACCTTTATGACCTGTATCTTCTTGTCTCCCGAGGCGGAGAGGATGACGTCAAAGCTCGTCTTTTCCTCGGCTGCCGGAGCCGCCGCTGCGCCGCCCGCGGGCGCCGCCGCCACGGCAACGGGAGCTGCCGCAGTGACCCCGTAGCGCTCCTCGAACTCCTTCACGAACTTGGACATCTCAAGGACCGTCATATTGTCTATAAACTCGAAAACCTCTTCCTTGCTGATAGCCATTTCCCTTAAAATCCTCCTTTATGTATCTCTTTAATTAAATTGAATTCTTTACTGTCGCCTTCTCAGGCGGCCTGCTCTTTTTCCTTCTTTGCCAGAAGGGCGTTAAATGCGTGCCCCATGCTGGAAACCGTTGCGCTTAGTGCGCCTGCCATCTTGGAGGCGGGCGCCTGGAAAGCCCCTGCCATCATGGAAAGCAGCACCGGACGGGCCGGAAGCGACGCAATGGACTTAAGCTCCGCCGCGTCCACCAGCTGCCCTTCCACGACCGCCGCCATGGGTTTCAGCTTCTCGTTCTTGGCCGAGTACCTGACAATTCCCTTGGCCACCGCCACGGCGTCTTCATACCCGACGGCCAGGCCTACCGGGCCCTCGAACCTCTCCCTGGCGCATGCCATGGGCGTTCCCTCGGAAGCTATCCGGGCAAGAGTGTTCTTCACGATCTTGAAGGTCACCCCGTCTGTCCTAAGGGTGCTTCTGAGGTCGGTCAGCTCTTCAACCGTCATCCCGCTGTACTGGGCTATGACCGCGCCCTTTACGCGGCTAAAGCTTTCCCTAAGCTCCTCGAGCGCCTTCTGCTTCTCGCTCTTGTTCATATTCCTCCTTTCCCAGAGACCAGGAGAAAACAAAATGAAAAATCTTTGTTTTTTGTCTCGGCAGGCAGCCGCTTCCAGCAAAACGCCCCGGGAAGGGAATACCCCTTCCTGGGGAGCGGCTATTAAGACCTTATAATTCGCTCACCTGCTGTCTCTGACAGATATAAAAATACAGGCAAAGCCTGTCTACTGCTTCCCAACCGCAGATACGTCCACCTTCACCCCAGGCCCCATGGTCGAGGTGACCGCTATCTTCTTCAGGTACTTGCCCTTTGACGTTGAGGGTTTGGCCTTCACAAGCGAGTCTATGGCGGCCATCGCGTTTTCGGCCAGGGCGCCCTCGCTGAAAGAGGCCTTCCCGACTATCATGTGCACATTTCCAGCCTTGTCCACCTTGAAGTCGGACTTGCCTGCCTTTATGTCCTTGACCGCCTTGGCCACATCGAAGGTGACGGTGCCAAGCTTCGGGTTGGGCATGAGCCCCCTGGGGCCAAGCAGCTTTCCAAGCTTGCCCACAAGCCCCATCACGTCCGGGGTGGCCACCGCCGTGTCGAACTGGAACCAGCCCTGCTGTATCTTTTCCACCAGGTCCTCGGCCCCCACCTCGTCGGCGCCGGCGTCGCGCGCCTCCTTCTCCTTTTCGCCCTTCGCAAAGACGATAACCCGGACGGTCTTGCCTATGCCGTGCGGCAGAAGGACGGTGCCCCTGACCATCTGGTCGCTTTTCTTCGGGTCAACCCCCAGCCTTACGGCCAGCTCCACGGTCTCGTCGAACTTGGCCTGGGCGTTTTTCTTGACGATGCCCACCGCCTCGTTCATGCTGTACTCCTTGTCCACGTCAAAATTCTTCAAGGCGTTATCATATTTTTTGCCGCTCATGATCTCTTCTTTCCTCCCCTTACTCGGTCTCGACGCCCATGCTTCTGGCCGTGCCCTTTATCATCCGGACAGCGCTGTCCAGGGAAGTGGCGTTGAGGTCCGGCAGCTTCGTCTTGGCTATCTCCATCGCCTGCGCGTCGCTGAGCTTGCCCACCTTTTCCTTCCCGCTCGTCCCGGAGCCCTTGAGGATGCCCGTGGCCTTTTTGATCAGCTCGCTTGCGGGCGGGGTCTTGAGGACGAAGGTAAAGGTCCTGTCCGCATAGATCGTAAGGACAACAGGGACTATCGTGTCGCCCATCGGCGCGGTCTGCGCGTTGAAGGCCTTGCAGAATTCCATTATGTTCACCCCGTGGGGGCCCAGCGCCGGACCAACCGGGGGCGCGGGGTTGGCCTTGCCCGCGGGTATCTGAAGCTTAACCATAGCAGCAACTTCTTTTTTTGCCATCTTTACCCGATCCTCCTAGAAAAAATCATCTGCATAAACTGTAAAATATATGAACCAACAAAACCCTTTTTCCCATTAAAAAAACTTTTTTCACGCGCCCTTTTCAGTCCTTGCCCGTGGATAAGGCTTTTTCTTTCCGGCGGCAAAAAACCCGCAAGGGCCTACCTCGACGGGCCTGCGCCCTCCTCAGGACTTCTCCACCTGGAAAAAGCTAAGCTCCACGGGGGTCTGCCTGCCGAATATGCTGACCATGACCTTGAGCTTCCCGTGGTCCATGTCCACCTCCTCCACATAGCCGTTGAAGTTGGTGAACGGCCCGTCTATTATCCTGACCACGTCGCCCTGCTCGAACTGCATCTTCACCTGCGCGGTGACGCCCTTTTCGAGCTGCTGGACGATCATCTCCACCTCCTCCTCGTCAACGGCAACGGGCTTTGTGCCGCCCACGAAGCTGGTGACCCGGGGGATGCTCTTTATCAGGTGCCAGGTCTCGTCGTTGAGCTCCATCTCCACCAGAATGTAGCCTGGGTAGAATTTTCTTTCCGCTTCCTGCTTTTTCCCGGATTTAAGCTGAATGACCCTCTCGGTGGGTATCATGACCCTGGATATCTTATCCTCCATCCCGAGCCTCTTTACCTTGTCCTCCACCGAGGTCTTGACCTTCTCCTCAAACCCGGAATACGTATGCACCACGTACCATTTTTTGGCCACTTTTGATTTTTACCTCAGGACGGCCTGTATAATCCGCGAAAGGATCAGGTCCACGACCCCCAGGTACACGGACATTATCAGCACCGATATTATTACTACCTGTGTCGAGCCCAACAGCTCGTCCTTTGATGGGAAAACCACCTTCTTCAGTTCGACCTTGACCTCATGTAGGAACTGTTTAATTTTCTGCATAGTTTTACCCGGTTACGAAAAACCCCCTCCAAAGATTTGGCAGGCCAGGAGGGATTTGAACCCCCAACCCTCGGATTTGGAGTCCGACGCTCTGCCGTTAGAGCTACTGGCCTTGCTTTCCAAACAACCCTCAAAAGACAAAAACCCGCTGCCGCACATAAAAGACAGCAAGAACAGAATGACGGAAACCGCCCTCAGGCCTTTGTCTCCTTGTGCGAAGTATGCTTCCTGCAATGCCTGCAATACTTGCGCATCTCCAGCTTGTCAGGCGTGTTCTTCTTGTTCTTCATCGTGGAGTAGTTCCTGTTCTTGCACTCCGTGCACTGCAAAAGAAGTATGGTCCTCATTCAGAATTCCCCTTTTATTCCCTTATCTCTGTGACTACGCCCGCGCCCACGGTCCTGCCGCCTTCCCTTATGGCGAACCTCAGGCCCTCGTCCATCGCCACAGGCGTTATAAGGTCCACAAGGAAGGTCACGTTGTCGCCGGGCATCACCATCTCCACCCCGTCGGGCAGCTTCACCACTCCAGTGACGTCCGTCGTCCTGAAGTAAAACTGCGGCCTGTACCCGTTGAAAAACGGCGTGTGCCTGCCGCCTTCCTCCTTCGTAAGTATGTACACCTCTCCCTTGAACTTCGTATGCGGCGTTATCGAGCCAGGCTTTGCAAGCACCTGCCCCCTCTCCACGTCCTCTTTCCCTATGCCCCTTAAAAGCACACCTATGTTATCGCCGGCCCTGCCCTCATCAAGGAGCTTCCTGAACATCTCCACTCCCGTGGCGACCGTCTTCCTCGTCTCGCCAAAACCCACTATCTCTACTTCCTCGCCTACCTTGATCACTCCTCTTTCCACCCTGCCAGTCACAACCGTCCCCCTGCCCGATATGCTGAAAACGTCCTCAACAGGCATGAGGAAAGGCTTGTCTACCGCACGCTCCGGCGTGGGAACATAGGAGTCCACCGCCGCCATAAGATCCCATATCGGCTTGTACTCCCCGCTCTCAGGGTCCGTCGCGGCCGACTCAAGCGCCTTCAGTGCGCTGCCCTTCACTATCGGTATCTGGTCCCCGGGGAACCCGTACTTGCTCAGAAGCTCCCTCACCTCAAGCTCCACCAGGTCCAGAAGCTCAGGGTCGTCCACCATGTCCACCTTGTTCATGAATACCACTATGTAGGGCACCCCCACCTGCCTGGCAAGCAGTATGTGCTCCCTCGTCTGCGGCATCGGCCCGTCCGCCGCGCTCACCACCAGTATCGCACCGTCCATCTGGGCCGCCCCGGTTATCATGTTCTTCACATAGTCCGCGTGCCCCGGACAGTCCACGTGCGCGTAGTGCCTCTTGTCCGTCTCGTACTCCACGTGCGCCGTCGCTATCGTTATGCCCCTCGCCCTCTCCTCGGGCGCGTTGTCTATCGAATCGTATGACCTGAAGTTCGCCATTCCCTTCAGCCCCATCACCTTCGTGATCGCCGCCGTCAGGGTCGTCTTCCCGTGGTCAACATGCCCGATCGTCCCTATGTTCGCATGGGGCTTTACTCTCTCAAATTTAGCCTTCGCCATTTATCATGCCCTCCTGTCTCTTTATATCTTCAAAAAACCTTCGCCAAATTCAATTCGCTTTAAAAACCGTCCCGCCTTATACTTCTAAAAAGCCCATGACCGGGATCGAACCGGTGACCTCATCCTTACCAAGGATGTGCTCTGCCGACTGAGCTACATGGGCATCGCTGCCTAGTCCGCCGGGCGGGGCCCGGAAAACGCCCCATCCACACTTGTTATGGAGCGGGAAACGGGATTCGAACCCGCGACCCTCAGCTTGGAAGGCTGACGCTCTACCACTGAGCTACTCCCGCTCAAAAAAAAACCAAACACGAAAAGGCCAAAAAAAAACCTTCGAGAAAACGCGCCACCGCTTAAAAACCCCAAAAGCAAGTGGAGAGGGGAGGATTCGAACCTCCGTAGGCTACGCCAACGGGTTTACAGCCCGTCCCCTTTAGCCACTCGGGAACCTCTCCTTTAAAAGCCTTCATGGAGCCACCGAAGGGAATCGAACCCCCGACCCGCTGATTACAAATCAGCTGCTCTGCCTGCTGAGCTACGGTGGCTACCTGGCCTTTGGAGCGCAAATCTCCCCTTTTTTAACAACCTATTAATATAGGGAATATATTATATGCCTGTCAATCTTTAAATTCAAGAGATTTTTCGGGTCCGCTAGAAAATTCAGGTCTTTTTCAACTCTTTGCCGCTTCTTTGCCGCAAAACCTCTGAAAGGAATATCCCTGCGCTCACGGATACATTCAGGGAGTCCACGCCCCGCATAGGGATGCTGAGCAGGTAATCGCACCTCTCGGCCACAACCCGTCTGAGCCCTGCCTCCTCGCTGCCAAAGACGAGGACGAGAGGCACCCTAAGGTCCGCCTCCCAGGGAGCCATCCCGCCTGCCACGCTGGCCCCGGCAACTGACAGTCCCATTTCCTTAAGCTGGTCAAGAGCGTATTTTATGTTGGCCTCCCTGGACACGGGAAGGCTCCAGGCGGCCCCTGCCGAGGCCTTGAACGCCTCCGGGGTAAGCCCGGACTGACGGTGTTTGCCTATAATTATACCATGGGCGCCAAGCGCAAGGGCGCTCCGCATGATGGCCCCAAGGTTCCTGGGGTCCTCGACCCCGTCCAGCGCAACCAGAAGCGGAAGCTCGCCTCGCCTCCGGGCCGCCCCGACCATCTCTACCGGACTTTCAAACGCCTTTTCCCGCACCCTTGCGGCCACCGACTGGTGGCCCTTGGGAAGCGCCTCGAAAAAAGAGGGGGCCACCCGCTCAACGGGCACGCCCTGACGCGCGGCAATACTCAGGATGTGGGCCGCCTCTTCCCTCTTTGCGGATACAAACACCCTTTTCGCCGCGCCCGCCCGGAGAGCCTCAAGCACCGGGTTCACTCCGTAGATAAGCATCCCTCCCTGCTTTTCCATACAAGTAGGATAACATTAATCCCCCCTCAAATCTTATTGACAGCGGCAAGGAGGATGGTACAATACATATAAAATATCTTTACTTGCCTTGAATAATTTCTATTGACATGATTCGACTCAAGACAATATAATCTAACTAAAGGAAGGGCAGGCAAAATGGCGGCTGCTAAGGATTTTTACAAGACGCTGGGAGTAGACAGGAAGGCCACGGCCGACGATATAAAGGCGGCATACCGCAAGCTTGCCAGGAAATACCACCCGGACTTAAACCCCGGAGACAAGGTCTCGGAAGAGAAGTTCAAGGAGATAAACGAGGCCTACGCGGTCCTTGGCGACCCCAAGAAAAAGGAGCAGTACGACCGCGGGCCGGAGACATTTGAATGGCCGGGGGGGGCCGGCGAATGGGCGGGAGCGGGGCCGGGCTACGGGGCAGGCGCGCCTGGCGGCGGCTTTGAGTACGATTTCGGATTCGGAGACATCTTCTCGGAGCTTTTTGGAGGGGCGGCCAGACAGCATATGGCGCCTCAAAAGGGTGCGGACCTCTACACCGAGATGGAAGTGACATTCCAGGAGGCTTTTGCCGGCACGACAAGGCCGGTGTCATTGAGCAGGGAGTCTGTATGCACAGTGTGCGGCGGGGCCGGGGCCTCTCAGGTGACAAAATGTCCCAGGTGCAAGGGGACGGGAAAGCTGCAGACGAAAAGGGGATTTTTCAGCACCGTGCAGACCTGCCCTGATTGCGGCGGCACAGGCCAGAAGGCCGTAAAGCTCTGCCCTTCCTGCAAGGGCTCGGGCAAAAAGGTAACCGCGGAGACCGTCTCCGTGAAGATACCGGCCGGGGTGGACAACGGCTCCATGCTGCGCCTGCGCGGACTGGGCAACGCAGGCGCGGGCGGCGGGCCGGCTGGCGACCTGAGGATAAAAATAAAGGTTCATCCCCATCCATTTTTCAGGCGCGAGGGGGAGAACGTTTATCTGGAGGTGCCTGTGACCGTCGGGGAAGCGGCCCTGGGCGCAAAGATAGAGGTGCCCACTCCGGACGGAAAGGCCATCATGAAGCTGCCAGCGGGCACAGGCGGCGGGCAGAGGTTCAAATTGAAAGGCAAGGGGTTTACTTCGCCAAAGGGCGGCAGGGGCAACCTGTATGTGGACATCAACATAGTTCTGCCCAAACATATAGGGGATCGCGCCAGGGCGGCGCTCTCCGAGCTTGAGTCGGCCTACGGAGAAAACCCGCGCAAGGACATTCTGCACTGATGAAAAAGGAAAAGGAGCAGCCCCTTTATATGATAAGCGTGGTGGCCCGGATGCTCCATGTGCATCCTCAGACCCTGCGCATGTATGAGAGGGAGGGCTTCGTCCGTCCGACCAGGACCAACAGGCAGAGGCTCTACTCGGAAAGCGATGTGGAGAGGATCGGCCTGATCCTGAGGCTTACCCGGGAGATGGGGGTGAACAAGGCGGGGGTGGAGATTATCCTGCGCATGAGGGAACGCATCGAGGGGCTGCAAAATGAAATGGCACGTATGATGGAGCATCTTGAGCGCGAGTTCCGGGACGATTTTGAAACAAGGATCAGGCAGATGTTTTTTTCAGGTGAGAGCCCGAAAAAAGGCAATGGATCTGATGAAGAAGAGTGAAAAGCAGGAGGCAAAGGTATCATGAGAATGGATAAACTGACTTACAAATCGCAGGAGGCCATGGCTGAAAGCCAGAGGATAGCGGAGGGAAAGGGCAACCAGGAGCTTCAGCCCGAGCACCTTCTGCTGGCCCTGCTTGCGGACGAGGAGGGGCTGGCGGTCCAGATACTGGGCCGGATTGGCATTGAGGCCAAAACGCTGGCAGCCGACGTCGAAAAAATCGTGGACAGGTTCCCCAAGGCCTCCGGTGCCACGCCGCTTGGGCAGTTCTATGCTTCTGCCAGGCTTAAGGACGTGCTGGAGAAGGCCCTGCGGCAGGCCGCGCATCTCACCGACGAGTTCGTGAGCGTGGAGCACCTGCTTTACGCCATAGCGGAGGAAGGCGGACCAGGGGCACAATTGCTTTCGGCAAGGGGCGCCACCCCGGACAGCATACTTGCCTCCATGCAGGAGATAAGGGGCACCCAAAAGGTAACAGACCAGAACCCTGAAGACAAGTACCAGGCACTGGCCCGCTACGGCAGGGACCTGACGGAGCTTGCCAGAAAGGGCAAACTGGACCCTGTGATAGGAAGGGACGAGGAGATACGCCGCCTGATACAGGTGCTTTCAAGGAGGACCAAGAACAACCCGGTGCTCATCGGAGACCCCGGAGTCGGCAAGACCGCCATTGTGGACGGGCTTGCCCAGCGCATAGTCCAGGGCGATGTGCCCGAGACCCTTAGGGACAAAAAGACGGTGGCACTGGACATGGGCGCGCTCATCGCGGGGGCAAAGTACAGGGGCGAGTTCGAGGAGCGGCTCAAGGCGGTGCTCAAGGAGATAGAGCAGGCAAGCGGCAAGGTAATCCTGTTCATAGACGAGATGCATACGCTGGTTGGGGCAGGCGCGGCAGAGGGCGCAATGGACGCCTCCAATATGCTGAAGCCCGCCCTTGCAAGGGGAGAGCTGCGGTGCATCGGGGCCACCACGGTGAACGAATACCGGAAATACATAGAGAAGGACCCCGCCCTCGAAAGGAGATTCCAGCCCATACTGGTAAAGGAGCCAAGCCCGGAGGACACCATCTCCATCCTTCGGGGCCTCAAGGAACGGTACGAGGTGCACCACGGGGTAAAGATAAAGGACGACGCGCTTGTTGCCGCGGCTGTGCTGTCGGACAGGTATATAACCGACAGGTTCCTTCCCGACAAGGCCATTGACCTGATAGACGAGGCGGCTTCCAAGCTGCGCATGGAGATAGACAGCATGCCGGTGGAGCTGGATGAGGCGGAGCGAAAGATCAGACAGCTTGAGATAGAAAAGCAGGGCATGCTCAAGGACGGCTCCGAGGAATCCAGGAAGCGTCTTGAAGGCATACAGCGCGAGATAGCCGAGCTTACCGAAAAGAAGGACCGCCTGCGCTCGCAGTGGATGAGCGAAAAGGAGGTCATCTCCCGGATACGGGATATAAAGGAAGAGACGGAGGCAAAGCGCATAGAGGCCGAGAGGGCCGAGCGCGAGGGCAACCTCGGGCAGGCGGCGGAGCTGAAATACGGCACCCTGCTTGAGCTTGCCAAGCAGCTTGACTCGGAGACCAAAAAGCTTGCGCAGGTGCAGACCAAGCGCAAGATGCTCAAGGAAGTGGTGGACGAGGAGGACGTTGCGCAGGTCGTCTCCAAGTGGACGGGGGTGCCGGTCTCAAGGATGCTTGAGACGGAGGTGCAGAAGCTCCTTAAGATGGAAGAGCGCCTTCGCATGCGGGTGGTAGGGCAGGACGAGGCCATCTCCGCCATATCGAATGCGGTGAGGAGGGCGAGAGCCGGCGTGCAGGACCCGAACCGCCCGATCGGATCGTTCATTTTCCTTGGCCCGACCGGCGTGGGAAAGACCGAGCTTGCCAAGGCGCTGGCCGAGTTTCTGTTCGACGATGAAGGCGCCATGGTGCGCATAGACATGTCCGAATACCAGGAAAGGCACACTGTATCCCGGCTAATAGGAGCGCCTCCAGGCTATGTGGGATACGAGGAAGGAGGGCAGCTCACGGAGGCCGTCCGCCGGAAGCCGTATTCCGTTCTTCTCTTTGACGAGATAGAGAAGGCGCATCCGGAGGTCTTCAACATCATGCTTCAGATACTCGATGACGGGCGCCTCACGGACGGCCACGGTCGCGTCGTGGACTTCAGGAACACGGTGATAATACTTACCTCCAACATAGGCAGCGTCCACATACAGGAGCTGCTTGAGGAGCGCAGGAAGAGGCCGCGCGTCTACTGGGGCCCTCCCGGAGAGAACGAGGAGGACCTCAAGAACAAGATACTGCAGGACCTGAAGGCAAGCTTCAAGCCCGAGTTCTTAAACAGGATAGATGAGATAATAATCTTCAACCCGCTTACGGAGGAGCTGCTCAGGCAGATAGTGGACATCCAGGTAAACCTGATGAAGCGCTACCTGACCGCCAAGGGCCTGGACATCGTCCTTACCGAGCGGGCAAAAAAGAAGCTGGCCGAGATCGGGTTTGACCCGGTCTACGGGGCCAGACCGCTAAAGAGGGCCATACAGCGGGAGGTGATGAATCCCCTGGCGGCAAGACTCCTTGAAGGCGTGTTCAAGGAGGGCGACCTCGTGGAGGTGGATGCCAACAAGGCGGGAGCCTTGACGCTCCGCCCAAAAAAGACGGAGAAGGCCGAGGCGGTGGAGGCCGCGAGCTGACAAAAAGCGGCGACTGAAACATGAAGGGGGGCTGCTGCCCCCCTTTCACGCATTAACGAGCCCTTTGCCTGCGGCACGCTTCCCCAAACAAAATATGTGATTTTCCGAGGGGGGGGCTGACCGATTCTGCTTTTTTCAGGCGGAAAGCGGGCGCAGCCCAAACAAAAACCGCCCGCTCTTTACCTGCACATCCGAAAGATGATAATATAATGCTCAGCCGAAGTGGCGGAACTGGCAGACGCGCTAGGTTCAGGGTCTAGTGGGGGAAACCTCGTGGGGGTTCAAATCCCCCCTTCGGCATTTTTATTTCCCTTTAAAATCAATAAGTTGGTTCCGCAAAACCGCCAAAAATACTGCCTCTGGACTGTCTCTGGGAATGGATTTTGCCATAGCAAATGAACGGGTTAATACAAGTTGATAAATTTTTAATTTTCCCTGTATGATTGAGGGACTTTTTTAGAGGGGTGATATTATGGTAGTGTCAAGATTTTTTCGCACATTTCAGATTGGGTCTTCAATCCGGTCAGCCCTAAGCCGTTGCTAGTTCCATAGCTGTTTCCTGAAGCCGATCCATTTTTAAATACATCTTTGTTCCCCACCTGGTGCTGGCAATATGCCTCAAGCGGGCGGCTACCAGCATCAGGGCCGAGTTGCCATCGGGAAATGCGCCGACCCACATTGGTGCGCCTTCACAGTTTTAAGTTCATTCCTCTAAAAGTTGTGACTGCCTGCTCCGATGGCCATTGTTCCGGCTCATCATCGAAATAGTCTGGGAACGGTCCCCTTATTGGGATGATAGGCCACACCTTTCTCAAGGAGTATGCCGTTTAGCTCCTCCCCGCTTAAATAGCGCCGCTGCATTGGGCCTTGATTGGAATCTATCATTTCATACCACGTCTGTCCATCGTACTGAAATGTCTTGTCCAGCACAACTTCGTGCTCGCCTCCAGGCACTGACACATTAACCATGACCGGCTGTCCTTCCTGAAGCGCCTGGGCAAAGCCGGAGGGCGGCAAAACCTTTGACTGGCCGAATATGTCGGCCAGCATGATGACCTCCCCTCCGTTCAGTCCTCCATTTTTTTCAATGGCGGCCCCCGGGTCGGAGCGTTCCGCGTCGGTACGCCAGTTTCCCTCGCTTATGAGCTTGTCCGCGCGGGCCGACACCACTCCGTAGGGCAGGTTTGTGGCTGCCGCAAGGGCAAAGACTGCACAGTCTGATCCTGACTGCCGGCCTGCACCCGATAGAACGGGCCCTTTCCCTTTTGATGCGGCCCGGACAATTTCAGCCAGCTCAGGGCCGCGATCCTCGATGCCCATCCACGTAAGCCGTATATCCATTTCCGAGGTTTTGAAAGCATGGTCAAGGGGAAGATCATTCAACTCCTCGTTCAAGTGTTCACGCTTCTTCCGGCTCCACCCGAGCCGGGCGGCAAGTGCATCCATGCCCCTGATAACCTTGTAACCTTCCAATATCTCCTTAAGCCAACGCTTCCGTGCCAGGACATTTTTTTGCGCAAGTGTAACGGCCCGACTGGCTGTGGACACCGCCTGACTGGCCACCGGCATGGCGGCGGCGTCCTGGTACTTGACCGCAAGCGCCTTTGCCGCCTCTGCGCTGCTTAGCGCCGCTTTTGCCTCTGCAAGTTCCTGTTTGCTTTTGGCAAAAGCGGCTTCAGCCGAGTTTTTCAGTTTTTCAATTCGGTCCGCATGGGCGTTAATGCCTGTCAAAAAAAACGTGGTACAGGCAAAAAGCGCGAAAACCGCAGCCGGAACCGGGCGGCAGATGGCCCCGAGCGGAGAGTTTTTCATGCCTTGCCTCATTTCTCGTCTTTTCCCCATCCGGCAAATCCGGTTTCGCTGTCGAACCGCGACTGGCACGCATAAAACTGCCCCAGGAATATGCCAAAGGCATAGTCCGCCGGGCTGTACTTGCCCATTGCCCCTCCATCCTTGCTCATTGTGTCCTTCGAGACAAAGTCGTCAGGCAACGCATGGGAGTCCTTATTAAGTAGTTTCCCCGTGCAATCACTTTTAAAAACCTCATACCCGGCTTTATCAACGGTAGGTCCACCCTGGGCATAGAGAACGTAGTCTCTCAAGGTCTTGCCGTCATTACCATAAGCCTGATATATCGGAGACTTCTCAAGCGCCTTGTTTTTAAGCCTGAAAAGCTTGCTAAGCGTGGCGCGGATATAGGTGTTCCCGGACCAGTCCGCAAGCTCCACAAACCCCTCGCCTGCCGGATTTATTATGAGGTGCATATTAGTGCTGCTGCTGCACATGTTGATGCCGGTATCTGTGGTAACAATATCCCTGTCCCACAAATATACTTGGTTCCCCTCGATGCAGGAAACAAGCAACTGATACCTGGGCGGGGCAGCCTGCCAATCCACAGCCAGTCTTATAGCAACGTCATGGCCCATGACATTGCCGCTGATGCCGCCCAGCCTGTACAGTTCATCGATGCCGGTATTATTATGATACTCGGTCCGCCCATCTAAATTTTCCACGGCCTTTTTTTTGGCATATTCCAGCCCGGATACGAGGGTCTGTATCCTTGAGGCATCGTTGCCCGAGGCATCCGGAGTTGTATCAAGGTACAGTCGGCATGCGTGGATCGCCTGTTTTATAAACTGGGTCTTGTCCAGTATTACGCACAGGTTATAGTAATAGTCCGGCACCCACGGGGCTATTTCCACCGCCTTCAGGTACTTCCTGGCCGCCTTCATGTAATCGTCCTCGGACTGCGCGTGCTGGAAGATGTACTGGGCCTGCCCATCCAGGTTCTGCGCCTCCCGAGGCACGGCCGGAGCCGGGTTGAGAGATTTTACCAGCTTTATAATAGAGAGGCGCAGAGCGTCATTCTCCGAATGTCCCTTGAACTGGGCCAGCAGCTTTTTAAGCAGGTCGTATTTGTTTCCGGACTGGTTCAGCATCGCGGACTGAAGAAGCGCTACTATCTCTTTGCTGTTTGCAACCTGCAGCGGGGTCCTTCCTGCATTGTCCCTGGCGTTTATGTCAGCTCCATGCGCGATAAGGAGTTTGACAATGTCCGCTTGTCCACCCTCGGCGGCCTCGTGAAGCGGAGTGTCGCCAGTATTATCTTTTGCGTTAACATCCGCTCCGTGGGCAATCAGTGTTTGAGCAATCTCCGTATTGCCCTCTTCAGCAGCATTGTAAAGCGGAGTGTCCCCCTGATTGTTCCTGGCATTCACGTCCGCCCCATGGCCGATGAGGACTTCGGCAATGTCCTTGTTAAAGGCCATGAAAAGCGGGGTGTCGCCATAATTGTCTTTTGCGTTAACATCCGCTCCATTGTCGATGAGGACTTCGGCGGCGTCCTTGTTTAAGACCTTATGAAGCGGGGTGTCACCATTATTGTCTTTTGCGTTAACAGCATCTCTTAAGTTATTTTCCGCCAACGCATCGCCCTGCGCGGCAGCCAGTCCGTACCAGTGAACGGCTTTTGCGTAATCCAGAGTCACGCCTTTGCCGTTTTGATAAGCATAGCCCAAGTTATTTTCGCCATACGCATCGCCCTGCGCGGCCGCCAGTCTGAACCAGTGGACCGCTTTTGCGTAATCCAGAGGCACGCCTTTGCCGTAAAGATAAGCCAAGCCCACGCCATTTTCCGCCGCCGCATCGCCCTGCGCGGCAGCCAGTCTGTACCAGTGAACGGCTTTTGCGTAATCCAGAGTCACGCCTTTGCCGTTTTGATAAGCATAGCCCAAACTATTTTCCGCCAACGCATCGCCCTGTGCCGCCGCCAGTCTGAACCAGTGGACCGCTTTTGCGTAATCCAGAGGCACGCCTTTGCCGTTTTGATAAGCATAGCCCAAGTTATTTTCGCCATACGCATTGCCCTGCGCGGCGGACAGTCTCAACCAGTGAACCGCTTTTGCGTAATCCAGGCTCACGCCTTTGCCGTAAAGATAAGCATAGCCCAAACTATCTTCCGCGAACGCATTGCCCTGCGCGGCGGACAGTCTCAACCAGTGAACCGCTTTTGCGTAATCCAGAGGCACGCCTTTGCCGTTTTGATAAGCATAGCCCAAACTATCTTCCGCGAACGCAT
>JAKAMR010000064.1 GCA_021812785.1 Nitrospirota bacterium
TCGTAATCTATGCTCCGGTTCAGGGATGGGAAACCGCAGCCCGCACCACCCATGGCCGTGGCGTCTTGCCAGCGTGTCGAGAGCGGGGCCAGGGAATCGGGTATGCCGGCACTGCCGCCCACCCAGACGAATCTCAGCTGCTCCCGGCACGCGGGGGAAAACCCGGCAATCATATCCGCCTTGTCCAGGTGGGTTACCAGAAGCCTTGCGCCGGAGTCCCTGATTATGTACTCAAGCTTGGCCGCTCTCATATGGTGGTTTAACGGCACCATGACGGCCCCCAGCTTCAGGATGCCAAACATCGCTATCACGGTCTCAACCGAATTTTCAAGCAGGATTATCACTCTGTCCTGGCGCCCGGTTCCGGCATCGGCCATGGCGCGCGCCAATCTGCCGGCCTGCTCCTCGATAAAACCATAGGTCCAGCGCCGACCTCCACAGACCAACGCGGTCTTTTCAGGATGCATGGCCGCAGCTGAATGCAGGTATTCATGAAGCAGCCTATGGCCGGACATCATTTTTTGCCCCCAAAAAATGTTGCGTTTCATTTATCCGCCCGGACTTCCGCCTCATGTCAAATACGACGGCGGGACGGCAGGGCGAAATGCACCCGCGAGGAAAAGAGGAGATGAACCTGTCGTGCAGTATCTGTGACGACAGTATCCCGGACAGGGCCATGCCGTCAAGCTCGCTTTCCTCCGCGGAGCGGCGGAACCTGTCCAGCAGCATGCCTGCCTTGCCCGGATCGAACAGGCCGGATTCCCTCAGCGAACGCGCAGACAGCATCTCCTGGGCATAAGGCAGGCCCGGTTTCATCAGGCTTTTTCCGACCGGCGCCCGGTATGGGTGCTTTGGCCGGTTCACGACCGTTTCAGGCAATATCCCTTCAAAGACCTTTTTAAGAAGATATTTTTCATTAAGGACGTTTATCTTCCATTTTGAGGGGACGCGGGCCATGAACTCCACCAGGCGGTAATCTAGGTACGGGAGCCTTATTTCTATGGAATTGGCCATGGCCACTCTGTCTCCCTGGGATGAAAGCAGATAATTGCCCAGGAAAATGGCCGTCTCAAGATATTGCGCCTTTGACAAATAGTCCAGGGCATCGAACCCCGCGGGCAGCGTTTGCCGCAGCTCTTCAAGCGAAGAATAATCCCCGATGGCCGACCGGAGCCCTTCTGAAAAAAAGGTTTTGAGCCTGCCCGTGTTCCGCCACCTTATCAGGTGGGAAAACAGCGGGTCTCCAGCGTCCTCCAGGCCGCGGCTGAAAAAAGAATTTATAAAATGGCGCCCGCGCTGGCCGGGTTTGAATATGTAAGGGTAAAGCCTTGAAAACAGCATGCGCCTGCGCGTGGACCCGGGCCTGTCCGAGCAGAATTTCCTTATCTTGGCCTCACGGAAGATATTATATCCGGCAAATACCTCGTCGGCCCCTTCGCCCGTCATCACTACTTTCAGGCCGCTTTCCCTTACAAGACCGGACAGCAGAAAGAGCGGCCCAGGGGCGGTCCTGAGCAGGGGCTTCTCACAGTGCCATACCACATCGGGAAAGACCTCTCCGATCTGCCTGTTTTTAACCAGGAGTGGCCTGTGCTCCGTCCCCAGGCGGCGGACCACGGAATCCTGATATCCGCTTTCGTCAAATCCCTTCTCCTCGAACTTGATACCGAAGGTCCTGAGGCGGTCCTGGAAATTGTTCCTCACTAGCGCCGCTACCCCGGAAGAGTCGAGGCCGCCGCTTAAATAGCACCCTACGGGCACGTCGGCCCGCAGGCGGATCCTTACGGCGTCAGTGAGCGTTTCAATGATATGTCCGCAAATCTCTTCCGGCGGCAGCTGTACCTCTGACTCATGCGTGTGCAATGGCAATTGCCAGTATCTGCGGGCCTGAAACGATCCGGCTGACATCTTCAGGTAATGCCCGGGCAGCAGCTCGCTGACGCCCTGAAATGGCGTGCGCCCGCCAAGCGTGGTCCAGAAAGTGAATATCTGGTCCATCGCCACAGGGTCGATCTGCCGCGGGATCTGGGGCAGCATAAAGATTGCCTTTATCTCGGATGCAAAGACAAGCGCACCGTCCTTCCTGGCATAGTAAAGGGGTCTGATCCCCATCCTGTCCCGGGCAAGAAACAGCTCTTTTTCCCGCGCGTTCCAGATGGCGATTGCGAACTGCCCGTTGAGGTCTTCCAGGCAGGCTGGGCCTTTTTCCTCGTAAAGGTGCAAGATGACCTCGGTATCGGTATGCCCCAGGAAGCGGTGCCCCCTTCGGGCCAGGGACTCTCTCAGTTCGGGATAATTGAACACCTCTCCGTTATATATTATCCACAGGGTCCTGTCCTCGTTGGGGATGGGCTGGGACCCGCCCGAAAGGTCGATAATGCTCAGCCTCGCATGCCCGAGCGAGGCGTAATCGTCCATATAGACCCCGGACCCGTCAGGCCCCCTGTGGGCGATGGCTCCGGTCATCAGCCGGACATCGTCCGGATCAAAAATCCCTCTGCCCTGAAGGTCTACAATGCCGGTTATGCCGCACATTTTTTACACCGGGGCCGGGGACCCGCTTTTGGAGGCGCTGCCACCCGGGGCATCGCCAAGCTTCCTGCGCAGGTAAAGATCGATGTTCCGGAGGTTGTCCAGGTTCTCCGGCACAAGCTCTTCGTCCTCTACGGTAATGCCGTATGAGCTTTCAATAAAACAGACCAGCTCCAGGATGCCTGTCGAATCGACTATGCCGCTTTCAAGAAAGGAAGTGCCTTCATCCAACTGGCGCGCCTCTCCAAAAAGGAAGTTCTCGATCACGAACCGGCGGACGTCCTCCATAAAAAAGTTCATTTCCATGGACTCACACCTCCAAGCGCTGAACGGACATTATTCACGACCTCCTCGGAGGGCTTGCCGGCCAGTTTTCTGATGCCCTCTTCGCGGGATAGATACCCTTTTCTTACGAGTGCGGCGATCTCAAACGCGTACGGATGGAACCCATGGTCCCTCATGTGGACGTGGATTGCGTAGGAGTTCAAAAGGCAGTTGGAGGAGTTGTCATCGGTTTCAGCCGGACGCCTCCATCCGAGCCTGCTTATCTCCCCTGTTATTGCCTCCTCGTCATACCCCATGAAAGCAAGCGGGTGGACGTTATACAGAAATCCTCCGTTGCCGGCCTCCAGCATTTTGAAATGCCTCTGGCTGGGCATGAAGGCGTCCAGGCCCTTGCCGGCCACCTTTTCAAGGTAGCCGCATGTGGTCTCCTGCATTTTTTTAATCATGGAAAGATTGACTTTCATAACCGACGCCTGGACAGGCGCCTGGCCCGGGGACCACCCGTAGCATATCAGCGGCACGCCGGTCTCTATAGCGGTCTTGAGCAGATAGGATTTCACGATGCCCATGCACGTGTTGCAGATCGCGCTGGCCCTCTCAAGATACTTCATGGGATATACGCCTGCAGATTCCGACCTTCTGAAGGCGTCGCAGAGCGATTCCCGGCCGGGCGAAATGGTCATCTGGTCGATGTTCAGGGCCGCGGTAACCCGCCGGATGTTCTGCCGCACCTGTTCTGACACAAAACCATGATCGAACGTGACGCTAAGGATTTTCAGCCCGAACTGCTCCTTCAGCATCTTCATCGAATACGAGCTGTCCTTGCCTCCGCTGTATGCCATGATTGCGTCATAAGGCCGTTTTGCGCCGCTGCGGAGCTTTTCAAGCAGTCCCTCAAATTTTTGCCTGTATCTGTTGCGGAGCTCCTCATCCTCCTTTTCCTGCCTGTGATCTTCGCAATAATTGCAAACGCCGTCCGAGTCGAAGCGTATGCCGGGAAACGTGTCTGGAAGGACACAGCAGGTGCACATTTTCATTTTCATTCTGTCAGTCCGGATAACATTATCGTTTTTGCCGCGGCAAATAGAATCATTCCGGATCCCCCCTCCGGCAGATTTTGAAAAAAGCTCGCTGCCCTGCGTCTTGCAGCCCCGACGCAATAAAGCTGCGGGGCTGCGGACATCACAAATTCCTTGCAGCAATGCCCAAAAACTTGACTTCCCTTATCAGTCTGACCAGCCTGAAACCCATTTTCAAAAACTCATTAAGGGCCGGTATCCTGTCTTTCCGGATATAGCCCAGAGCCCTTCGATACCCGTCCTTCCGCGCGATCTCCAGGAGCATTCCCGTGGAGGCCGACAGAAGGCCCCGGCCCCTGTACCTCGGGAAAACGAAGATGTTTTCGAACATGACCTCGCCAGGGGCGAGCCTGTAAAACTTCCTGCTGTAACTGCCGTCGATCACTGAATTCTCATCCGGACAAATAAGCCACTGGAGAAGCGCAATGTTTCCTTTTTTATCTCTGCCTATATAACAGTTTTTTTTGAAACCCGACCTGTAGAACAGCACCCTGGAGACGATTTCCTTTCTGTCTTCCGGACCCAGGTTTTTGGACCCGGCTAGGATATCCTCTATGTCGCCCTCATCGGCCCTGGCCAAAGATAAATCCATGCGGGAGTCATTTTTAACCCCAACCGGTAAAATACGGCGTTCCAGAAGATAATAATGGTTGATCGAAAACAGGTTCCTCAGCAGGACCTTGGAACCACTCGTGAGCCCCAGCCCCGCCAGTGCGGACAGATCCCTATACCGGCTAGAGGCATGCACGCATCATTCCGGCGTCTTTTCAAATGCCCTTATACAGCGCAGCCGGCTTAACATGGATTACCCCCGGTCTCTTTTAAAGGGAAATTCGATACTTAAGAAAAATATTATCAGAATACGGGACAATGTCAACAGAGCAGGGGACAGGGAATCCATGATGACATGTGGTCCTGTTATTTTCTTTCGGAAGGGTGTTAATCGGCAATGAAAATTAATCCACCATCGGTGCAAATTTCATCCGGCCGGACAATGACCCAAAAACACTCATCTTACTCATCCTGTCCCTAACACTTCTTTACATTTGGTTCAGAAATTTTTTGCCGTCATTCCCGCAGCGACGGGAATCCTTCTTCGCCTTTTACGGCAGGAAAGGTTCCGCCCGTTTTTATTTGCAAACAGAATAAATCCGGCCGGAATGACAAACTAAAAATCCTTGACTTCGATGCCATGCGGCTTGCCGCAGGGTGATTCATTGCTGCGCTTACGTTTCGCACCCTTTTCTAAACATCGATCGTTCTTTTTTCCTGATATCTTAATACGTTCTAAAGGTTTTTCACTCTTTAAACGATAATACAATTAACGATTGTGGCGTTTAAAAAAATTATCGCCACTACAAGATTTTATTTGTTTAAACGGAGAATTATGGGCCAGACCGGGCTTTCCGGCGATCTGGGAAAAAGAGCCTCATGAGTCAAGGCTTTTTTTTACGAGTTGAGGGGGAACTCAATCAATGAATGTTAAAGACTTATCTCTGAAGTGGAAATTGGCGGTACCAATAATACTGCTTGTAATGCTGGGAACTTTTTTTTCGACCATAGTTACCGGATACAGGACAAAAAACATCGTCATCAAGGAAGTGGAGCATTCAACGCTTGAAGGTTACAGGGATACGGTGTTGAACGCCCTTACCACGATGATGCTTGCAGGCGTAATTGAAACGGCTAAAAAACCTTTTCTGGAGCAAATGGGAAAAATTGCCGACGTTAAAATATTGAGATCGAAGGCGGTTAATTCACAGTTTGGGGACGAAAACAAAGACGTCCCTGACCCAATCGAACTTAAAGTGCTGAAAAAAGGCGTGGCAAAAACTGTACAAGAGGGCGATTACATCAGGGGAGTGTATCCATATATTGCGAGAACAAATTTCATGGGCAAAAATTGCCTGTTGTGCCACGCCGTGAAAGCGGGGACTGTCCTCGGGGTCATCAGTATCAAGATCCCTTTGAGAGACGCGTTTGGCAGGATAAGGGCAGTGCAAACTTTCAATATCATTTTTGGCTTAATTGACCTCGTGATAATGACCGGCCTGGTCATAGTCATAATCCACTTTGCTCACTCGCCTTTGTCAGATTTAATTAAAAAAATAAAGGGGGTGGGCGACGGAGACCTTACCATAAAATTGGCCGCCGAAGGGGAAGATGAAATCGGGCATCTGATAGACGCTGTAAACCGCACCGTCACCGCGCTGCAGGACGTGATATCTGAAGTGAAGTCTGCGGCGGAAAGCGTTGCGGCCGGAAGCGGGCAGATAAGCGCTGGCTCTGAGCAGCTTTCCCAGGGTGCAACGGAACAGGCTGCGGCGGCAGAGGAGGCATCATCCTCCATGGACGAAATGGCCTCCACAATAATGCAGAACGCCGAAAACGCACAGCAGACCGGAAGTATTGCGGCAAAGTCCGCTTCCGATGCCAAAAAAAGCGGTGAGGCCGTATCTGAGACTGTAAGGGCTATGAAAGAGATTTCGGAGAAGATATCGATTATAGAGGAGATTGCCAGACAGACAAACCTCCTTGCCCTAAACGCCGCCATTGAAGCCGCAAGAGCCGGGGAACAAGGGAAGGGCTTTGCTGTTGTCGCTTCGGAGGTGAGAAAACTAGCCGAACGGAGCCAGACCGCAGCAGCCGAGATAAGCGGCCTTTCAAGGGGAAGTGTCCAGGTGGCTGAGAAAGCGGGCCGGATGCTCGCGAAACTTGTACCCGATATACAAAAGACCGCTGAACTTGTTCTTGAGATAAGCGCAGCATGGAACAGAATGCGGGCGCACAGCAGGTAAACCAGGCTATCCAGCAGCTCGATCAAGTCATTCAGCAAAACTCGGGTGTCTCCGAAGAGCTGGCCTCCACGGCCGGGGAGCTTTCTTCTCAAGCAAGGCAGTTACAAAGCGCTATTTCATTCTTCAAAATAGAGAATACCTGCCAAACAGCCGTCAAGAGAATGCCTGCTCAAAAAAACAAAGTTGAACCACTCCGTCATGGTAAAGGCAAAGGACTTAATCTCCGCAGCGGCAATGGGAAATCGTCCAAGGGTGTTCTTAGGCACTTCGGCGCAGCTCCTGATCCAGGCAATAACCACGGGGAAGCAGACGATAACGAATTCGAACAGCATTGATGGAAACTGGCGGTAAAAAGTATTTGGAGGAAATTATAAGTGTTCCAAGCACGGCGCATACATCCAGAGTGGTGTCCCATAAATGACCGGCAATATGATAGTGTATTGGCGTCGTAAATCTCTTTACATTAGAAAGCTCCAAGAAATAAATCTGTTTTTTCGTCATTCCCGAGGTCTTAATCGGGAATCCAGTGACTTTGATTTTTTTTGCCGGCCAAAAGACAACGCCGCTGGATTTCCGCTTGCTACATGCGGGAATGACGGCCAAAATACTCGAACAAATGTAAAGAAACGTTGGACCCACTACAATAGGTTTATTCTGTCATTCCGGCGATTTATTCCGGTTGAGGAGGATAAAAACGGGCGGGATCAGCCTTAAAAGACTGATTCCCGGCGCGCTTCGCTTCGGGAAATGACAACGGATTTCCGGGACAGGACACTGATATCTTATTCTCATCCCTGCGGTGCAGGTGAATATTGTGGCAGAGGACCAAAAGAGGGCTCGTTTCAGACCACTTTTTTCTCTTGAAAGAGCATGGAAATATTGGCAATAATACGAATATGAATGGATTGAAGAGTTAATATAATTCACATGCGAGGCTTGTTTTGAGCAGCCCTTTGATTGCTGCCGGGCAATTCACGAAAAGCAGGATCACCGGTGTCGCCGAATTCGGTGACGGAAATATAAACAACACCTTCCTCGTAGAATCCGAAGATGGGAAATTCGTTCTTCAGCGCATCAATAGCAGTGTATTCCGGCGCCCTGAAGACGTAATGCGAAATATCCGTATCTGCACGGAGCATATCAGGCAGCGCACGGAGGGGCTCAAAAATGAGGGAGGCAGGCGCTGGGCCGTACCCAGCGTGATCCCGGCCAGGAGTGGCTTGGACCATTGGACGGGGCCGGACGGATCATTTTGGCGGGCGCTGAGCCTGATTGAAGGGGCGGAATCCTTTAGTGTCATCAATAACACGGAACACGCCAGGGAAGCGGGCTATGCATTGGGGCTTTTCCATTCTTTTTTAAGCGATCTGCCGCCGGAACGCCTTGCAGACACATTGCCTGGTTTTCATATCACACCGGGTTATCTTGCCCGTTATGATGCAGCGGTTGCGCAAAATTCCGGAAGATGCGCTTCCCCGGAGGGGGCCTATTGCCTGGACTTTATTGAAGGACGCAAGGGTTTTTTGGCCAGGGTCCTTGAAGACGCAAGGGGGCAAGGCCGGCTTTTAGTGCGCATTATCCACGGAGACCCGAAGATCAATAACATCCTGATGGACACCTCCACTGGCCAGGCCGTAAGCATGATCGACCTGGACACCGTTAAACCAGGCCTGATCCATTATGATATAGGCGATTGCCTGCGCTCCGGATGTAACCCCCTGGGAGAGGAAACTGAGGCGTGGGAGGACGTAAACTTCGACCTTGGGCTTTGCAGAGCGATGCTTGGTGGCTATCTCAGGGCCGCAAGGCAATTCCTCACCGTAAACGATCTTGAATTCATTTATGACTGCGTCCGCCTGATGGCATTTGAACTGGGTGTAAGATTTTTTACTGATCACCTTGAAGGCGATACATACTTCAAAGTCAGATTTCCGGGACATAATTTAAGGAGGGCGCTTGTCCAGCTCAAGCTGACTGAAAGCATCGAATTGCAGGAAGCGGCAATCCGGGCGGCGGTCATGGAATACAGATGAATCCAATGGATTTTTCTTTGGTCCCTTTTCAAGCGGGTGGAAAACCCGCGCCGGACTTAAAGATTTCAGGAAGCGTTGAAAGGAGGAAAGACCGGTTCTCAATAGGTTATGAAATAACGGGCAGTCTGTCCTCCATCGAGCTTCCGGTTGCGGATGTCCCATCGCGCAGGTATTCTCTTTGGGAGAAGACATGCATGGAATTTTTTTTGGGTCCCCGGAATTCCACGCGTTACTGGGAATTCAATCTATCGCCTGCCGGGCTCTGGAATACCTACAGTTTCGAGTCCTACAGGGAAGGCATGCGTGAGGAGCCTTCGTTTGAAAAGCTGCCATTTGTCGTCCATGCCGGTCCGCGCGCATTAAGGCTATCCCTGGAGTTCAATTTGGCCGCTATCGTCCCGCCTGGCCTGGACATCAACGTTGCCGTCAGCGCCGTAATTAAAATGAAAGACGGCAATATGTCGTATTGGGCCCTGGCCCATCCCCCCGTCCGTCCAGATTTTCATGACCGGGCTTGCTTTAAGATCGCCCTCTGAAGACTTTTTTTGGCAAAAAATTCCTGCAGCTAATAATCCTTTATTGCCCAATCAGACTGAAATTGATCTGGAACCGTGTGCCTCCCTTTTTGCTGACATGCAGTTTCCCTTTAAGCTGGTTTGCAACCAGACTGTTGACCAGCCGCAACCCGAGGGTCTTTGTCTTGCTTACGTCCAGCCCTTCCGGGAGTCCCACCCCGTCATCCGAGTACACGAGCTCAACTTCGTCCCCGCTTTTTTTATGCATGACTATCCTGATCTGCCCTTTTCTGTTTCCCGGGAAGGCGTATTTCATGGAGTTAGAGAGAAGCTCGTTTATTATCAGCCCGCAAGGGGTGGCCAGGTCTATCGACAGAGGAAGGCTTTCTATCTCCAGTTCCATGGATACCGTCGAGGCTTTTGCAGGGTGGCTTTTCATGGTGACATCCGCAAGGTCTTCCATGTATTTCTCTATGTCCAGACTGGAAAGGTCCTTCGATCTGTACAGCATCTCATGGACGAGCGACATCGCCCTGATCCTGTCCTGCGTCTCTTTGAAGGCCTGCCGCACGCAGCTGTCCTCAAAAGGCATGGATTGAAGGTTAAGAAGCCCCGATATCACCTGCATATTGTTCTTTGTCCTGTGATAGATCTCCCTAAGGAGTATCTCCTTTTCCGTGAGAGAGGCCTTCAGCTTCTCCTCGGCTTTTTTGCGCTCGGTGATATCAATGACATTTGCGACACGATAGAGCGTCCTTCCCTCCTTGTCCTTTATGGCATAGGCCTCAACTTCCGCGGGAAAAACGGATCCGTCCTTGCGTAAGCGAAAGGTCTCAAACTTGTGATAGCCTTTTTCGTGAATTGTGGCGATATGCATGGGAAGGCCGGCCCGAGACTCGGGCGCGTACGTGTCGGCAATAGGCATTCCATAAAGCTCATCCACAGTATAACCGTGCATTTCGGCAAACGCCGGGTTCACTAATCCGAGAGTGCCGTCTTCCATGCCTATTGAGACGCCGGTCTTTGTATGCTGTACGACATTGGCAAACTTGCGTATCGTCTCCTCCGTTTTTTTGCGGACGGTTATGTCCCGTTCTATGGCAAAAACGTATTTATGGCCGCCCTCCTCAAAAAGACCTGCGGTGATGTCCACCGGAAAGATGGAGCCGTCCTTCTTCCGGTGCTCAATCTCGGCCTTCAGCCACTGGCCTTTCAGGCTCAACTCTCTCCGCATGGGGTTCAGCTTTGCGTCCTCCGGAGAATCTACATCCTCTATGCGCAGCTTCAGGAGTTCTTCGACCGTATATCCATGCATTTTTGCGGCAACCTGATTGGCATCAACTATCCTGCCGGCATTTTCCCCTTCCATATCTATGATAAAGATGGCGTCATTGGCGTTTTCAAACAGACGCCGGTACCGCCTCTCGCTTTGCCTCTGTGCCTCTTGAGCCCTCTTGCGGGCAGTAATGTCCCGAACGGAGCTGAATATCACGTCCCTGCCTTCGAACTCTATAACCTTTGCGCATATTTCCACGGGCATGACCGTGCCGTCTTTTCTCAAGTGGGCCAACTCGAATATGCCCCAGCCATTTTTTTTAATATGCTCAACCCGCTCCGGTATTCTGGGTCTGGAATCAGGAGCGTCCAGCTGGTAGAGGTTCATCGACATGATCTCTTCCTTCGTGTATCCCAGCCGCTCATAGGCTGTCCTGTTTGCGTCCACCAGGTTGCCGTTCATTTCAACTATAAAGAGAGCGTCGGCCGTGGAATCAAAAAGTGTGCGGAATTTGCTCTCACTGCGATGCAGCGCCTTCTCCAGCCTTTTTTGTTCCGTGATGTCGCGGGAAACGGACAAAAGCCCTTCAAGCTGGGCGTTTTTGTCATATAAGGGAACTTTTATCGTATCGAAACACCGTGTCTGTCCATTTTTACCGGTAAACAGTTCCTCCGCATGGACGGGTTGGCCCTTCCGTATCGCCTCGGCGTCGCTTTTGTCACACTTTTTTGCCTCGGCGGGCGGCAAAATATCGCTGCTTGTTTTTCCTGTGAAACATGACGCCTGGCGGCCGTAAAACTCCTCGACTGCTCTGTTTACCATTACATACCTGCCCCCGGCATCCTTGAGGAATACCATTTCGGGCATCGCCTGAATCAGGGTTTCCAGTCTGGCAGTATCCTCTGCTGAATTGTCCATATTCTCTTCAGCAAATTATAGCAGAGACAGAAACGATCAAGGCCTTATTTGGACCTCAGGAACCGGGTTTCATTCACTGGATCCATAAGACATGATTTCTTGTGCCATTCAGATCCGGATATGGTTTAAAGGAGCGGGTGTTATTTCGCCTTACGATAGATTTCTTTGCCGTTTTCACCGTCATGTGAATGCCTCGCCGGCAATACGCCTTCAGGCGTCCGCCGCAACTCCTCCGGCACCTGTATTCCCGGACTCCCCTTGGCTGGGGTAATTCCTCCATCGGCCAGCCACAGGGCTCCGGTAACATAGCTTGCTTCATCGGAAGCAAGGAACGCAAAGATATTCGCAATTTCTTCCGGGGTGCCGCGGCGGCCCATTGGAACTCCGTTATCTATTGAGTCCGCCGTCTCCTCATCCATGGGCCCTTTGCCCGGCCGCGTCCAGGCTGTATCGATCGCTCCCGGGCAGACGCAATTTGCGCGTACTCCATATTTGGCCTGCTCAATGGCCACTCCCGTAATAAAAGCGTGCAAAAACCCCTTTGTCCCTCCGTATGGGGTGCAGTTCGGCGATCCGTTGAACCCTGCCTCGGAGCCGGTGCAGATAATATTGCCCCGGCTCTTCTTCAGATAAGGCAGGGAAAATTTGGTCATGAGGAAAGCCGTGCGCATGTTATTCCGCACCGTCCTGTCGAAATCCTCGATACGGTAATCGTCAGTTTCGGCCCATGCAATAAAAATACCGGCATTGCTTACGAGCACATCAAGGCGGCCAAAACATTGGACGGCCAGATCTACACAGGCCATGGCCTCTTCCTCTATCGACACATCCCCTTGATAGACCTCAGCGCGGCCGCCGCTTTTATTGATTGCACCGGCCACGTCCCGGACCGGATCGCCGGGCAAACCGTTCAGGACCAACATTGCGCCCTCACGTGCAAATTTATGTGCGATTGCTTCGCCAATGCCGGTGCCGGCGCCCGTGATTATGGCAATCTTGTCTTTTAGCCGCATATGGCCGCCTCCATTGATTTCCAGATGTTTTTGAGCCCGCAATAAGACGATATCAAAAAAGGGCGCATGCAGAAACGGGCCGACTTTATGCCCGGTTTTTTTTACTTGCAATTCCCGGTAGCCTGCTGCAGGGTTTCCTTGGTTGTGTCATTCCCGCAAGCGAAGCGCGCCGGGAATCCTTCCCGGAACGCGAGGAAAGATTCCGCCCGTTTTTATTTGCAGCCAGAATAAATCCGGCCTGAATACTAAAAATCTCTGACTTCGATACCCTGCGGCTTGCCGCAGGGTGATTCATTATTGAAATTTCCGATGATAATTTGACCTATAATTTAACTAAAGGGATTATACAAGGCAAAGAGGGAGGCTGCGCTGAAAATTAATTCCCGGCGCAAAAAAAGCCATGACACTCGCCTATTTGCTATACAGTTTTCCTTTCTTCATGTTGGCCGTAATCATACTGATAAATATAAAGAAAGACAGCCAGTTTTTCTTTCTTAAAAATCTATGGCTCCTGGCCATATTCGCTGGAACGCACGGCACACATGAATTGGCGGAGATGTTCGCCGGCTTTACTGAACCGGCCGGCATGCAGCTCAACTTTGCCGATGCGATAACCCTGGCCATTTCATTTTATTGCCTTCTGCAGTTTGGGATCGGCTGCATTATCCAGTGCAAACGCTTGAGCAAGTGGATGAATCTGATACCTGTGGCGTTGGCCGCTTCGTGGGTCGCCGTGCTTTTTTTTAAACAGTATAACTTGATGACGGGCCAATACAGGGGAGAAGGGGATATCTATGCCCGGTATATACTGGGGATGCCCGCATGCTTTTTGACCTCTTACGCCTTCATCCTGCAACTGCCAGGGATCGAAAATGCCGGCAAGCCGGGCTTGGTCCGTTCAGCAATATTTTCCGCCGCGGGCTTTGCGGTTTTCGGGCTGGTCTCGGGTCTTGTCGTGCCGCCTGCCGGTTTCTTCCCTGCATCCGCAATCAACTACGCCATTTTTTATCAGAAGACAGGGGTGCCCGTCCAGATCGTCCGTGCCGCTATAGCGGCGTTCATCGCTTACAATATGCTCAGGCTGATGGGCCTGTTCGAGTGGGAAGCTTCTGTTGCCGCAAGCAAGGAGGAGGCAAAGCTAAGGCGTGAAATAGAGGAAAGCACCTACAAGCTCGCAATGGCAAATTCTCAGATAAGCGAATCTCTCAAGGAAAGGGAAACCCTTTTGCGGGAGCTTTATCACCGCACGAAGAACAATATGCAGCTGATCTCCAGCCTGATCGTCCTTCAGTCAAAATACGTAAGCGATGAGCGCTCACTGCAGATGCTTATGGATGCGCAAAAAAGGATACAGGCCATGTCCATGGTCCACGAAAAACTGTACCAGTCCGCGAGGCTGTCTGATTTGAACATGCGGGAATATATTGAAGACCTGGCGAAAGCCCTTGTGGCAAGCTATCATCAGGAAGGGCATGTGACGCTGAAAATGGACATGGATGACATTCTGTTCAATATAGACATGGCCATCCCTTGCGGGTTGATAATAAACGAACTGGTAACAAACTCGATCAAATATGCCTTTCCCGGCGGCAGGCCCGGAGAGGTGAGCATAACCCTGCACCGGTTGGAAGGGGAAAAGGTAAAGCTTACGTTTGAGGACAACGGGATAGGAATGCAGGAAGGTTTCGATTTGAAAAAAGCGGACAGCCTGGGCCTCAAGCTTCTGAATAACCTGGCCACAAAGCAGCTGAATGGAGATGTGCAGTTGCAATGCAGGGACGGCTGCCGGTTTGAGCTGGTATTCGATATCAACACCGCAGTATAAGAAGCCGGCACGGAAAGAAAGATGCTCCATTTACTAAGCACATCGCTAATAAAGCCTCACGGTTGTCATTCCCGCAAGCGAAGCGCGCCGGGAATCCTTCCTGAAAGCCGGAGAAAGATTCCGGACAAGCCGGAATGACAGATAACGGCTGAATGAGGCTTTCCTAATGGTCGTCTTAGTAACTTAAAAAGCTTACATTAAACTGTTTATACGGACAGCATCATGGCCCGGCGGATTATGATGAGACCGCAGGGCTTCTCAGACCAAAAAGCCGGAAAGGAACTTTTTTATGGATGTTTTTGATTTTATCCCCGGAGTTTGAAAGACGGGAACAACCAGAAAAAAAGAGGCCAGGATCGCCGGAAAAAGGCGGGCAATGGCGAAGGAGCTCCCCGGCTGGCAGCGGCAAAGAGAAAGGCAACTGAAGGCCGTGAATCATGGGACTGAACGCGTTTGAACATCCATGTTAAGAAAATCATTTAAAAACTGGAGGTTGAAGTTTTTCTCTTGAACAAAAAACACAAAAAAACAAAAAAGGGGCTTCCTGATTTTTTTATTCGCTGAGCAGTCGGAGGGTAAAAAGGTTTTTTTGTTTTTTTAACGTCCGGCAAAAATAAAGCGCGCCCAGAGGGATTCGAACCCCCGACCTGCGGATTCGTAGATTCAGTAAATTCAAGCGGCTTACCTTTCATATCCTTTCAAATCTTTGTAATTGCTTAATTTTTAGCATATCCAAGGGAAAGGGCAATAGGCTTTCCTTGTATATCTTTTCAGGTACGCACTGCATAAAAAATGCATAGAATGGAATGGAAAGAACCGGCGGGCGGTAGAGGGCCGGAAATAAGGTTCTATTTACTCTCGATGCTTTCCAGGCCGGTTAGCAAACCCTTTAAGGCAGCAAAGAAAATAGCCTGTTTCGCTTTCGGCAATTTTCGCGCAAGCATTGCCATTTCACTGATCTGAGCTTCCGTTTTCTGATCTATTTTACCGGCAGGCACTTTTATAAGCTCAGAAAGGGGCACGTTCAATGCTTTTGCTACCTGGTAATAAGTGAGAATCCCGGCATTGCTTTTGCCGCGCTCGATGTCTGAAATGAAAGTGGGATGGAGGCCCGCTAATTCGGCAAGCTTCTCTTGAGAAATCTTCCCGGCTTTCCTCACACGCCTTAATCTTTCCCCGATCAGCAATAAAAAATCATTTGTTTTCATGAGGAAAGAATAAGGAAAACCGGCCAGGGAAATTAATAGCCTATCGGCTATGAAATTAGATAGAGCATAGCCTATAATAGACCAATTTTATAAACGGGAGGGAATGGAAATGAAAAGGGTTTTTTTAATTTTTGGCTTACTCCTACTAACCTCTTGCGCCACGGCGGCACAGATGCGGGCGGCTTCAATTCAGCGAAACGGATTAGCGGCAAATGCACGCGCAATGGTGTGCATAGAAACAGTTATGGATAATCCAAATTTTCAAAGCTTGGCGGTGCATATGCCAGTTGGATTGAAGACTGACCCGACAATGACACAATTAATAGACAATGGCGTGCCGAGCGATAATGAGGCCGCAACTTTAATCAAATACCATGATGCGCTTGAACCGTGCAGGCAGCGACTGGTTAAAGACTATATGGAGATTGCGCCGAGCATAGCATCAATCCTTATAAGCGAATACGAAAAAGGCGATCTTATCACAGCCGATTTAATACAGCATAAAATCACTTGGGGCGAAGCAAATAAAAAACGCCAGGCTTTAAGAGCCGAAATTACAGAACAAATAACCATAGCGGCCCAAGAAATAGACAGAGGGCTTGCCCAAGAAAACGCGGCTGAAATAGCTAACCGCCAAAGGATATTCAATAACTGGATGGCCTGGCAGCAGAATCAGCAGCTAATAAATAATCTAAACCGGCCTACTTATACGAATTGCACACGGTTTGGAAATACGGTGAATTGCACGAGCTATTAAAGGGGACAAAAATGAAAAAGCTTCTTGTATTACTTCTTTTTTGTTTCTTTCTTTTAGGTTGTAATGAAGGCGCACCAAAGCCCCAAAATAAGCATTTTGATATTAATACTGCATTAAAAGCTGCTCAAGAAAAACCGTTATCTCCGGAAGGAAGATGGCAGGTTACAAGAGGCACAGCAACCGATCCGTCAATTCTTCTTGATACTCAGACAGGGGAAACTTGGGCGCTGAGATATATGGATACCAAAGATCGGGGTAGAGTTTTTATATGGGAAAAACTCCATACGATTGGTAGTTAAGTTAAGGCAGCTTTTAGGAATTGGCTTAATCTTTTAGCCCTTTTTTGCGTTTGCTCGTTTGTTAAATAATGCCGTTTGTTGGAATTAGCTGGGCGTTTGTTCGTTTGTTGAGGGGCTTTTCCGTCCTTTCCGTTCCGTAAGATGTTTTTTGATAGCGGGGATGCGGGCCGCCCATCCGGGCGGCCCTTGCCTTGATCGGGGTTTTAACATCTGCTTATTTTTAAGTCTCTGAAATTTTTCCAACATTGCGCCATGTCATATATCCCGAAATCTTACATTGTTACAAAGATAACAAGGTAATCGGTTATGACATTGTTACAAAGGAAACAAACTTCATTATTTGTTTCTTACAGATTCCTGGGGATAACGTACAATATTTTTCGCACAATTAAAGCCATGGTGGCCTCGAATCTGGTAATGTAGTTTCGCCAGAAACAATCTACCGGAGGAGGAACACCAT
>JAKAMR010000065.1:0-14662 GCA_021812785.1 Nitrospirota bacterium
CCTTTTTAGGGCAATGCCGTCCAGGTATACATAAGGATGCTCCCCCTCAATGGGCTTCATCCGCCATGCTTCAATCGTTTCGTAAATCTTGGCGTTTAGAAAAACAAAAAGCGGCAAAATAATGATATCTGTCACAATGAGGAGGAAAATGGCGGTGCAGGGAATCGAACCCCGGACACTGCGGATATGAGCCGCATGCTCTAACCGTCTGAGCTACACCGCCTTGATCAGACAAACCAACTGCACATCAAAGACCCTGAAACCGTATTATACCCAAAAACGCCCCTTTAATAAAAGAGCTCGAAGCGCCGCAACCTTATGTTTATAAGCAGGCCCACCGCTATGTAGTTTGAAAACACCGCCGTGCCGCCGTAGCTCATGAACGGCAGCGGTATGCCCACCACGGGCAGCATGCCCATGGCCATCCCTATATTGAAAAAGATGTAGAAGGCGAACATGAACGTAAGCCCAAGGGCAAGAAGGGCCCCGAAATCGTCCTTGGCATGCCTTGCCGTATCAAGCGCCCTGAGCAGGAATGCAAGGTATATGGCAAGCAGCACCAGGCAGCCGGCAAATCCCCACTCCTCGGCAAAGCCGGAAAAGATAAAGTCCGTGTGGTTTTCCGGCAGGAACCTCAGGGGCCCCTGTGTGCCCTTCATGTAGCCCTTGCCAAGCACCATCCCGGAGCCTATGGCTATCTTGGACTGCGTTATATTGTACCCGATGCCGGCGGGGTCGGCCTGCGGGTCCATAAAGGCCACTATGCGGTCCCTCTGGTAGCCTTTCAGAAACCCGTGCCAGATTATGTCAAAAAGAAAGGGGCCCGAAACAAGGCCGAATATCAGGAGCGCTGTTATGAGCTTTTTTGACATCCCCCTTGCGATGCACAGGAAAAGAAACACCATGCCCATGGTGGTGGCCGTGCCCAGGTCCGGCTGTTTCACGAGAAGCCCGAAGGGCAGGAGGGCTAGCAGCGGCAGCATCTTCAAAAAATCCCTCACCCCTATGGGAGGCTTCAGAAAAGACAGGTACCTGGCAAGCATAATGATGTAGGCCAGCCTGAAGACCTCCGAGGGCTGGAAGGATATGCCGCCGATGCTTATCCACCTCTGGGCGCCAAGGCCCATCTTCCCCATCCCGAGCACAAAGACCAGAAGCAGTATCCCTATTGCATAGAATATCCCGGCTGCCCGCCCAAACTGGCGGTAGTCTATCTTAACGACAGCGCCCATGGCTATCAGGCCTATGAACATCCAGGCAAGCTGCTTGATATAGAAAGAGGAATGGTGCGCAGAGCCGGTAAGAGGCCTCGTGGCGCTGAAGATGGTTATTACCCCTATCAGGGAGGCCAGAAGCACAAGGCCAAGCAGCAGCCAGTCGAAGTTCTGCACATGCCGCCTGTCTATCTGCATTTTCATTGTCTCCCTCCGGCCCGCACCGCGTTTGCGCCCAGCCCGCTTGCCGGCGCGCCGTTTACGATCTTTGCCGCCGCGCCTGCTGCGTTTGCGAGCGAAGGAGAAGAAACCCCGTTAAGAAGCGCGCCAGGGGCAAGTTTGCCCTCTTTTTCCTCCATGTAGGCCTCCACCGCCGCCTTCGCCACCGGCGCGGCGGCCGAGGCCCCTTCCTCGGGGGTCTGTTCCGCCATTACGGCAAAGGCGATCCCCGGGTTGTCCGAGGGCGCGTAGCCCACGAACCAGGAATCGTAACGCTTGCCGCCGTCCACTGTCTGCGCGGTGCCGGTCTTGCCTGAAAACTGCACCAGGCTGGACCTGGACCGGTACGCCGTTCCGTCCGGCTCGTTCACTACCCCCTGCAGGGCTGCGCGGACAAGGTTTATCGTATCGCTGCTGACGGGCAGCCCCACGGGGTCAAGCTCCGGCTGCTGGCCCGGCTTCATCTTCAGGAAGCTCAGGCGGGGCATGAATTTGCCGCCCGAACCCACCGAGCCCACAAGCCTGGCCATCTGAAGCGGGGTGACAAGCACGTAGCTCTGCCCTATGGACGCGCTCACCGTGTCTCCGGGATACCAGGGGCATTTGTAAACGCGCTCTTTCCACGCGGTGTCGGGGACCAGCCCGGAAGCCTCGTAACCAAGTCCAAGCTTCACCTTGCGCCCCAGGCCGAAGGCCCTGGCGTATTTTGCTATCTCGTCTATCCCTGTCTTCAGGCCGACCTGGTAGAAAAAAGTGTCGCAGGACTGGATGATAGCATGTTTGATATCCAGCATCCCATGCCCTCCCTTTTTCCAGTCGTGGAAGACGTGCCCTCCAAGGACGAACGTGGCGGGGCCGTTTAATTTGTCCGTGGGCTTGATGGCGCCGGACTCCAGGGCCGCTATGGCGGTGATTATCTTGAATGTGGAGCCCGGCGGGTACTGGCTCTGGAATACGCGGTCCAGCATGGGATGCTCCGGGTCGCCGGCCAGTTGTTTCCATTCCGCAGCGCTTATGCCGTTCACAAAGGCATTGGGGTCGAAGGAGGGTTTGCTCATGAAGGCAAGTATCTCGCCCGTATTTGGGTCGATTGCCACGAAAGCCCCCGCCTTGCTGGTGAATTTCTTCTCCGCCGCCATCTGCACGTTTATGTCAAGGGCCAGAGTAATGTCCTTGCCTTTTTTCGGGGGCACCTCGCCCATCACCTTTATCTCCCTGCCCGTTGCGTCCACTTCTATCAGTTTCTTGCCCGGCACCCCCCTTAACTGCTGGTCATAGAGGCGCTCGATCCCCCACTGCCCCACCGGCTCGCCCTTGGGGACATCGTTGTATTCCGGGTCCTCCTCTTCCTGGGAGTTGATTCTTCCGATGTAGCCTATAAGCTGGGATGCAACGTCCTTGCAGATGTAATCCCTCACTATGTTCACGTCCACATGGAGGGCGGGAAAATCCGAAAGCCTGGACTCCACCTGGGCAAGCTCGTTGAAGTCAAGCCCTTCCTTGAGAGTCACGGGCTCCAGCGAGCCCGCAGCCGCCTGTATCTTTTGGAGGACGTCCTCAGGGGAAAGCGAAAGGAGCGCGGCGATCTGCTCAAGGTCGCCCTTCCTGAGCATGCGCGGCGTTACCGAGACATTGAAAGACGGGGCGTTTTTGACAAGTGGGACGCCGTTTCTGTCGTATATGATGCCGCGCGGCGGGTATATGTCTATGACCTTGAACCTGTTTCCTTCGGAGGCCTTCCTCATGTCGCGCCCGTCTATCACCTGGAGCTGCCAGAGCCTGACCACGGACACGAAAAAAGCCAGTATGATTACGACCGCGGCCACCTTTGCCGCGTTTCTGTCATGACTCACTTGTTCTTATTTCCGGCCTCAGAAAGATGCCAAGCACTCCGTTTAAAAGCGCCTGGAAAATAAGCGTCAAAAAACCTCCGGTGGAAAACCCCTCCGCGCCCCGGCTGAAGACGGACAGGACGGCAAGCTCCACAAAACCGCCTGCCAGGGTGAGCGTCAGCGCGCCGAAAAAACCAAGCAGGGGCGTCCACCTGAAAAACCCCCTGGAAAGGAAAGAGGCAAAAAAACCTATCACTCCTTTTGCAAGCATCCCCGGCCCAAGCACTCCCGCATAAAGGCTGTCCTCCACGGCCCCAACCGCCGCGCCGTAGAGCATGCCCTTGCCCGAAGACCGGCTGTAGCCGAACCAGTACGCCATGAAGCTGACCAGGGCCGGCCTGAACCCGCCGATCGAAAGCTTCATGTCCAGAAGGAAGGCCAGCACCGTAAAAAGCAGGATGCGCAGGGCGGAAAAGCGCTTCATTTCCTTATTATCGTCACCTGCTCCAGCCTGGTGGTGTCGGTATAGGGGGTAACCTGCACCTCTTTGAAGAACCCGTCTCCGCTGGAGACGCCGGACACATAGCCCACCCTGATGCCGGCGGGGAAAAGCCCGTCCAGGCCGGAGGTGGAAAGGACGTCTCCTTTTTGCACATTTACGTCGCTTGTAACGTACTTGAGCTCGCAGTGGTCCAGCCCGCCGTTGCCTGAGAAAATGGCCTCCTGCCCCAGGCGCTCTATCCTCACCGCCGCCGCAAACCGGATGTCATTTATCAGGAGCACCCAGCTATAGTCCTTCTGCACGCCTATCACCTTGCCGGCAAGCCCGCCGGGGCTTATGGCGATCATGTTCTTCTCTATCCCCTGGCGGCTTCCGGCGTCTATCACGAAGGTGTTTTGCCACCTGGAAGTGCCCCTGGATATAACGTTTGCCGTGGCCACATAATTGGGCGTGTGCTCCTTTAGGCCAAGCAGCGCCTTGAGCCTGGCGTTCTCAAGCGAGAGGGCATATGTGCCTGAAAGCTGCCTTTTAAGGCTTGAGACCTCCTGCTCAAGCTGCCGTATGCGGATGTCTTTTCTGCTGCTTGTCAGGCTGGTGATCAGGCCCGTGCCCCAGGAATATGCGGAGTGCGCCGCCTCCAGGCCGCCGTAGACGAACCCGTTCAGCTGCTTCAGGGGTTTTAAGGGTCTTTCAACCGCCGGGTCCGCCTGGTAGGTCATGAGCGCCCCCGCAAACAGGAACAACAGAAAAAGGGGCAGAAATCTCCTACCCGGCATTTTTAGTTGATGGCTATCTTCTTAAGCAGTTCCAGTTCGTCCAGCATCTTGCCGACGCCTTTGACCACGGCGGTAAGCGGGTCCTCGGCGACGCTCACCGGCAGCCCGGTGGACTCCCTGATAAGTATGTCAAGGCCGCTCAGGAGCGCCCCGCCGCCCGCAAGCACTATCCCCCTGTCCACTATGTCCGCCGCAAGCTCCGGCGGCGTGTTTTCCAGGGCCACCTTGATGGTCTCGATAATTATATTGACAGGCTCCTGCAGCGCCTCCATTATCTCGTCCTCGTTTATGGTGAAGGTCTTTGGAATGCCCGATACGAGGTCCCTGCCCTTTATCTCCATCGTCTTTGGCTCGCGATGGTCGAACTTGCACGCAGAGCCCATCTCCACCTTTATCGTCTCGGAGGTGCGGTCCCCGATCATCAGGTTATACCTGCGCTTTATGTAGGCCATGATGGCTTCGTCCATCTTGTCGCCGCCCACCCTGGCCACCTTGCTTATCACTATTCCGTCCAGAGAAATGACCGCTATGTCCGTCGTGCCCCCGCCCACGTCCACTATCATGTTGCCGTAGGGCTCCCCAACCGGAAGGCCCACGCCAAGCGCCGCGGCCATCGGCTCCTCTATAAGGTAAACCTCCCTGGCCCCGGATGCCTGGGCCGCGTCCTTCACGGCCCTCTGCTCCACCTGGGTTATGCCGGAGGGCACCCCTATTATGACTCTCGGGGAAACGAAGCTGCGCCTGTTGTGCACCTTCGCTATGAAGTACTTGAGCATCTCCCCGGTTGCGTCGAAATCGGCTATCACGCCTTCCTTCATCGGCCGGATGGCGTATATGTTTGCGGGGGTCTTGCCCAGCATCCGTTTGGCCTCCGCGCCGACCGCCACGACCTTTTTAGTGTCCTTCCTTACAACAACCACGGAAGGCTCATTGCACACGATGCCCTTGCCCTTCATGTAGACAAGGGTGTTGGCCGTGCCAAGATCTATCGCAAGGTCGTTGGAGAACCAACCCATTATTTTGCTGAAAAACATCAAACCGCCTCCTTGAGCCGGGCCTCGACAACCCGGGTTTTTGCTATTTCGTCCCCTATTCTCCTGCCCTCCCGGCTTCCAAGGAGGACTATGAATTCCAAAGCGAAGATGGCCGCGGCAAGCAGCCAGCCTATGAGAGGGACCTTCCAAAGGACAACCCCGGTGCCCAGGGTGAGATTGCGCAGTATTGATTCCCGCGCGCGACAGGCCGCCCCTCCGTCATCCAGCACAACGAGCCCCAGGAGCCTCTTGCCGACGCTTCCCCCGCCCGCGATGCCATCGCCTATAAGCATATAACCCACGCCCGCCAGAAAGCCGGCCTTTGGTAGGATCTCAGCGGCCGCAAGGATAATTATCACATCAACGGCTCTGGCCACAACCCTTGATAGAAGACTGGCTTGATTAGCCGCGCGCATCGGAAAATTTTAACATTGGATTTTTCACTTTTTCAAGCTCTAACTGGAACTTTAAAGGGTATCCTGCACATGGGAAAGCCCATCTGTTATTATACACTGTGGAGGCTAAAAAGACGCTCCTGATAGTAGGCGACAGGGTGCTCATAGAGTTGGGGGAAGGCTCGGACAAGAGCGCTGCCGGCCTTTATCTGCCCCCGAACATCAGGGACAAGGACAAGGTGCAGAGCGGGAAGGTCATAAAAAAAGGCCCCGGCTACCCCATCCCGGACTCCTCCGCCCCGGACGAGCCGTGGGTTGAAAGAAAACAGGCCGTCAGGTATTTGCCTCTGGAGGCGATGGAGGGCGACTACGCCATCTTCCTTAAAAACGACGCCGTGGAGATAGAGTTCGAGGATAAAAAATACGTCATAGTCCCCCACGCCTCGATACTCGCCCTCGTCCGCACCGAAATACTGGAGAGTTGATCTCCGCGGTACTAAAATTAAGGGGTGGACACCCTTTCCTTCTTAAAAAGTATTCCCGGGCTTATAAGACACCTGGGCTTCCTTGCCTACGCCATCATCTTCCTTGTAACCCTGTTTGAAAGCGCGGCCTTCACGGGCTTCGTCCTTCCGGGCGAGACTTTCGTCGTTTTCGTGGGCTTCCTTGCGGCCCGCAGATACCTGCTCCTGAAATACACCCTCATGGCCGTGGCCTTCGGGGCGATCGCGGGCGACAATGCGGGATACTTCGCCGGCAGGAAGCTTGGAAGGAGGTATTTCGCGGAGCACAGCCGGTTCCTTCTGCTTAAGAGGGAGCACCTGGACCGGGTGGACGCATATTTCGACAGGCACGGCGGGGCGACGGTCGTCACCGGCAGGTTCATAAGCTTCATACGCTCCGTCACCCCCTTCAGCGCGGGCCTGGGAAGGATGAAATACACCAGGTTTTTGGTCTACAACCTGGCCGGATGCATCAGCTGGACCTTCTCTTTCACCCTGCTTGGCTATTTTTTCGGCCGCAATTTGAAGCTTATAGAGAAATGGCTTGGCAGGGCCGAGGCCTTCGTGTTCGCCTTCATCGTCATGGCGCTGATAGCCCTTTATCTGTACCCCCATTTCCGCAGGCGCAAAAACAACTAAGCGGAGGGTCCCCGCAGTTGCCAGCCCGGCATAATGCCCGCCTGTTATAATGGAATATGCCCGATTTTGCAGTAAGCGACGAGAAAAACAGGCTTCTCAAGCAGAAAATGGAGGCCCTCCGCATCCAGGAAAAAGACATCGTGGAGAAGTTCGTCCGTTCATCGGGCCACGGCGGGCAGAAGCTCAACAAGACCTCTTCCTGCGTTTACCTAAAGCACCTTCCAACCGGGATAGAGATAAAATGCATGCGGGAGCGCAGCCAGTCCGTAAACAGGTTCCTTGCCAGGCGTGAGCTGGCCGAAAGGATAGAAGCGCTTGCCGCTGGAGGCCCTGAAACCGCCCTTTCCGCCCCGGGCGGCATCTGCGCAAAAGCGGACAAATTAAGAAGACAGAAGGCCAGAAGAAAGAGAAAGGCCAGGGAAAAATATTCGCTGGCGAAGGAAGAATGATAAAAAAGGAAACATTAAAGACACTTGAGTTTGACAGGATACTGGCGGCCATAGCCGGGCTCACCCACAGCGAAGCCTCCGCGCAGCGGGCGCACAGGATACTTCCCCTTGAGGACAAGTCTGAGATAGAGCGGCGCTTCGGGCTGGTGGAGGAGATAAGAAGGCTGAGGGCGCTTGCCGAGCCGCTTGAGATATCGGATTTCAGCGATATAACAAAGACCCTGGAGCGCCTCGGGCCGGAGGGCTCAGCCGCTGAGCCGCCAGAGCTCCTTGCCCTCTGCCACGTGCTCAAGATGGCCCGGGCCGCCTCCCTGCTCATAAACAAGGAGAGACGCGCGGCCTCCCTGCCCTTCCTTAAAGGGCTGGCGGGAGGCCTTACCGGGTTCCCAGGAATATCAAAACGCATAGAGGACTCCATAGACCAGGAGGGCAAAATAAAAGACACCGCCTCCCCGGCTCTCCGCGAGCTCCGGGCAAAGATACGCGGCCTCCAGGCCAGGATAAGCAGGAAACTGGAGTCCATGGTGAGGGACGAAAGGACGGCCGTCTTCCTGCAGGACGACTTCATCTCAAGGCGGTCGGGCAGGTGGGTGCTTCCGGTAAGGATGGACTCGAAGGGGCAGGTGCCGGGCGTGGCGCATGACGTCTCCCGGAGCGGGGAGACCGCCTTCATAGAGCCCCTGGAGATAATCGGCCCAACCAACGAGCTTGAGAACCTGGAGGCGGACGCCAGGGCGGAGGAGATACGCATTTTAAGGGACATCTGCCGGGAGATACGCGCCTGCGCCGGCGGCATACTTGCCGAGTACGATGTGCTTGTTTCGCTTGATGTCCTTTCGGGAACTGCGCTTTTCTCGGATGCCTTCGGCCTTGGCACCCCGGAGATAAATACCTCCTCCGTTATCAGGCTTAAGGGCGCGCGGCATCCGCTTTTGCTCCTGCTTGAAAGGAAACAAGACGGGCCCGCTCACGAGCCAAAGGAAGTTGTCCCTTTAAACATGGAGCTTGGCGGTGAAGACAGGGCGATGGTCATAACCGGCCCCAACGCCGGGGGAAAGACCATAGCCATAAAAACGGCAGGTCTCCTCATACTTATGGCGCTCTCCGGCATACCCATTCCGGCTGAGCCCTCCTCCACCATTCCGCTTGTTGAAGAGGTCATTGCGGACATCGGGGACGAGCAGTCCATAGATGAAAGCCTTTCCACCTTCTCCGCCCACGTTTCCAACCTTTCGGGGATAATAAAAAGGGCGGACTCGAAGATGGTCATCTTGATGGACGAGCTTGGCACCGGCACCGACCCGGGGCAGGGAGCGGCCCTGGCCTGCGCCATTCTCAAGGACCTGAAGGAAAAAGGGGCGCTTGTGCTTGCCACCACCCATCTGATGGACATAGTGGGCTTCGTGCAGCGCACGGAGGGCATCCTTAACGCCTCGATGGAGTTTTCCCCAAAGACGCTCACCCCGCTTTACAGGCTGAAGGCGGGGGAGCCGGGGCAGTCCCGGGCGCTTGAGACCGCGCTCCGGCTTGGCATGCCCGAGGGCATCGTGGAGGAGGCCAAAAGGCTCCTTGGCACAAACCAGCTGGAGCTTCAGGAGCTGATCAGCGAGATGAAGGGGAAAAGCGTCCTCTATGACGAGTCCCTTGAGGAGCTGGGCCGTCAGAAGGCCGCACTTGAAGAAAGGGAGAGGCTTTTTGAGGAGGCAAGGGAAAAGGAGGAGACGGCGGGCAAGGAGGCGCTGGCCAGGGCCTGCGAGCAGGCGGGCCGCATTGTCTCCGACGCCAGGCGGCAGATAAACGCGTGGCTTGAAGAGGCAAAAAGAGAGAAGAAGGCGGGGGCCCGCGAAGCCCTTAAAAAACTGAACCTTGAGCAGCAGAGGCTTCAAAGCGAATTCGATTCCGTAAGCCCGGAGAAAAAGAAGGCAAAAAACAAAAAACCTGTCACCGCCTCGGACATAAGGGAGGGAGACATCGTCCGTGTAAGCTCCTTCGGAGCAAACCCGGGGCTGGTCATCCGGGTGGATGAGAGGCAGGGGCGCGTAAGGATCAAGACCGGCGGGATGTATGCCGACGTGCCTTTCTCCGGCATAAGCGAGGTGGCGCCCGGGGCGGGAAAGGAAGGAAAAAGACCCTCAGGCGGAGGAGTGAGCATCGAAAAGGAGGAAAAAGACGCCGTTCCGGTAAGCCTGAACCTTATAGGCACGAGGGTGGATGAGGCCCTGTCGAGGCTTGAGCCTTTTTTAAACGACGCCTCCATAATGGGGCTTAAAGAGGTCACGGTGATCCACGGGATGGGGACGGGCCAGCTTATGAGGGCCGTGCGGGAGCATATCCGGGGCCATCCGCTTGTGGAGGGATTTAGAAGCGGCGCGCCCTCCGAGGGAAGAGAAGGCGTTACGGTCATTACGATAAAATGAGAAAAGCGCGATGAGAAAAAAAGCTGAAAGACGGAGCTGGTCTTCCATAACGCGAAGGAGGCGCAAAAAGGACATGGCGGAGTTCAGGTGATGTATTTTCTGAACCATGCGCTTGCAAGCCTGGCCACCTGCTCAAGCGCGCCCGGCTCCTCGAAAAGGTGAGTGGCCCCCTGGACCACCTCTATCCTGTTCTCTGCTCCTCCAAGCGCCTCGAACGCCCTCTTGTTCAGCTCCATCACCAGCCTGTCGAATTCCCCGACGATAAAGAGTGTGGGGCAGGTGACCTTGCCAAGGGCCTCTTCAGACGCAAGGTCCGGCCTTCCGCTCCGTGAAACGATCGCCCCTATGGGTATCTGGCCCTCAAGCATGGCCGCCGCCTGAAGGGCTGCCGCCGCCCCTGTGCTTGCTCCCAGGTAGCCGATGCCAAAGTGGTCTTTAACAGGAGGGTTTTTTTCGACGATCCATCTTGTCGCGGCGACAAGCCGTGCAGACAGCAGGTCTATATCGAAGCGGGTGTCGTAGACGCTTTCCTCCCCTGGCGTGAGCATATCGAAAAGCAGCGTGCCGAAGCCCGCCTCCCGCAAAACGCTTGCCACAAATCTGTTCCTGGGGCTGAAGCGGCTGCTCCCGCTGCCGTGGGCGAATATCACCACCGAGCGCGCACCCCTAGGCATCTGGAGGTCGCCATCCAGAACGGCCTTCCCGCCGGCAGGTATCCGGACATCGGAGGATTTTGTAACAGGGTCGCCAGGCTCCGGCACAGCCCTCGACGACTCTTCAAGCAGTTCCACAACCTCTTCATCCGGCACCTGATCGAATTCATAGTAGTAGCTGCCAATGGCCGCGAAAAAAGGGTCCATCTCCAGGCAGACGAAATCATCAACCATATGGCTGATCTCCCTGGCCGTCTCAGGCGGGGCAACGGGGACGGCAACCACCAGCTTTTCAAGGCCCTCCTGTTTCAGGGTGGAAATGGCGGCCTTCATGGTGGCCCCTGTTGCAAGCCCGTCATCAACCAGTATGCAGACCATCCCCTTGAGCGGCCTTAGGCCTTTCCCCTTGCGGTACTGCGCAATGCGCCGGCCGATCTCTTTTTCCTGCAGGGCTATTTCCCTGTCTATGTCCCCGCGGGGGATCCGGTACGCCCGGATGACCTCCTGGTTCAGGACGATTGCGCCCGTTTCCGAAATGGCCCCCATGGCAAGCTCCGGCTGCCACGGCACGCCAAGCTTCCTTACGATGAGCACGTCCAGGGGAGCGCTCAGGTACTGGGCCACCTGGGCGCCGGTCACAACGCCCCCTCTTGGAAGCCCGAGGACTACGGCATTTTTCCCCTTGTATTGTTTCAGCGCTGCCGCGAGCCTGGCCCCGGCGTCCGTCCTGTCCCTGAACATGAAGGCAAACCTCCCTTTGGCACAAAAGTTTGTTCCCTGAGGTCCCTGTCCGTTTGTTTTGTCCTCTGCCATGCCCTGGCTAATTAAAATGCTATCATCCTTCGGGGCATTTTCAATAACAGGATTCTCAATAATAGGCAGGGCCCGGAAGGCATTGACCTCGCCGGGGAAAAACCCTTGCCCGGGGGAGATTGACGGTTTTTCAAGGTTTTTGATAATATAAGGTTGCTCTTTAGGCCGCTTTCCGTGGCGGCCGGAAAAACTGTTGGTTTTTTCTTGGGGAGTCGTCTAAGGGCAAGACGGCAGACTCTGGATCTGCTTATAGGGGTTCGATTCCTCTCTCCCCAGCCATATTTTTAAGGTGCGGCATAAAAAGGTCCCATCGTCTAGAGGCCTAGGACGTGGCCCTCTCAAGGCTAAAACACGGGTTCGAATCCCGTTGGGACCGCCAAGTTTTCCTCGGAAAAAAATATCCGCCACAATTAAGTTCTTATAATCAATACCTGGCGATTTAGGTATACCATTGTGGTTTTCCATTGCATAGGTGAGCGAGGGCGGAAAAGGCCACGCTTATCTCCTCAAATAAACCTTGATGATTTTTAAAGATAATAGATAAAAAACTTGTCAGCCTTCGCAAGACGATATAGACTTTAAAAAGAATTCAAAGGCAGTCCCTCCTTAAAATGAATCACCCCGCAGCAAGCTGCAGGGTATCGAAGTCAAAGATTTTTAGTTTGTCATTCCGGCCGGATTTATTCTGGCTGCAAATAAAAACGGGCAGAATCTTTCCTCGCGTTCTGGAGGAAACCCTGCAGCAAGCTACAGGGAATTGCAAGTTAAAAAAACAAGGCAGCTTACAAAAGAAGTCAATAGAAAAGCCGTTCCAGCGAGCAGGCAGGCAGCTGAAAAACTGAGGAACGGGCGGGACGGGCCAAAGACCCGGCGCCCATTCCGAGGGGACATCCTGTAGCTTCATGACCGGAGGCAGGAATGGATACTTTCACATCTGTTTTGAGCCCGGGAACAAAGCAGGCCTCCGATATTCTCAGATCCTTTTATATAATGACCGGTGTCGGAGCCTTTATCTTTTTCACCGTCGCGGGGCTGGTGGCGTACGTCTCCATCAGGTTCCGCCGGCGGGAGGGGCGGGAGCCCAGGCAGTTCACGGAAAATGTCAGGCTGGAAGTCCTCTGGATATCCATTCCCGTCCTTATTGTCACCGGGCTCCTTGTTGTAACTTTCTGGGTCATGGCCCGGGTGAATCCGCCGGTATTCGGAAAAAAGCCGGACCTTACCGTGACAGCGCACCAATGGTGGTGGGAACTGCACTATTCCCCATCAGGAGTGACGGCAGCCAACGAGATACACCTGCCCGTGGGCAAACGCCTGCTCCTAAGGTTCAAGTCCGCAGACGTCATTCACGGTTTCTGGGTCCCGTCGTTCGGGCAGAAGATAGATATCATTCCCGGACATCCGAACTATCTCTGGCTGACCATTACGCGTCCGGGTATCTACCTGGGCGCCTGACACTCCTTCTGCGGCATGGGGCATGCCGACATGAGGATCCGGGTCATCGCGCAGTCTCCTGAGGACTTCAATGCATGGCTCAAGCATCAGCAGCAACCGGCCCTGCCCCCGTCCACGCCGCAGGCAATACAGGGCTTGAAAATCTTTACAAAGAAAAACTGTGTCATCTGCCACTATTCCGGGTATGCCCCCGACCTGACGCACGTGGGAAGCCGGGAAACCCTGGCCGCAGGCACGCTTCCCAACACACCGGCAAACTTGGCCAGGTGGCTCAAAAACCCCCAGGCCATAAAAAAGGGCGTTCATATGCCCAACCTGGGCCTTACAGACGATCAGGTAAAGGACCTGACGGCCTATCTTGAAGGGTTGAAATGATAACCAACGAGCGTTTCCCGAAGGGAATAAAATGAACGGCGGAATCAACGCTTCAAAAAAAGCGGGGAGCATACTCGATGTCCCGGAATACAAAGGCCTCCTCAGCTGGCTTTCCTCCGTGGACCACAAGCAGATAGGCATCATGTATTTCGTTACGTCGCTGATTTTTTTTCTGGTTGGGGTGTCCGAAGCGATGGTCATGCGCACCCAGCTTATCAAACCGGATAATCACTGGCTTTCCCCCGAGACCTATAACCAGGTTTTTTCTATGCACGGCACGACAATGGTATTCCTGGTGGTCATGCCAGTGCTTACCGGCTTCATGGTCTATTTCATCCCCTTGATGATAGGGGCCCGCGACGTGGCGTTCCCGCGGGTGAACGCCCTTAGCTACTGGCTGTACCTTATGGGCGGACTCCTTCTGTATTTCAGCTTTTTTACGGGAAACACCCTCCATGCGGGCTGGTCCGCCTATGCGCCGCTTACGGAGACCAATTATTCCATGAACTTGTACATGACCGGCACCGGTGTGGACTACTGGATCATGGGCCTCCTCCTGGCCGGGGCAGGGTCCATAATGTCGGCGATCAATATCCTCGTGACCGTTGCCTTCCTCCGCCCCCCCGATATGAAACTGAGCCGGACCCCGCTATTTGTGTGGATGTCGGCGGCCAATGCCGTCCTGATGCTGCTGGCCGTGCCCGCGCTGAACGCCGCGCTGGTAATGCTGTTTATAGACCGGCATCTGCACGGGTTCTTTTTCAATCCCGTGGCCGGAGGCAAACCCCTGCTGTGGGAGAATTATTTCTGGTTCTTCGGCCACCCAGAGGTCTATATACTGATCCTGCCCGGTTGGGGGATCATATCGGAAGTGATACCCGCCTTCTCCCGGAAGCCGATCTTCGGCTATGCGTTCATGGCAGTCTCCACCGTAGCGATCACTTTTCTGAGCTTCGGCGTCTGGGCGCATCACATGTTTGCGACGGGAATGGACTGGACGGTCTATTATGTCTTTGCACTTTCAAGCATGCTGATCGCCGTCCCTACCGGGGTGAAGATTTTCAACTGGATCGCCACCATGTGGGGCGGCGCTATCAGATTCGATACCGCCATGCTGTTTTCCGCCGCGTTCATCATGCAGTTCACGATCGGCGGGCTGTCCGGAGTGGCCTTCGCCGTCGTGCCCATAGACTGGGCGCTTACCCAAACTTATTTCGTGGTGGCCCATTTCCATTACACCCTGCTTGGAGGCACCATCTTTACCGTGATGGCGGGATTTTATTACTGGTACCCTAAAATCACCGGCCGCATGCTCTCGGAAAAGCTTGGCAAGATACAGTTCTGGCTTATGGTGACCGGCTTCAACGGCACTTTCTTCCTTCTTTT
>JAKAMR010000065.1:14672-16929 GCA_021812785.1 Nitrospirota bacterium
ACATGCCCGACCACAAGAGGTTCGAAAGAAATGACCTTTTCGCGCTGCTCTTCGCGCTCCCGAGCATTATCCTGATCGCCGCCGGAGCTTCCGCCGACTTCAGTCTTCTTTTCTTCGCCGGGCTCGATGGCATGCCCCGCAGGGTCTTTACGTACCCCAACCTGCCGCACCTGGCGGTCATCAATCTGATATCGTCTCTCTCCGCTTACGTCCTGGCGCTGGGGATCCTGGTCTTTTTTGCCAACCTGGCCGTAAGTCTTAAAAAAGGGGAGCCTGCGGGGGACAATCCATGGGGCGGCTGGACCCTGGAATGGGCTACATCCTCTCCACCTCCGCCTCACAACTTTGACCATATCCCGCCTGTCCGCAGCATCAGGCCTTTATGGGATTTGCAGCAAGCCGGCGGGCAGCCGGGGGTTTTAGCGGCATCAGACCCTCAAGAAGGGGGCGGCGAATGAATAAAATCAGGCTGGCGATGCTGCTTTTTGTGGCATCCGAGGCGGTTTTTTTTATATTGCTGATGATCGCTTACGTGGTTTATCACGTGACATCTCCCAGCGCGGCCGACGCGTCCCGTTACCTGGACATCCCCAGGACCGCCGTATTCTCCGTGGTCCTTTTCAGCAGCAGTTTTACCATGTGGCGGACAGGGGTCAAATTCAGGACAGGCAGCCCCAGGCTGGCGCTTGCATGGCTTGCGGCCACAATTGCGCTTGGGGCTTCCTTTTTAGTTGGGGAAGGCACCGAATACGTCTCTCTCATCCGTAAAGACGTAACAGTCGGCCGGGACCTGTTCGGCACAACCTTTTTTACCCTCACCGGCTTTCATGGTCTCCATGTATTTATCGGCCTCATCATGCTGGCCGCCCTTTTCGGCATTGGACTGAAACGGGGCACGGCGATTGCTTCCGGAAAACTGGCCGGGGCGCTGGAAGGCATTACGATCTACTGGCACTTCGTCGACTCGGTCTGGATATTCATATTCACCATTGTCTACCTTTGGGCGCTGCGATGACCAACGGACAACTTTTTTGGGAAGCGTGGGACTTTGAGCCCACAGTGGTCATTGGATGCGCGGCCCTTCTGCTGGCTTATTTGCGGGTAGTCCGCTTCCGGATGAACGGCAAGACTGCGTATTTCGCATCGGGCGTGGTCCTTATGCTGCTTACGCTTATCGGGCCACTCGATTTTCTTGGCGACAATTACCTTTTCAGCGCGCACATGCTGGAGCATATTCTGCTTGAACTGGCCGTGCCGCCGCTGCTCCTGCTCGGCCTGCCGCCGGAGCCGGTCCGGTCGCTTTTGTCCATTGAATTTCCGGCCAAGGCGGAGCGGTTCCTCCGCAGGCCGGTTGTGGCCCTGCTACTAGCGGTGGGGACTTTCTGGCTCTGGCATCTGCCTGCGCTCTATAACGCCGCGCTGAACAGCGATTGGATCCACGCGCTGCAACACCTGAGCATGCTGGCTACAGGGACCATATTCTGGTGGCCCGTTTTCACCCCGCTGCCATCGCACCGGCTTTCGCCGGTGGCCGGGTCAATTTATATTTTTATAGCAATGGCGGCGAATATGATCTTGGGGATATTGCTGACCTTTGCGCCACTTGGATACTATCCCGCGTACATGCGCCAGGCCAACGGCACCGGCATTTTCCAGTTGATCCGCACGGGCTGGAAGCTGACCCCCCAGGAGGACCTCAACCTGGGCGGCATGTTCATGTGGATCATCGGCGGCCTGTTGTATTTCTCGGCGCTGCTTGTTGTGATCAGCCGCCTGTACCGGGAAAAAGAAGAAAATCCTGAAAAAAAGGTTATGGCGGAGAAAGGACCGGTATATGCCAGACCACAATGAAAATCGGAACGTACCGGGAAAGCCTGAAGGCCGGCCCGAAGGCTGGAACATCCCGAAGCCGGAATTCATCCCCTCTCCCACTTACTGGCCATTCGTGCTTTCACTGGGAGCGACGCTTATGGCACTGGGCGCTCTGACATCAAAGATCATAGGCATACCGGGAATAATCCTCTTTGTTATCGCGATCGTAAAATGGGCAGCGAGCGGTTAGCGAGCGAATCTTATTTAATCAGAAAAATCCTTACATTCGATGCCGCAAGGCATAAAATGGGCAGCGAGCGGTTAGCGAGCGAATCTTGTTTAATCAGAAAAATCCTTACATTCGATGCCGCAAGGCATAAAATGGGCAGCGAGCGGTTAGCGAGCGAATCTTGTTTAATCGAAAAATCCTTACATTCGATGCCGC
>JAKAMR010000130.1 GCA_021812785.1 Nitrospirota bacterium
CGGCTCGCAGCATGAAACGCCGAAACTCATCGACAGGTTACGGGCTGGTGTTTTCTTATTATGGTCTTCAATATTGCTTTCCAAACGTCTTGTGATTTTTTCAACTTCGTCAACTGAGCTGCCAAATGGAAAGACAACGAACTCGTCGCCGGCAATTCTGGCAATTACGTCTGATTCCCTGCAAGTTATTTTAAGGATATTGGCGGCAGCAATCAATGCCCGGTCGCCCGCGTCATGGCCAAACGAATCATTGATCCTTTTAAGGCCGTCCAGGTCGGCAAAAAGCAGAAATGCCTTTTGCCCGTTGCGCCTGTACAACTTTAATAGTTGCTCGGAGGAGACGGTGAAGCCCCGTCTGTTATAAAGGCCCGTGAGTTCGTCCGTAAAGGACAACCTCCGCAGTTCCTCTTCAATCTTCTTTCGCTCCGTAAGATCTCTGGAGACGATGGCGGCCATCGTTTCCCCAGTCCTGTCTCTTATGGGGCTGATTATCTGTACAAAATACCTCCCGTCCCTTTTGCTTTTATATTCATGCCGGATAGGCTCACCTGTCTTAAACACCTTATCCACGTCATTCATAAAGCCTTTCGTCTCTTCAGAAGAGTGGAACTCGCAATAGGAGTGGCCGATGTATTCACGAACAGAAAGCCCCATCCGCATTGCATGCCTTTTGTTCATAAATACATATTTATAATCCCTGTCCACCACATATATTGAGTCGTCCATGCCTTCGACCAGGGAGCGGTATTTCTTCTCGCTTTCCTGGAGCGCCTCTTCCGCCTTTTTTTGCGGGGTTATATCCCGGAGGACCAGATGGAAAAAATTCTGGCCGCGAATATTTACCAGCTGGCTGGTGACATAAACATGTTTTGCGGCACCGCTTCTGGTCCTAAACATGGTTTCAAACCCGTTCTTGTTTGCAGCGGGCTTGTCATACAGCAATGTCTGATATTCTCCGGCGGTCCCGAAAAGGCCGGTTTCGGAGATATAATTTCCGGCAAGCTCTTCCCTTGTGTATTCTGTTTGAGAAAGGGCTGCCTCGTTACAGTGGACTACTTTGCCTTCCGTATTTATGATTATAATGCCATCAGGCGACTGCTCGAACAGGAAGCGATAAAGGCTGTTGGCGTCCTGGACTTCATGTGAGGCATAGCCATCCTCTTTGAAGGACGCACTCTCCTTCGGCAGGGGCCGGAAGAGCGCATGGATTTTACCCGTGGCCGCCTGTTCCTGAAGCAAAATGTTTTGTCCTCCCCACGGGGGGCTTTTTTCGATAATTCCATATAAATTACCGGCCGGTGCAGCGCCCCTGCGCTCAAGGGAAATTTCAGTTTGAAAAGGAGGGGACCCCGTTCTCCGGTTGAGTGCCACAAGCGCTTTTACAATCTCCCAACGCACCCGGCCCTCCTGCGCCATATGTGTTAATTCCTCAAGGGCAGAGCGGTTGTCAAAAGAGGCGGAACGATATGGCCGTGGTGACAGCAGGGCGTCATATATATCACAGACGGCCGTGATCTCGATCAGAAGATCATTTGGCATTGTGCCCCTGGGATATCCCGAGCCGTCCCTTTTTTCATGATGATCCCTGGCCAGAACGCAGGCCAGATTTATCGTATTGCCCAGATAATAGCTCAACAGTACGTACCCAGCTGCGCTATGACTTTCAAACATGCCTCTTTCTTCAGGTGTAAGCGGCGTGCTTTTCTTTAGCACATTCAGAGGCATGCTAGCCAGGCCTATATCATGCACGGGGCCTGCCGAAGCAAGTCTTATCAGGTCTTTGTAATCGGATGTGATTTCCCTGGCCACCAGCATGGAGAGAGCAAAAACCATAAGGCAGTGCCTGTAAGAGTAGAAATCGTTGCCCCGGAAGAAATCCAGGGCCTCCAATAAAGGGATTGCAAGTTGGGTCCCTCTAATGGATTCCAGAACTACATCCACACTTTCCCGTTCTTTGAAGATAGTGTCATAGGGGGGAGTGCATGCAAGTTCGGCTATATCCTTCCTGATGCTTCCGTAATCCGTCAAAAAAGCTGTCTGAAAGGCCCGTTTCCTTGATGAGATGAGGTCCTTCATCAAGGGGGCGGAAAGTTCAGTGCCCGCATGCAGCAATAAACTGCCGTCCAAGGCCCTGACATCGTGCCTCAGTACCAGGTCAGGCTGCATAGACTGAAAGAAGGAATATTCTTTACTGGCCATTCCTGCACTCTATCGCCGTTTCGGGACTACCCGCATTCCGCGATTCCGAAAAATTTACCATCTGTCTTTTTTGTGATAGCAGAGGGGCGGACATTTTAGCCGAGGCCCTCCACCTCGCCAATTTTGCCAGATAAAAAACCGGGCTCCTCATCAATTGTAAGGACAGCCGGTTTACCTATTATCATCAATAGCGCCTGCGCATGTCTACCCCACCTTGATCGAGGTTATGTCCCTGGAGATAACCGCGACCGCCATTTTCCCTTCTTTATACCTTATTGGGCTCAGAATCTGTATAAACTGCCTACCGTCTCTCTTGCTTGTATATTCATGACGCGAAGGCTCTCCTGTTTCAAATACCCTTTTGGCGTCCCGGATAAAACCAGCGGTCTCTTCAGGAGTGTGGAATTCACTATAGGAGCGCCCCGCGTATGCATTTTCCGAAAGGCCCATCCGCATTGCCTGTCTTTTGTTCATGAATACATATTTATAGTCTCTGTCCACAACGTATATCGAATCGCCCATGCTTTCGACCAGGCAGCGGTATTTAGCCTCGCTTTCAAGCAGCGCTTCTTCCCCTTCCTTTTGCCTGGTTATGTCGCGGAAGACCATATGGAAAAAAACACGCCCGGACAGGTTTATTGCCCGGCTGGTGATATATATGTTCCTAGCGGCGCCGTTCTTGGTCAGGCATACGGTTTCAAATCCGCCGCTTCCTGACGCCAAAAAATCATTGATCGCGGCCTGAACGCCTCCCTCGCCTATGAATGGAAATATCCTGGAGATATGGATCCCTGCAAACTCTTCCTCTGTATATCCTGTCTGGCAATGCGCGGCACCGTTGAAGTGGACCACTTCCCCTTCTGCATTTAAAAGCAGAATGCCGTCAGGCGACTGCTCAAACAGTATGCGGTAATAAGGCAGCCGGCGTCCTTGAAAGATATACCAGCCGTCTATGGGAAAAACCCTATCCTCCTGTCCGGCCATGACAGAGGGGTTTTCCTCCATTGCCCGGTCCGGCGGCGGAATACTACGTGCTTTACCATGATGGCCGTTTTCGAGTATGCCGTACAGATTGTTTGCCGGGGGCTCGCCTCTGTAATCGAGTGACACATCAGCCTGCCCATGAGGCGTGCTCCTCCTGCGGTTAAGGGCCACAAACACCTTTACGATCTCCCAGCGTACTCTGCCCTCCTGCGCCATTTTTGTTATTTCTTCAAGAGCCGACCGGTTATCAAATGGAGCGGTCCGGTATGGCCTTGGAGACAGCAGAGCGTCATATATGTCGCAAACAGAGGTAATCTCGGAGAAAATATCCGTCAGTTTTGAGCCTCTGGGATATCCCGACCCGTCCCGTTTTTCATGATGGTCCCTGGCCAAAACGCAAGCCGGATTTATGGTGTTGCCCAGATA
>JAKAMR010000131.1 GCA_021812785.1 Nitrospirota bacterium
GGGAAAACAAAAAGCCTGAAATGCTCGAAATATACCATGGATATGAGCTTTAACCGGGCAAACGAAAGCTCCACGCCCGGCCCCGAAGAAAACACCCCGAGCACAAAACGCCTGATCACAAGATAGATTGCAGTGACCCCCAAAAATCCTGCAAGGACATCCTTTTTTATTTTGAATTTCCCCCCAGTGGTCAGCCCGAAGGAAAGAAGGAAAAAAGGCAGGACTATCCCGGGCTCCTTGCTCAAAAGGGCAAGGAAATATGCCAAAAAGGACATTTTCTTCCTGCCTCTTGCCAGAAAAAGCAGGGAGGCGAGGGTAAACAACGCGCAAAATAGAACATTCCTGTTGAATATGGCATCCACAGCCTCAGCATTTACGGGATACACGGCAAACAGCACGGCGGCAATAAAGGCCAGCCTTCCATCTCCGAACACTTCCAGCAAAAGGAGGTAAAAAACCATTACAACAAGAGCGTGCAGCAGGACATTTTCCAGGTGATACCAGAAGGGATGAACCCCCCAGAGATAATGGTCCAGCATGTAGGAAAGGGTATTTAACGGCCTGTAATATGGGGTTTCTACTCCAAGGGGCGCATCCGGGGAAGCCAGAACACGGAACACGTTTTCCGGATGGCTGAAAAAAGACTGTTTCTGGACGATAAGTGTATGGTCATCCCATACAAACCCGGAAAACAAGCTGTTTGAGTAAACGGCCAATGAAATCAGCAAAAGAATAAGGATGGCATTCGCCTTTTTCACTGCTTCCCCGTCCGCTTTTTAATTTTGTCAAGGCACCCGATCGACGCGGTATCGCCGGGGGCCAGCCTCAGGACATTTTGAAATTCCGCAGCCGCCTCCTTGAAAAGACCTTCCTTCTCATAAGCCATGCCAATATCCGACATCGCCATAATATTTTTAGGGTCTAGGTCCAGGGCCGTTTTAAATTCACCTATGGCGTCGTCCAGACGGCCCTCTTCCGCGAAAGCCACCCCTATATCCACCAGGGAATTAACGTTGTATGGGTCAATGGCCAAAGCCGTCCTGAACTCCAGCACAGCGTTCTCCAGTTCAGCATGCCTCTCGTAAACATTCCCCAGATCATAATGGGCCATGGAGTTTTCAGGGTCCGACTTGATCATGCTGGAATACAGACTGACATCGTCTTTCCATATAAAATTCCTCTCGAACGTCCTGAAACCAAGCGCCAGGACCAGCACAAAAAAAACCGCATATCCTGCCAATGCCTTTCTTTTTTGCAAGCCGGACAAAAAATGCCCGGCGATCAGAACGAATCCAAAAACTATCATGTATTGGAACCTTTCCGCCACCGGAGCGCTCGGTATCTTTACAATGTTCGAAACCGGCAAAAGCCCCCAGAATATCCATTGGGCGCCAGCCCGCACAGGGGCGGGCGTTTTTTTTCTCAACGAAAGATAAAGCAGCAAAAAAACACCGCAGGCCGCGGCAATACTTTTAAAATAGCTGAAAGAAATCTGCTTCATGGTATAGTCCGCATTCAGTATAAACGGATAAAGCATGAGCCTGAAATGTTCGAAATAGACCGCCGTTATAAGCTTTAGCCTGCGCTGGGAGAACATGATCCCATGCCTGGCAATGAACGTCCCAAGGACAAGATGCCTGATGATGAAATAAACCGCCGTGACACCAAAAAAACCGGCCAGAACAGCTTTTTTTATTTTAGGCCCCTTTTCACCGGATGATAACCCTCCGGTAAGTTCCATTGAAAGGAGAAAAAAAGGCAAAACCACCGCGGGCTCTTCGCTGAGGAGAGCAAGGAAATAGGCCAAAAGCGGCAGGACCTTCTTGCCCTTTGCCAGAAAAAGAAAGGAGGCCATTGAAAACAATGCGCACAAAAGCGTATTTCTCGCCGAGATGAAGTCCACCGCCTCCGCATTAACGGGGTACACCGCGAATAGAGCCGCGGCAATAAATGCGAGCTTTCCATCTCCGAACACTTCCATCAAAAGGAGGTAAAAAACTATTACTACAAGAACGTGCAGCAGGACATTTTCCAAGTGGTACCAGAAGGGATGCAACCCCCAGAGATAATGGTCCAGCATGTATGTAAGAGTATTTAACGGCCTGTAGTACGGAGTTTTCAGTTCAAGGGGGGCATCCGACAAAATCAATATCCTGGCAGCATTAGACGGATGGCTGAAAAGAAGCTGTTTTTGCACGATAAGCGGCTTATCGTCCCAGACAAAGCCGGAGGAGAGACTGTTTGCATACACAATGCAAACGACAAGCACCAGCAAGGCCAATATTTTTTTGTTCCTCATTGCTTTCCCTTGACGCCTTCTATTTCACTCAGGTACTCTGTTGCCTGCGCATTGCCTGGATACAGCTTGAGGACCTTTTGCAGTTCGGCGGCGGCATTTTGATAACCGCCCTCTTTCGCATAAGCTACCGCAAGATTCAGCCGCGCCCCTAACAGTGAAGCGTTCAGGGAAAGGGCCTTCCTGAATTCCGGAATGGCGTTATTCAGGTCACCGCGTCCGGCATAGATCAGGCCAAGACCGGAATGGGCCTTGGCTTTGTCCGGATCGAGCTCAAGCACATCCTTGAATTCGCGCTCCGCATCCCCGTTCCTTTTCTCTTTCAGATAAAGTTCCGCAAGGTCCATATGCGCGCCCATATAATCGGAGTTAAGACTGATGACGGTCCTGAACTCCCGCTCGGCGTCCGCCGCCATGTTTTCGTTCATATAGGCCACAGCCAAGTCCATATGGGCTTCCTCTGAATCCGGAGCCGCCTTCACCGCCCTCTGGAACGCTGCCATCGATTCCAGGGGAAGGCCCTGCTTGGCATAGATGAGCCCCTGGCATGCAAATGCTTCCCCATAATTCGGATCAAGCTTATGGGCCGCATCACATTGCTTTTCAGCCATCTCCAGCATGCCTTTCTTTTCGTAAGTCAAACCCAGAAAACAGTGCGCCTTTGAGCTCCCGGGATCGGATCGGACCATGCTGGAGAACAGACTGACATCGTCATGCCAGGCGAAATTCCTCTCGAATGTCCTAGCGCCGAGAGCCAGTACGATGGCGGAGGCCAGGACAGAGCCTGCCAGAACTTTTCTTCTCTGGATCTGATCCAGAAGATATCCCAGTATAAGGACAAAACCGAAAATAACCGTGTACTGATACCGTTCTGCCACTGGGGCGCTCGGTATCAGCACAATGTTCGAAACCGGCAGAAGCCCCCAGAATATCCACTGCGCCCCCGCCCTAACAACATCCGGAGTTTTCTTTTTCAGGGAAACATAAAGCAGAAGCAGAACGCCCAAAATGGCAAACAAACACTTAACAGGGCTGAAAACTATTCTACTCGACGCATAAAACGCGTTCAGATGATATGGGAAAACAAAAAGCCTGAAATGCTCGAAATATACCATGGATATGAGCTTTAACCGGGCAAACGAAAGCTCCACGCCCGGCCCCGAAGAAAACACCCCGAGCACAAAACGCCTGATCACAAGATAGA
>JAKAMR010000066.1 GCA_021812785.1 Nitrospirota bacterium
GATCTGGATAGTAGGGGGCCTCTTTCCAGAGAAATACCTGTACCGCATCAAAAACGGGGAATAAGTAGGTTGTCTTTCCCAGTTTCCCTTTCCGTAGCCCCTCGAATGTACCGGCAACCGTTATCTCCCTGTTCCGCCTGTAGAGCATGGGGTCCAGTATGCCGCTTGCTTTAGGCCAGATGGCGAGGTATCTTCCGCGGCCCGGCGCCTCTTCAAGATAGCCTTTATCGTCCACCGGCACATAAAGGGCCTCTATAACCGTGCCTTCATCCGTCACCGTGGTGTTTGCTATTATGCCCCCAAGAATGAAAAGCTTTCCCCTGTACAAATTCTGGTTGGCGGAAAGCGCGGACAAGGACACATCCCTTGTACCTTCCTCAAGAAGGTTCTCTTTTATTACCGGCCTGGTGCAGGCCGGGATCAAAAGTAACATTAAAACGAATGATGCAAGCGCGATTCTCTTCATGCTTTAAATTATACATCCCATAGAGAAGTCCGCAACCTTCCTTTTGATTTGCTTTGGGCGTCGGAAACCGCAGAGGTTTTTGGTTTTTCAAGTAAACTATAAATAAGACATCCATAAAATAAAAACAAAATAAAAAGGTCATTTGACGGTAAGGCATCCATGAACAGAGAAGAAAAAATACAGACCGGTTCAGGCGTGCTCATAGCGGTCCGGGTGCAGGAGCTTTCTGGCAGGACCGAGATAACTTTAAGCGGGGACACTGCGAAGAAGTGTGTCCTCCATTGGGGGATAAGTGATTCCCCCCAGGAACCATGGCGCATACCCCCGCAGGATCTTTGGCCCGAGGGCAGCCGGATTTTTGGTTCCTCCGCGGTGCAGACGCCGCTTGAGGGAAAAAATGGGGGGGTAATCATCAGGTTTGAAAAAACACCCGGCGCCAAGTGGCTGAACTTTGTGCTTTTCTTTCCCGATGAGGGACGCTGGGACAACAACCGTGGGCGCAATTACCGTATCGGGATATCCGCCGCGGAAGTTTCGCCTGCCCCTCCTGGTCCGCTTGCCTCATGTGACTCCATCGCGCGCGAGATAATAGAAAAAGAGACTGGAAAGCAGTCCTGGACCCTGATGCACCGGTTTGACCTGTGTTATGAATTGCTTGACCGTATCGGAAGGGACGACCTCGAATGCCTGTGGCTGATCTACGTCTGGCTTCGTTTTTCCGCCCTGCGGCAGCTCGATTGGCAGAGAAATTATAATACGAAGCCCCGTGAGCTTGGGCACTCCATGGACCGGCTGACCATGAAGCTCGCGGACAGGTTCTCCGGGGCCCGGCCTGCGGAGCGCGAGGTAATAAGGCTTGCAATGTCTACCCTGGGCAGGGGCAGCAACGCGCAGCGCGTCCGGGACGAGGTGCTGAACATCATGCACCGGCACCACATAAAAGAGATGGCGGGCCACTTCATGGAAGAGTGGCACCAGAAACTGCACAATAACACAACGCCCGATGATGTTGTGATATGTGAAGCCTACCTGGAATTTTTGCGCTCCGGCGGAGACCTGGACCGTTTTTACCGTAAACTCGAACAGGGCGGCATAACGCGGGAGCGCATCAGAAGCTATGAAAGGCCAATAACGACGGACCCGGACTTCATTCCGCATCTGAAGGACCCCCTTATAAATGATTTTGAGCACTTCCTTCACATCCTTAAGGAAGTGCACTCGGGCGCCGACCTGGGGACTGCCGTACTAAACGCGAAACATCTTCTGGATGCCGTCATGTCGTCCCTGCTGGATTTCCTCCTGGAAAAACAGAGCACGCAGGATAATGAGGCCTTGCTTGAAAAGGCGCTCGAAGCCCGCAGACGGCTTTCAAAAGAGCTTTTTGCCTCAGGGCCAGCCCACAGGGTCCGGGACCTCCTCTTCCTGGATATGGCGCTGGAGGGTTTCGTCCGTCAGGTCGTGGAACGAAGCCTGGGGCATCTCACCCAATTACAGATCGTCCGCGCAACGGGGTTTGCTCTTGAGAATGTCTCCCTCTCGCATGCCAGCGAGGAATTCTCTTTATCGCTTAAGTTCTGGCGGCTTCTTGAAAATGCGGGTGATGCTGGCATGGAATGGTCTTTGCGCGCGGAGGCTGCGGTTGAGCGTATGCTTAGGGCCATAGGCTCCGCCTCAAGGCATTTCCATGATATGCTTCAGCCCAGGGCCGCATATCTTGGCAGGGAGTTCCATGCCTCGCCGTGGACGGTCGATCTGTTCACGGAAGAGGTCCTTCGCGGCCGCCCGGTATTTGCGCTGTCCGCGCTTTTAAGCGCGCTTGGTCCGGTGTTGAGGAAAAGCGCGGGGCTGGGCGACTGGCTGGTCGTAAGCGGGGGCAAAGGCGTGGGAGAGGTCATTGTTGTGAATGCCCTTAAGGAGATACAGGGCAAAGACTTTTTGCGGCCGGTGGTCGTTGCGGCAAACTCGGTGGCGGGAGATGAGGAGATACCGCGCGGGGTCGCGGCCATAGTGACGCCCGTGATCGTGGACAGCCTTTCACATCTGGCGATAAGGGCCAGGAACTCGGGAGTGCTCTTTGCCACTTGTTTCGACGGGCCGGAACTGGAAGAACTGAAATCCTTCAGGGGACGGCTGCTTATGGTTGAGGAGCACGGAATGAACGCTGTTTCTTTCAGGGAGGCTGCGGGGGAAGAGGAAGCGCCCATGCGCGCAAGGCAGGCGCATGCCACGCTGATAAGGCACCGGTTTACGTCCTATGCCATTGCCATGCAGGGCTTCACCGCCCAAAAAGTGGGGTATAAGTCCAACAACCTGAAGATCGTTCGGGACAGGCTCCCTTCATGGATAAAGATGCCTCGCTCGGCGGCCCTCCCTTTCGGGGTTTTTGACAAGGTGCTCTCGGGTGAGGCGAACAGGCGGTCTGCCCTGGAATATGAAAGGCTTCTCCAGGAGCTTGCGGCCGGGCCTGCGGAAGGCATTGGGTCACTTCCCCGCATGAAGGAAGTTGTCCTTGGCCTTACACCGCCGGGCGAACTGGAAAGTGCGCTTAAGGAGATTATGACCGGGGCCGGACTTCCCTGGCCTTCTGATTGGGAAAACGCCTGGCAATGCATAAAGAGCGTATGGGCCTCTAAGTGGAATGAAAGAGCGTACCTGAGCCGCATTACGAACGGCATTAATCATGAGGATCTTGTGATGTCGGTCCTTATTCAGGAGGTGGTGAAAGCGGATTACAGTTTTGTGATACATACCGCAAACCCGGTCTCCGGGGACCGCGGGGAGGTATTTGCCCAAGCCGTGCTGGGACTGGGAGAAAGCCTGGCCGCAAATTATCCGGGAAGGGCGCTGGATTTCGTGTGCAGGAAAGATGGAGGGAAGCCAAAGCCCCTTTCTTTTCCAAGCAAAAGCATGGGACTTTTCGGCGGCGGCCTCATATTCCGCTCCGATTCCAACGGGGAGGACCTTGAGGGGTACGCCGGGGCAGGCCTTTATGACAGCTTTGTTCTGCCTTCTCCGGTAAAAAGGGTGCTGGATTACTCTGACACCCCTCTGGTATGGGATGAAGAATTCAGGGACGGACTGTTAACCGGAATAGCCAGGCTGGGCATGGCGGTGGAGGAGGCGATGGGCCCGCCCCAGGACATCGAAGGGGCTTTTTCGGGAGGGCAGTATTACATCGTACAGACGCGCCCCCAGGTCGGCTTTTTTTGATCTTTTAATTTATTTTCCCGGCCAGAGATTTTATCTGGCCGGTTGCCATGAAAGGAAGACATGGTCCATCACGGTTGTGCCTCCAACGGGCATATGCCCGTAACGGATCGAAAGCTGTTTATCTGCCTCTGATTTGTTTTCTCCGTCGGCAACTTCCTTCCACATCGCGGCAAACAGTCCGGACCTGTCGGCCCCGGACTTGCAGTGTATCAGTACCGGCCTGGGCGCGCTCCGTATTATCATCATGAGCTCACTCATCTGTGCGGCTGTGGGGTCCGTGGTGGCGGAAAGAGCAACGTCATAATGTTTTATCCCGTTGGCCAGGCTGAACCTTATTTCATCCTGGTACCACTTGTCGCCGGGGTTACTGCCGCGCAGGTTGACAATGCTCCTTATCCCGTAAGTCTTCATGTAATATTCAAGCCGGTTGTAATCGGGCTGGGCGCACCTGTACGCCTCCCCCGGCGTCACAGCGTGAAAATTGCCATTGCCGAAAATGAGCAGAAAATAACCGGCCGGCATCAAAAGAATGATAATGACGGCGGTTAAGATCCTCCGGCCTGTCTTTTTTTTGGGAGCGGGTTTTTCAGTCTGCGGTTTCTCTCTATAAGCCATCGCGGCCGCCTTTCGATCTCTTTATGAATCTTATTTTAAAACATGAGGCCGGGAAAAGGAAAAAAAGGATGACCACATACCTTTCATATTCTTCATGCTGCCCCCTTGTCTTGCCGGCGGAGAAACAAAAATATCTTTAGCTCATGGGCATCGCCATGGGCGCTGCGGGGGCCTTTTCAAGTTTCAGACGCAGCTGTTTTGCGCCCGATTTCTCAAACAACAGGGTCATGGTAAATGCGGAGCCAGCGGCCATGCTCCTTGGCATGCCGTCTAACATGATATGGCTGCCTCCCATCTTGAACACAGTGGCCTTTCCGCCCGGGATCTTGACCATTGCGGCCTCCGTCATGCGATTTCCCTTCATAATATGGAGCATTGCGGAGGCACCGGGGATATCGATGCTGACGCCTTTGAGCACGTCGGCCCCCCCAGTATTGTTGATAGTCATTGTCACCATGGCCTCTCCGTATATCGCCGGTGAAAGTTGGGCCCTTGCACCCTGGATGCTGATCTGGGGCGGGCCGCTCTGGCACGACGCAAGTATGGCAATTGTCAAAAAGGTAAATGCGGCGGCTAAAAATCCTCCAATGCCTTTTGAGCTCATTTTCTCTCTTTTGCTCTTTTTCATGTTTTTTGTTTCTCCCCTCATCTGCCCGTCATGGGCGCTCGTTTATAACGGTTAAGTGGGCTGGCGGTTAATGGGCGGGCTTAGGGAAATAGATGCAATCAGGATGGCACCGGGTTTTTTTTAAAAAGCATGAAAAAGACTAATAGATTGCCCGTGCGGTGTCAATGTCAAATGTTCTTTATGAAATCAATTATTAATTGGAATTAGATTTTTTATTTAAAATCACATCCTCCTATTCAACCAGTCCGGAAACGGTTGCGGCGTCAAGCCGCTGGACGACGGCCGTCACCAGTTGTACGGCGTGATGATAGTCTTCCCGGTGCATGATGCCCGCGTGGCTGTGTATATGCCTGGTAGGCACGCCCAGAACCAGGCTCGGCACCCCGCTTCTGTGCAGATGTATGGCCCCGGAGTCCGTGCCTCCCTTCTCCATGACGTCCAGTTGATATGGGATACTTAGCTCCTCCGCCGTATCGATGAACAGGTCCCTGAGCTTCAGGTTAGGTATCATTGAGCCGTCCTGTATCAGTATCACCGGGCCTTTACCAAGCTTCGCCTGAGCCTCTTCCTTTTTTATCCCCGGTACGTCGCCCGCTACCGCTATCTCCATTGTTATGCCCACATCGGGCCCCACCACCCAGGAACTGGTGCGCGCTCCCCTGAGGCCCACTTCCTCCTGGACGGTGCCTGCGGCGTACAATGTGTTTGGATGGCGTTTGCCCACAAGCCCCTTCATCACGTCTATCATCATGGCGCAGCCGATGCGGTCGTCAAAGGCCTTGCCCATGAAGGTCTTTCCGGTGCCCATCACGGTGAACGGGCAGACGGGGATCACCGGGTCTCCGGGGCGGATGCCAAGGGACCTGACCTCTTCCGCCGACGTGGCCCCCACATCGATGTACATGTCCTTTGGCTCCTGGAGCTTTTTCCGGTCTTCCTCGTTAAGTATGTGGGGCGGCTTTGAACCTATGAGCCCCATGACATCTCCCGCGCGGCCTTTTATGAGCACGCGCTGGGCAAGCATCACGTGCCCCCACCACCCGCCAACAGTGCTGAACCTCAAAAACCCCTCATCGGTTATAAGCTTGACGATGAAACCCACTTCATCCATGTGCCCGGCAAGCATGATCCTTGGTCTGTCGGAGTCCCCCTTCCTGCTGCATACTATGCTGCCAAGCCCGTCCTGCTCTATGCCGGCAATGCCGCTTAAATGCCTGCGGATTATATCGCGCACCTCCCGCTCATAGCCGGAGATCCCGGATGCCTCCGTAAGCTCTCTTATAAGTTCAAGTGATGAATCCATCATGAATGTGTCCTCCGTGAAACCAGGATTTCAATGCAGAAGGCAATCGGAAAAATTATAGCTGTTTTTTCGTGCGTCCGCCATATTTTTTGGGGGAGCGAAGTGGATCGGATATGGGCAGGATCAGTCCCCTTTTTTATTCCCTTCGGGAATCGAATGTAAGGAATTTCTGATTTGTCATAGTTAGCTCGCTTGCCGCTCGCTGCCCATTTTGTGTTTTTCGTTCAGACTGAAAATTACAACCCCACGTTTTTAAAGTATTTTTTATCCTGACCTGTTCAAAGTGTTCAATTTTAAAACGTTCAATAAACACCCCAGGCTAAGAAAAACAAAAAACTCCTTTCCGGTTTCGGCCATTAAAAAGGCCCCTCCAGCCCTTATCATAATCCGCCTGCCTATGAAATTGGCCACACAAACAGTTCATGTTGACTTTATCATGAGCTCAGGTCATGCCGTATGCGGCGTGGCGACGGCAAAAAAGAAGGATTAGCTTTGAAAATATGCATTTCCAAAATTGCCAAAAATGAAGCGGAAAAAATGGGAGCGCTAGTCGATACTACAAAAAAAGCCGTGTACTATTTGGCATATGGTACGTCTACCATTTTTTAAAGAACCATTTGGAAGGGCCCGGCTGCCTTGCGGGCACGTTTTGGACCCTCACGGAAGCGGCTTCATGGAGCTGGAAATTTTTGAGGTAATACGCGGCAAGTTTCCGTGACTTGAGCACGATCAGGTTCTCGGCGTTGTAGTGCTCCCCCGCCTTTGTCCAGTTCATGCTGCCAGTGATCACCGTGTTGCCGTCTATGATCATCACCTTGTCATGAAATATGCCCGCCTCCCTGTCCACATAAACTGGTACGCCCCGTTCAATGAGCATGCGGACTTCGTAAGGCAGCCTTTCTTCCTCGTCTCGGTCCATTACGACCTGCACATCCACGCCGCGCCTCCTGGCCCGCAACAGGGCCTTGGCGATAGGGGCGGACGTAAAACTGTAGGACATTACCCAGACGCTGCCCGATGCCTGATCGATGCGGTTTACAACCAGCCTTGTGCAGCCGCCGTTGGGTGAGAAGCAAAGGCCTGTCACATCCACCGGCAGGGCAAGTGCGGTTTTAAAGTTAAAAAAGGAAAAAAGCAGGGTAGCGGCCAGCACAGACAAAAAAAGGGCGCGCTTCATCACTGATCGGCCTCCAGCCTTTCAAGCATTTCCGCCATGTCGGGCGGCAGCGGGGCCTCAAATTCCATGGGTTCCCCCGTGACCGGATGAATGAAACCAAGGGTCTTTGCGTGAAGCATCTGCCTGGGGACCATGACCTTGCGCCCGCCAAGCTCTATGGAGGTCTTCCGCCCGTATGTCCTGTCTCCCAGCACGGGATGGCCCAGGGAGGCAAGATGCACCCTTATCTGGTGCGTCCTGCCGGTGCCGAGCACCGCCTGGATAAGGCTGGCGTTTCTGAATCTCCGCAGTGCCTTCCACCTGGTCACGGCCTCTTTTCCTCTCCTGGTGCGGGTGGACATTTTTTTCCTGTCAGTCCCGGAGCGGCCTATGGCAAGCGTTATAGTGCCTTCGTTTTCTTTGGGCGCGCCCCATATGAGCGCCTCATACATGCGCTTGATCGAGCGGGTCCTGAACTGCTCAAGGAGTCCGTAGTACGCATTGTCTTCCAGCGCCACGACCATGAGGCCGCTTGTGTCCTTATCCAGCCTGTGCACGACGCCCGGCCGCAGGGGGCCGCCTATTGACGCAAGCTTCCCCGTATGGTGTGCCAGGACGTTTAAAAGGGTCCCTTCCGGGTGGCCGGCCCCCGGATACACCACCATGCCCGCGGGCTTGTCAACAACGGCCAGGTAATCGTCCACATAGGCAAGGGACAAAGGCTGAGGCTCCGGCTTCAGGACGTCCTGCGAGGGGCCGGGGACCTCCACTTCCACTACCGCGTTTTCTCCCGGTTTTTCTCCCGCCTTTGCAGCGGGGGTTCCGTTCACAAGGACCTTCCCAAGGCCGATGAGCCTTTTGGCCTGGGACCGGGTGATCCCCGCCCTTGCCGCCACCAGGGTGTCAAGCCGTTGGGTCTCGTCACCCGGCTGGAGCGTGAAATGCATTCTTACAAGTCTCTGTGGGAAACGTTTACAGGCACGCCCGGCTTTGCCAGTCTGGCGGCCATTATCTCCGCCAGGACCGGTGAGCGGTGTCTTCCGCCGGTGCACCCTATCGCGATGGTAAGAGAGGACTTTCCTTCACCCATATATTGCGGGATGAGAAACTGCAGAAGGTCTTCGAGTCTTTTTATGAAGTCCATGGCAAGCGGCTGGGCGGTGACAAATTTTTTTACCGGCTCGTCGAGCCCCGAGAGGCTCTTGAGCTCATCAACGAAAAAAGGGTTGGGCAGGAACCTGGCATCGAAGACGAGGTCCGCGTTCTGGGGCACCCCGAACTTGAACCCGAAGGAAGTGACCAGCACCCGGAAGCCGGAGCCTTTAAGGCCAAGGAGAGAAGTTATCAGTGCCCGGAGCTGATGCGGGGTCAGTGCCGTGGTGTCGATGATCCTGTCGGCCTGCTCCCGCATGGACCTGAGGACAACCATTTCGGTATCGATGCTGTCCTCGATGCTCTCGCCATGGAGAGGGTGGGGCCTCCTGGACTCCTTGAACCTGCGTATTATGACGTCCCTTGAGGCCTCCAGGAAGATGATCATTATCCTGTGGCTTTTGCGCAGGGAGTCGATGGCGGCATCCATTCCCTGGAGAAACCCGCGTTCCCTTATGTCTATCCCTATCCCCACGTTGGCCACGTCTTTCCTGTCCGCGGCCACTTTCGCGAACTCTTCAATGAACTCCGGTGGAAGGTTGTCAACGCAAAAAAAACCGCTGTCCTCTATGGCCCTCAGAGCCAGAGTCTTGCCGGAGCCTGAAAGCCCCGTAATTACTACTATAAACGGCTTTTTTCCCGGATGCTCCTGGATATTTCCGCCTTCCTTCCCGGGCTTTCCCTTTTTTGCGCGGGCATCATTTTGTCGGTTCGATGAGGCCGTAATTGCCGTCATTGCGTTTGTAAATAACATTTATCTGCCCGGTTGAGGCATCGGTGAAGATGAAAAAGTTCTTGTCCAGAAGCTCCATCTGAAGGGAGGCCTCCTCCGGGGTCATCGGTTTTATGCCGAAGCGCTTGGTTTTTATTATCCTGCCGCCTTCATCCACGGGGGCGGAAGCGCCCACGGCGGTCTTGTCGCTTTCGCCTTTCCTGTGGGAGGTGAGCTTCCCTTTGTATTTCTTGACCTGCATGTCCAGCTTGTCTATCACCTCATCGATGGAGGAATAGATGTCCCCGGTGGAGCTTTCCGCCCATATAAGGATGCCGTTTACGTTTAACAGTATCTCCGCCTTATGGACGTTCTTCTCCAGGATAAGGGTGACCTTCGCTTCCGATACGTTAGTCAGATACCGGTCGAATTTCGCGACCTTTTCCTCCGCGTAATTTTTCAGCGCCGGGGTAAGTTCAAGATGCCTTGCAGACGTTACTATGTTCATTTCAAAATTTCCCTCCTGGATTTATGCCCTGCGGGCATCGAATGTAAGGTATCAACATTGATTGCATTCACTCGCTTGCCCTTTGGGGTACGCTCGCTATCCATTTTATGCCCTGCGGGCATCGAATGTAAGGATTTTAATTATTTGACTCGCTCGCTCCAAAGTACGCTCGCTATCCATATTATTGATTGAACCGCTTTCTCTGGCTCTGAGGCGCTATCTTGAGCTCATTACGGTATTTTGCGACGGTCCGTCTTGCTATCTCTATCCCGCTGCCTTTGCATAAGGCCACGATTTCCTGGTCGCTTAAGGGTTTTTGAGTGTCTTCCTCCAACACCATCTTTTTTATCAGGTCCTTGACCGATGTGGAGGAGACCTTACCGTTGCTGCCCTGCACTCCGCCCGAGAAAAAGAATTTAAGGCTGAAAAGCCCGCGGTCGCAGGCCAGGTACTTGCTTGAGGTGGCCCTGCTTATGGTGCTTTCATGCAGCCCGAGCTCTGTTGCCATGTCCCTCAGGTTAAGGGGTTTTAACTGGCTTCTCCCTTTTTCAAAGAAATCGCGCTGGAAATTCAGTATGCTTTCCGCGACCTTGTATATGGTTCTGTTCCTCTGGTCCAGGCTCTTTAACAGCCATTTCGCCTGGTTCAGTTTTTCATCGATGAACTGCTTTTCCTCTTTTTGGAGGCTGTTTTTCTGGGAGATGAGCTTTTTGTAAAGGTGCGTGAGCCTGAGCTTGGGCAGCCCCTCATCATTAAGGATTATGTGGAACTCTCCCTCGCTCTTCACGACGAACACATCGGGTGTTACATAAACCGGGCTGGCGTTGGAATAGTTCCTCCCGGGCTTCGGCTCCAGTTTCTCTATCACCTTGACGGCGGCAAGGACCTCATCGGTTCCGCAGTTATACTGTTTTGCGATCTGGTTGTATCTTTTTTTCTCAAGGTCGTGGAGGTTATTCGTGATCAGGGACTCTACCAGGCTTCCCCGGAGGCCCAGGCTGTCCAGCTGCAAGAGAAGGCATTCCTGCAGGTCCCGGGCGCCGACCCCCGTGGGATCGAAACTCTGGACGAGTTTCAGTACCTGTCCGGCCTCTTCCACGGTGCAGCCCGCCATGCCCGCGATGTCCTCGACAGTGGCTTGCAGGTATCCGTTCTCATCAAGGTTCCCGATCACCACCTCCGCGGCTTCCCTGATCCTGCCTTCTACCGGGGAGAGCCTTAATTGCCACAGCAGATGGTCCTGCAGGTCGCCTTCCTTGCTTACGAAGCTCTCAAAAGAGGGCTGCGCGACGGTGCCGGGATTGAAGTAACCCAGGTCTCTCCCGTCGAACCCACGCTCCTCAAAATAATCGTCTGTTTCGGTCATGTTCATGAGCTTTTCAAGCGGGGCTTCGGAATAGTCGGATTCCGGCTCCTGTTCAAGCCCTGACTCAGCCTCCGCCGCCTCGCGGCCTTCGGGGTCCTCGTCCAGGGAAGCGATCTCTTCAGCCACTTCCTCCAGAAAAGGGTTTTCCATAAGCTCGTTGGTCAGGGACTGGGAAAGTTCCAACTGGGGCATCTGCAGGAGTTTGATCGCTTGCTGAAGCTGGGGGGTAAGGATAAGCTTCTGAAGGAGCCTTATTTCAAGACGGTTATCGAGCGCCATTTCTAGAGCCTGAATTCCTGCCCGAGATACGTTTCCCTGACCCTGGGTTCCGCGATGAGCTTTTCGGGGGTCCCTTCGAACAGGATCTTCCCGTCGCTTATTATGTAAGCCCTGTCCGTTATAGACAGCGTCTCCCTGACGTTGTGGTCGGTTATCAGTATCCCCAGGCCTTTGTCTTTTAAATATCCTAGCATCTTTTTCAATTCTATTATAGCAATTGGGTCGATCCCGGTGAAAGGTTCGTCGAACAGCATGAAGCCGGGCCCTGTAGCTATGGAGCGGGCTATTTCGGTCCTCCGCCGTTCGCCGCCCGAAAGCCTGAACCCTTCACGTTCGGCAAAATTGCCAAGATTGAACTCGGCCAGGAGAGTGTCCACCCGGTCCTCTATTTCTGCCTTTCCCCGGCCGTTGGTTATCTCAAGGACCGAGCGCAGGTTCTCCCTCACCGTAAGTTTTCTGAATATGGAAGGCTCCTGCGGGAGATAGCTTATGCCCTTGCGCGCCCTCTGGTACATGGGCATAAAGCTGATGTCCTCGCCGTCAAGCTCCACCTTGCCACCCTCCGGCCTGAGCAGGCCCGCAATCACATAGAAGCTCGTGGTCTTGCCGGCCCCGTTCGGACCAAGAAGGCCCACCGTCTCGCCGGAGCGCACCTCCACGCTTATGCCTTTCACCACGGTGCGGCGGCCGTATTTTTTGGTGATATCCGTTGCCTTGAGGACGCGTTTTTCCGTCATTTTCCTTCTATGTAGACCTTGCTGTTTTTGACGTCCATCTTGTCCGTGGAGACATAGTAGGTAATGGTTGTTCCGGTGACCTCGGTCCTGGCCTGGACTATCTTCGGATTTTCGCTGAAAAGTATGCTGTCGCTGGCCTTGTCAAAATGAGCCTGCCCCGCGGTCACCACGCGTCCTTCCTTGATGAGCTTCACGCTGCCTTTTGCGTCTATGGTCTTCACCCCGCCCACTTCATTGTAGTGCACCACCATCTTGTCCGCGAACAGCTCCATGCCGTCATTTTTGGCCGCCACCCTTCCTTCGAAAACGGCGGTATGAGTGGACTGGTCCGCGGAAAGCGTATCGGAGGTTATAATGATAGGCCCTTTTTTTACGGTTGCCCCGGTTTTTCCCTGCCCCTGGGAGGCAGCCTGAGCCCAGATATTTTGTCCGGGCCAAAGGGAAACAAAGGAAAAAACCATAAGCAGCATAAAGACAAATATGCTAGTAAAAGATCGCCTTGACATTCCTGTCCAACCTCACATTTTTTTTCTGATTTGCCTCGAGTCCGCGGCCCTGTATCATGATACCTTTTTTCCTGAGCAGGACCATATCGTTGCTTCCGGTATTGAGCTTTCCGCCCGGCACGATCTGCATGGAGCTGGTTTTAACATCGAACCCTTTTACCCGGCTGTTAATTTCCCCGGTCAGGGAAAGCATGCCGGTGTCCATGTCATATTGCCCCCCGGTGGCCGTAAGCTGCGCATTTTCAGCGGGTATGTTTATCGCCACGCCGCTAAGGCTTGCAGTGCCTCCATCGCCGGAAAAAACCGCCTTCTTCGAGGTGGCGGACCATAGCGTCCTGCCGTCAACGATATTCAATACGTTTATATCTGACAGCGAGGAGCGGTATTCCGCCTGTTTCTGCGGGCCGGGTTCATTCGCCCTTTGCTTTATCGAAAACGCCGACAGGGCCGCTCCCAGAAGAAGCAGCGCCGGAAAGAATTTCCTTAATTGCGCCATGCTCACACCCGCCATTTTAATGGCCTTGCATCCCCTTAAGCAGGGCTTCGCGCATCACTTCGTGCGGAGGGCGCACCCCGGTCCACAGCTCCTGGGCGAACACCCCTTGCCATAGCAGCATCCCAAGACCGTGGAAGGTCCTGAGCCCTGCCTTTTGGGCTTCCCGCAAAAAAGGTGTTTGCCTGTAAATGAGGTCGCCTGCCACCGCACCCGGCGCCAGTTTAAGAGGGTCCGCGGGCAGAGGGTCAGTTTCCTTGAGCCCAAGCGGAGTGGCATTAATCAGGATATCTATACCCTCCAGGTCAAGAACATCCCTGGCCGCCTCCACGTTTTTTTTGTTTCGTATCCTGTTCAGATCCCCGGCCAGTTTTTCTAGCTTCTCCTTGTCCAAGTCGAATATCTTTAACGTGCGGGCCTTTTCAGAAAGATAATAGCTGACAGCCCTCGATGCCCCTCCGGCCCCGCAGATAAGGATGTTTTTGCCTTTCCATTCGATCCCCTCTTCAGCCAGCAGTTGGATAAAACCCCTGCCGTCGGTGTTAAAGCCCTTCAGCCTCCCACCGTCATTTACGATCGTATTTACAGCGCCGATAAACGCGGCTTCCTTGTCTATCTCATCCAGGAACGGGACAACCTTTTCCTTGTGGGGCACCGTAACGTTCACTCCCCTGATGCCCAGGGCCCGCACCGCCCTGACGGCGTCCTGCAGGTCTTCCGGTTTCACGTCAATGGCCAGGTAGCGGTAGTCCAGGCCGGTTCGCCCGAATGCCGCGTTGTGCATCTGGGGCGAGAGGCTGTGCCCCACCGGGTGGCCGAAAAGGGCCAGAAGTTTTGTGCTCGCCGTTATTTCCATGGTTATTTCCATGCCGGCAAAAGGAAAAATTCTTTTTGGTTTTTTTCTGTTTTTGTTTCTGTTTTTGTTTCCATTCTCATGTCCGCCTTGCCTGTTTTTCCGGCTGCCTCCCGACGGCTTCCAAAATTCCCTGGGGAGTCGCACTGATAAGCATGGTCCTGATTCCCAGGGCCGCTTCCATATCTGTCAGTGCCACGTCGTCCAGGAATATATCCTCTCCATCTCTCACCACCGCTTCCGGCACGAGTAGTATATCATGCGATGGGGCGTGTTCTTCGAGGCTTTTAAGAACGTCCCGTCCGGTAAGAAGTCCGGTGACGGTGACGGAAGAGCCAAAAAAACGGTTTTCGACCGGGACCAACGTTATTTGGTGTCCCTGTTTTTTGAGTTTTTCAATGAACTTTGCGAGATACGGGTAAAAGGATGTCCCGGTAAAGGTCAGGTATTTCAGGCCGGATGGGTTTTTAGCCTGGCCCGTCCTCCTGGTCTCATGCAGAAACTGCGGGACCAGCCCCACACCGTTTTCTATTTGCGGGAGATCGCCGTATTCGGCCACAGGGGGCAGGGCCACCCCCGCTTTTATATACAGCTCATCCGCTCCGTATACGATATTTTCGCCGTGTTTTTTTCTGAAGCGCTTCTGGAACCGGGCTATCGTGTCCAGGGCTTCAGATGCTTCCTGGGCGCCGGCCGGCTTTATCTTTGCCTTGCTGAAAGAGGTGAGGCCCACCGGGACAACGGCTATGGACATTATGTAAGGATAAAAAGAATAGAGGTCGCTGATGGTCCTGGCCAGGGATTTTCCGTCATTGATGCCGGGGCAAAGCACTATCTGCGTGTGGGCCCGGAGCTTGTTTTCCCTGAAAAAGCGCAGGTCCTTCATGATGTCCGGCGCACCCGGATTCCCCAGCAGCTGCCTTCTTGTCGCGTTGTCCGTGCTGTGGACGGATATATAGAGCGGGCTCAGCCTTTGCGTTGCTATGCGCTTTTTATCGCAATCGCTGAGGTTTGCCATGGTTATATAATTCCCGTAGATAAAAGACATCCTGTAGTCCTCGTCTTTTAAGTAAAGGGACTTCCGCATGCCTTTCGGAAGCTGGGACACGAAGCAGAAAACACAGCGGTTGCCGCATCTTTTTATGGGGAAATGCCTCAGGGATATCCCCGGACCGCAGGCTTCCGGGATGTCAAGTTTCACCCGGCCGGCCTTTTTGAACTCCATGTCCAGAGTGCCGCCGTCTTTGTGGAAATAGAAATCTATAAGGTCCGAGATCCTGTTGCCGTTTATGGAGATAAGCGTGTCTCCAGCGTGGATCCCGGCCCTGGCCGCAAGGCCTCCGGGGGCCACGCTTTCTATCTCAACCCCGATCTTTTCTCTCTGACGCAATCTTGAGTCCTCTTTGCACGTATTGAAGGCCTGAGGCCGCCGTCAGCCCGGCGGCTATCCATACCATTGCCTGGATGACGGCTTCCGTGATGTAGCCGTAGTTGATCTTCAGGAGCACGGCCGTCAAAAGGGTAAACTGCGCGGCTATTGCGAGCTTGCCCGTCCGCGTCGGCTCAATCCGGACGGCCCCCCCGGAAACGCTCAGCAACCCCCATCCCAATATAACTATTATATCCCTGCTCAAGACCACAATTGCAAGCCATACCGGGATTATGTGCAGCGTAAGAAACACTATGAAGGCCGTGATGAGCATGAACTTGTCCGCAAGCGGGTCCAGGAAAGATCCGATATCCGGACTTTTCCCGCTCATCCTGGCGATCATGAGATCGG
>JAKAMR010000067.1 GCA_021812785.1 Nitrospirota bacterium
CGAAATACTGCCATGGCCAGCGTAAAGTTTTTCTTCTGGGATTTTGCTGTTGCAAGGGCGCTCCTCATGTTCATTTGCCTTAAGGCAGGTTGCATAATAGGGTTGCTGTCCGCCTGGGGATATCCCAGAAATCAAAAAAACGTACATTCAAACATAAAAGTCAAGGTATCTTTTGATAGTAGATATCAAGGATGAAGCCTTTTCCTGTTCAAATTAAATCTTCCTCGATAGGGAAAGCATCCTTGGAGGAAAAAATATTTGGGACCATGCAGCCGAAATCGAGCGAGTAAGCCTGGAGGAGAATACACCCCTTGCTAACCGGCAACCATAAATTTTTCACGCTGATCACGGGAGCAAACAGCGGGATCGGGCTCGAATTGGCCCGGCACGCAGCAGCCGACGGACATGACCTGATTATGGTGGCACGGGACGTGCCCAGCCTTGAGGCGGCCGCCGGCGAGCTGCGACGGAGTGTCAAGGTGCACATTATTGCCCAGGATCTAAGCCAGCCTGGAGCAGCGGAAAAGGTGAGCTATCAGGTCAGGGCGCTTGGCGTGGAGGTTGATTGTCTCATCAATAATGCCGGGTTTGGTGACTACGGCGCTTTTGCCGCTTCCGACCTCGCCAGACAGCAGTGGATGATCGGTGTTAACATCACGTCGCTGACCGCGCTTACCAGGCTGTTCCTGACGGCAATGCTTGCGAGAAGGCGAGGGCATATTCTGAACGTGGCATCGGTGGCGGGCTTTCTGCCCGGCCCTCTGATGAGCGTATATTATGCCACCAAACATTACGTCCTGGCTTTTTCGGAATCGCTGGCCGAGGAATTGCGGGGCAGCGGAGTCAAAGTGACCGCGTTGTGTCCGCCGCCGGTCAGCACTGCGTTCAGCCGTACGGCCGGAATCGCGCCTGCCAATTTTATGGCGGCAACCAGGACTACGCCGGCCGAAGTGGCACGGTACGGCTACCGGATGATGAAGCGCGGGAAGCCGATCGCTGTTTATAGTTTCAAATACAGACTTTTGACGGCTTTTCTCATCCGGATCACGCCACGGTTCGCTTTGCGCAGGCTTCTGCACTACATGAACAAGCGGGGTTCGCACTAGAGCCCGGGCTGTTCCTTTTATTTTGATTTTTCTGAATGTTTCTATTAAAATGCCAGATGCGATTCCGTTTCCCAGTCAGCCAAAAAGCAGCATTTTATTTCAGTTACTTCCTGCACAAGGTTCTTCTGAACTGGTTTGAGGTTAAAAGGCCCAGGCTGGGGATGTTCTTATATGAAATAAGATATTCGCTTATGAAATTTAAAGATTATGAATCACAGATCCCCTCCCCGATGGGGATCAGCGAGGTGGAAACCCGCTTCGGCCTCTTCAGGATCAGGCCTGGCACATCGGATATGGTAAACACCTCGCCCGCTTTTGAACGAAGGGACGTCAACTACCTCTTAAAAATAATAGATGGTCTGCTTGCGAAAGATATGAATGTCCTTTTCCTCGATATCGGCAGCGATATCGGAACTTTCAGCGTTATCGTTGGAAATCACTTCAAAAATAACCCCAAACTGCGGGCAATTGCGTTCGAGCCTTCAAAATCGAATTACGCGCTCCTGAAGCAAAATGTGCAGGATTTGAACGGATTGAATGTCGAGCTAATTAACACCGCCCTCTGGAGCCAAGACGGAAAGGAGCTGGATTTCAGATTCAATCCAGACAAGCCCGGCACCAGCGGATTAAAGGTCCCGGGAGGCGGTGAAAAAATAATTACAACCAGACTTGATACAGTCCTTAAAGACCGCATGGATTCCTTTGATGCCTTTGTTCTTAAAATGGATGTTGAAGGCGCTGAGGAAGATATATTGAGAGGGGCACAGGCTCTCATCGCATCAGGCAAAACTGTCTATATAATGCTTGAGGATTTCGTAAGGCCGGAAATAGCCGGATATATGGAAAAAACGGGTGCCGGGTTCCTCACCAAACTCACTCCATACAATAGTTTCTGGAAATACGAAAAGAAGTAATTGTTGGCTCTCCAAGAATTCCTGCGCTACCGGCATGTCCTAGGAGTAGAGTCGAAATCTGCCCTGTCCTTGAGAGAACTGCCATACTCTGGAACGCTATTTCCAAACCTTGAACGGAAGGCAGTGGCGTGACGTTGCCTCCGGACAGCGATTTTTCAAAGGTACAAGATCGCGCCCGCGATGTCCCTGCTGGGCGCCTCGCCGATGAAAGCCGCCATTTCAAAAAGCCCCCTCCAGAATGAAACCGCAAATTCCCCTGTCCGTTCAAGGAAAGAGATATTTGCAGCTTCTTTTTTAGCTCCTTTTGCCAGGGGAACAGCGGAGGCAAGCAAAAGGAGCCGTTGAACGCCCACGGGAAGTCCTTGTTTATCAACACTGGTGCCTGAAAAGCATGCGCCAACGAGCCTGACCAGAAAGGTCAGAAACCCTGTGTCCCGGCTCCTGGGGCCAGCAGTGTCAAACGTTACCCGCTCAACAGCCGGGAAAGCGCGGAGCTCATCAGCGAACCACCCGGTCCAGGAAAGGTCACCACCGAGGGTCCAGTCCCCGGCAAGGCGGACCTGCAATGTTTTTTCATCTGGTCTGGAGAAGCTCATTTCGGGTTTCACTTTTCCTAACTACAGGATACCACGCAACCAAAGGAAGCAAAAAAAGCCTGAAGACAACTGCTTGCGGTTGCAAAAGACATATGCCTGTAGTAGATTGGAATCAGATAAGCAGGCAGAAGCCTCAGCCTTGCTTTGATTGACCAAAGCGCCGTGTTCCAAAAAAATCTCAACCCGGAATACCACTTCAGGCCCGTGACCGGCGACTGAAAAGTATTAAAAAACCGCACAACCGGCAGAAAAAAAATCTGCAACGACAAATTTTTATCATCAGGCATACAAAAAACCCCATTTGGCAAAGAATTCAGTTCAAAAAGGGGGATAAAAGACATGCCACAGATCAGCCATGGACAAAAAGAAAAAGCTGAGAGCCCATTCCATCCTGGCACATTCGGACAGAAAAGGTATTTGCGATCAAGGAGGAGATCATGAAAAACACAGGGAAAAGAGTTTTCTTGATATTAATGGCCTTTGTCCTTGCCGCGAGTGCGGGCTGTGCCAGCGAGCACATAAAGTACTCCGGTTTTCTTGGGAAATATCCCAAATTCAAGAAAGGCCCAAGCGGCGGCGTTGCCCTGGTCTACATCAAGAAAGGCACCGACTTCAGCAAATATAACAAGGTCATGTTCGACCAGGTGGTGTTCTATCTGGCCAAGGACGCAAAATACAAGGACATCAGGCCCGAGGACATGAAGGAACTGGCTGACTCGTTTGCTCGAGCAGCCATAAAGGAGATGAAAGGGGCCTATCCGATAGTGGCAGAGCCGGGACCGGATGTCCTCAGGGTCAGGGTGGCGATCACGGGCATTGAGCCTGGCAATCCGGTAAAAAGCGGAGTGACCACCGTTGTGCCAATAGGCCTTGCCCTGAGCGTCATAAGAAAAGGCGCTACAGGACAATATCCCGGCGTGGGAAGCGCAAGCATGGAAGCTGAGTTCCTTGATTCGATGACCAACGAGCGGCTTGCCGCCGCGATCGACAAGAGGCCAGGGTCAAAATTCTCGGGGTTCACAAAATACGGCTCCGCAAAAGAGGCGTTTGAGTTCTGGGCAAAAAGACTGAGGATATTCCTGGACCACGCCCACGGGAAAAAAGAGTAAAAGAATGAACCGTAAACGGGCCCTCAGAAGGCCGGTCCGAGCCTGACAGCCTGCGCTAGATAGACAAGGTAAAGGACGCCCCCGGCCAGCAACACCCAGAAAGGTATCCCCTTTCTAAGCGAAACAGTTATCCTGATGATCATTATCATCAGGATGACCATGAGTATTGCTGTCAGCTCAGCCCTGCCCAGGGCCCACCGGGTAAACATGAGCCCTATTGAAACGGGGATTGATGCCTGAAAAACCATTGCGCCGGTCACATTTGCCATGGCCAGGGTGTCCTTGTCCTTGAGCGTCCAGGATATGGAATTGAACTTCTCGGGGAACTCGGTTGCGAATGGGACTATTAAAAATGATAGCATCAGAGGGGAAGCCCCGGACCTTATGGCAAGGACCTGGATATATTCGACAAACAGTTTTGCCCCCTCCAGCATGAACAGCAGCCCCACCGCCGTCTGGAAGGCAAGCCACCTGCGCCTTGCCGGGAGCCCCAGAAAGAGACCGAAATGGAAGTCCTCATCGTATTTTTCATCCGCCTGGGCCTCGTGCTTCAGCGCGCGGCTGAAGAAAAGCACGTAAGAGCCCAAGAGCAGAAAGGCGGCAAGCACGCAGGCTATCCGGCTGACGGTCAAGGAGGCGGCCAGGACCACGGCCATGGCGAAGATTATATAGCCGGCCTCGAACTTGAGGGAAATTATATTAGGGGCCAGCTCCGCCTTTCTTTTTTTAATTGCCCCCCTGGCAAGCACGGTCAGGCCAAGGAAAAACATGGCAAGCGTGCCAAGCATGAATGGGGCCCCCAGGATGGCGCCCACCGCGATGCCCTCCTTCTGTCCGGTCTTGCCGGACAAAAGAGCTATGATCGGGATCAGCGTCTCGGGCAGGGCGGTGCCGATTGCGGCCAGCAGGCTTCCAGTGGCGGCATGTGACAGGTTGAACCTTCCGCCCAGGCCCTCCACGCCGTTTGAAAAAAGTTCACACCCTCCGAGCGTTATGAGCATCCCAAGAAAAAGAAACCCGATTATGACCAAATAAGAAGAGGAGTGAACGGGCAAACTGGAGAAAAGCCTGGAGGCCACAAAAAGAACCACCAGGACAAGAAAAAAAACATATTTTTTCATAACCCCTATTTTAAACCAGTTTTTGCTTCAGCGCATGAAAAGACCCTGGGGCCATAGGCGAAAAAGCATCAGCGCAAAATTGAATTTTATACTTTACTTAAAAAACAATCTCTTAGTAAAATAGACTATCGCGCCTGATTGCTTCTCTGTTTTCCGGCAGGCCGGATTTTATTATTATTTTTTGAAATGGTGGGCGTAGCTCAATTGGCAGAGCACTGGACTGTGGCTCCAGTGGTTGTGGGTTCAATCCCCATCGCCCACCCCAAGAAAAAAGAAAAAATTACATTTTTCAACAAGTACTTTTTCTGGATGCGCCTGTAGCTCAGTGGATAGAGCATCGGCCTCCGGAGCCGAGGGTCAGGGGTTCAAATCCCTTCAGGCGCGCTCCTAAAATCCGCTTTAAAATCAGAATATTAGCGTTGTGCCGCGGGAAAACATATAAATTTATGTGTCGGGACTTTGCCGGGGCTTTTTGTGCTATAATCCGCGATGGAAAAGGTTGATTACATTTTCTGTCAGCCGTGGAACCCGTCAAGCGGAATGCAGGCCTACTACGCTGAAAGGGCCCGCGAAGAACTGCGGGCAAAAGGCAAGACCGTGATCGTCTCCCTTGCGTCATCCGGACTGGTCCATTTCTCCAGGAATGGCTGTCTTGGCCGTCGAGGAAGCCGCAAGGACCAGAAGCCCTTCCAGGGGATGATCGAGTACGACCGCCTGATATGGATAGACGCCGACAATCTGATCTCCGCCGGGCAAATAGAAAAACTCATATCATGGGATGTGGATATCGCCGCGGCCTGGTACCGCATACATGCCGGCTACGGAGAGATAAACGACATGAATTTCACGTCCTGCGGCCTATGGGATGCCGGGAAGGACGCCCCGCGCCCTTATCTGGTTGCGGAGATGAAAAAGTTCGCTCAAAAGGAATCTCTCATCGAGGCCGGTTATGCAGGCCTGGGCCTTATGGTTGTGAAGCATGGAGTATTCGAGTCCATGAGCTATCCATGGTTCACAAGCTGGACCGTGGAGTGGGAGAAAAACGGCGCAACCTATGCGGAAATGACCACTGACGACTCGGCTTTCGCCATCAGGGCAAGGGAACATGGATTCAAGGTTTACGTGGACCCCGCCATTCAGATAGACCACGAGAAAAAAATTCTGATTTAACGCCCTGCCGCAACCAATAAAAAAGGCCGCCCCGAAGGACGGCCGGAGGTCAGGACAGGGGAAGCTTATTCAGCGCCGCTTGCGTTTCCGAGGCTGGGATCAGCGGCAGATGATGCTGTTGAGGCCGCAGACTCCGGCGCCGGATCAGGTTTGAACGTGTTCACCAGACCAATAGAAGTGTTTACCGCAGCAACGACCGTTTTCTGTATTTTGCCGTAATCATACCCCACGGCCTGGCATACGCCCTGGACCGCGCCCTGCACAGCCTGCAGCCTCAAGGGGCCCTGGCCGCTGGCCGGAAGGACCGCCTGGGCGCCTTTCATAAAGGCGCTGAGCCCGGCAACCGCGGCCGCAACGGGAGCGGGCAAGCCCGGGATGTCCGCGACAGCAACGGCAGCCACGGGCAGCACGTACTTTTCAGCAAACTGGAGCCCCTTTTCAAAATACTCCTCCACTTTGAGTGCGACATCCTTCACGTCGCCCTCGATTGTTTTAATCGTTGCTTCCAAGCTCATCTCAAATGTCCTCCTTTTTTTTCAGGGCTGGATAAGCCCGGTTTTTATATCCCAGGGAAATCCTGTAAGCAACATCAGCGGCGATATCTTGCTTACGGTGTTTTCCCTGAAAAGCTTTTGTTCCCTATACTGCTGCGTTGCCTCAAGGACCGTCGAGACAAGGGCGCTGCAAAATAAATCATGCCCGTCATGCAGAGGGTCCGCGATCCCCCTGAGCTCGGGGATTATATGGTCCGCGAACGTGCATGCCTCAAGAGCGTCACCGACAAGCCCGGAATAGTCATAGCCCAGGTCCTCGCTGGCAACCCTGTTGGCCACAACACGTATCTGATCGAGGGAAACAGGAGACAGCCCCGCAGGCCTGCAGGCCATAAGCTGGCATTCCGGATTATCTAAATATTTGCTTAAGGGAAACCTGGCCACGCCCTCCGTGGCCGCCTCGATGCCGGTGGTCTCATCCAGGACCAGCCAGGTGTGAGACGGCACCCATCCGGGCTTGAAGTCCAGGGCGCCCACGCGTTCGATGCCGGCAATGATATCGGAGATCACGGAGCCTTTTTGAAATTCGAAGAAAACCCACCCGGGGCCAAACTTCATTTGCCGTTTTCCTCCTTTGGCCTTAATTCCGGATGCTCCCGGTAAAAACATTCATGGCAATCCTGATTGTCCAGGCTGGGACTCCTGTGCTCATGAGGACAGCCCACCTTGCACGTCCCGGCATCTATCCTTTTATTTGCGAAATGGTAAAACTTCGTGGCGTCAGGGAGGATGCTGTACTGGCTATCTGATCGCTTCATAGAAGGCCCCTATATGCTTCACATAATCAATCGTCTGCCCGGCGCTCTTACCCGTCACCGCGGGCAGTTTCATCGAGACGGCCGGCCAGCTCACCGCCCCGTCTGCCAGCCGCCGGGCCTTTATGATGTTCCCCGGGCCGGCATTGTACGAGCCATAAATAAAATCCAGCCTCTCCTTTCCTGCCGGCACCATGGGCCAGAAACAGGAAAGAGAATGGTCGTACTTTATGCCCCCCTGGATATTGCCGTCAGGATCGAACGGATTCACGCCCATGAGCCGGGCCGTAGACGGCATGAGCTGCATGATCCCCCGGGCCCCGCACCAGGACACCGCTTTAGGGTTAAGGCCGCTTTCAGCCAGCCCCTGGGCCTTCCAATGCCGCCAGTCGTTCCAGGGAAAATAGAACTGCCCCCAATGCCTGAAGGCCAGGTCATACCGGATGCTGCCCGCGCCGGCCGTCTCAGCTAAGGGCGATAGCAATAGCCAGCAGGCCAAGCAGCAAAGCAACAGCTTTCGGATCATTTTTCAGGATCTCCCTGGTCTTGAAATTTTTAAGCTCGAAACGGTCGAAGAAAAAATAAGCAACGAACATAAGCAGAATGGTCATTGCCTTCCTCGCGGCCGCGGTAATTATCTGCCCGCTCATCTAATTGCGCCCCCCTTCTCTTTCAAGCATCAGGTTATAGATCTGGTCCACCCGGCCCCGGATATAGCACATATCCGATTTATCCGCTTTTGTTCCAACCTGGTTCAGCGTATATCCAAAAGCGGAAATAACTCCGAAACCGAGCATGATGAGGATCCTTAAAAGCGCCTTCCAGGTCACGTATTTTTTTCCGTTGTCTGTCATAAGCTCCCTCTTAATAAAGCGATGAGCGCCATGAAGCCGGCGATATAAAACACAGGTTTGGGTATTCCGGAGAGCATCCCCGCCTCGGCTGCCAACGTGGACCGCCGGTCATATTGGCCTGTGGCCACCATGACAGCGCTTTGCCCGGCCGCCAGCATGGCCTGCTGGGCTTCCTTTTTTGCCTGCGGGCTGGATGTGGCCCATGGATGGCCGCCCTTGTAATAGGAGAAAACGTCCTCGGGCGAGCTGAAGCGCCTCCGGAGCTGCGCCAGGTACATGGCGCCTATCTCTATATTTTTTTCTGGCGTCATGAGCTCCTGGACAGTCACGGAAGGGTCCAGGCCCCGGGCGGTGGACAGCTTTATGCCCATGAGCCCGTAGGAGCATTCACCGCGGGCACAGTCTCCACGCCCAATGGAGCCCGGGTTGCCTCCGGACTCTGTCCTGATGATGGCGAATATCCAGGCAGGCGGAACGTTCCACCTGGCGGCCTCATTTAGGACTATGTCACGGATCATAGGTTATTCGTTAAAGTTTTGGTCACGGAGCCGCTGCCGTCGTTCATTTCGCCCGTGACGTTCCCGGTAAGATCATTCCCCGTGATAATGATTTTGTTGCATCCTGTATTCAGAACTATGCCGTAGGACTGGTTTTCGCTTGCATAACCTACAAACTGGCCTATAAGACAGCCTTCAATGTATATTCCATAGGCCGTTCCCCCCACTTCTACCCCGGGATAGGCTGCGGAGCCCTGTATGCTGTTATCTGATATTTGCAGACCGATGAGTTTTGTATAGCGCCCTATGTCCCAGACTCCGCTTTGGTAGTTATTGGAGATGAATCCCCCGGAAATGGTCGTATCATATGTATGGGCATCCAGATAAACACCATTTCCTGTGACAGCTCCCTGGCAATAAATATCCGAGAATTGCAATACTTCGTTATAGCCCGTCCCGCTGATGGACGCTATGCCGTCATTGTATGCGTAATCCGACTGAAAGTCGTACGCCGTCACAAATTCTGGGCCATTCGTAAGATTTCCCGAATTTGTCATCTCTAGCCCGTAACTGCCTTTAGTCACCCCTACGTGCCTTATGTCAACTGTCGCAGCATTGCCATCCAGGAGGATGCCTACCGGAGAGGTGGACGTATTGGTCGTAAATCCTATTTCAACGTTGTTTAAATCAAAAACGTTTGCCGATCCGACGCTGGAACCATAGTTTTTTATGGCATACTGACCCGTCAGCCCATATATCCAGACATCATCAACAGAGCATACATTCTGGTCCTGTACGTAGATGCCGTTATATCCTCCATTAATAAGGATATTTTTTATTGTTGCCCTGTTATAAGAAAAAATCGAAATAAAAGCTCCGCCCGTCATCCCGGACCCATTAAACTGAAGATTGAAAACCCCGCCTCCAGAACCGCCTCCCTCAAATATGATGGCATTGAAATTACCAGAGGGGGATATAATAGTTTCGCCTTTACCCGCTCCCACCATTGACACAGCTTCCCCGGATGTGACATACACAGGATTAACTGTTTTATAATTTCCGGCAGGGAAAAATACTTCTCCATTGCCAATACTGTATATAGCAGACTGAATGGCCGTAGAGCTATCCAAAGTCCCGGAAGCATCGGCGCCCCACCATGCAGGGAGGGCCATGGAAACAGAGCCTGGCTCCAAATGGACATCTTGAGTACCAAAACCGCTAAACACCTGATAAAGCCCGGCTGAAAATGGACCGTCAATATTGAGAATGTTATGACTGGTCCCGTTGCTGATCGCGGCCCCGTTTTCAACCACAAGGGTATCGCTGGCCGGTATAGTGACGCTGCCTGTGAGAGGATAGACCGTTTTTGAAGCCCCAGGGGCTTTTGTAACAACCAGGGTGGCGTTCACTATACCTGCGGCCACGGCGTTGTTAATAGACCCATACGCCCGAACGTCCACCCAGGGGCCCTTTGTTATGATATCCGTCATGGGTTTTGCCTGCGCGCCCAATACGCCGCCCTCAAACGTCCCGTTATAAATGTTCGAGCCGGTGAAATTTGCGGAGTTCGTCACATCCAGGTGAGCATACGTCCCGCTTATGTTTGAAAACGTTCCGCCTTCAAACGTCCCGTTGTAAACGGTCGATCCTGTGAAATCCACGCTTCCGCCACGCAGGCTCATCGAGTTCACGATGCCCAGGCTGTAGCCGTGGATATCGCCGTTGCCGCCCACCCAGTAATCACCCGGGGCCGCAATCGCAAGGACCGCCGTTAAAAGGACCAGCGCAAGCGCAAAAGCCAAAAATACATTACGTTTCATTACCATATCTCCAGCCTCGGGATGCCGTTTCCGTCGAGGGCTATTTTCTTGTATGTTTTATCCGTGATGTTGTACCAGGTCTTCCCCACGTTCGATGCTGTCACAGGAAGGTCGGCCGTAAGCTGCAAAATGCTGCCCACTCCTGTCCCGGCCGGGGCCGGGATGGGCGTCTTGCTGGCCGGATTGTGCCAACCGCCTGTTACCGCTTGCAGGCGGAACATGGCGTTGTAGAGGGGGTCCTTTTTTAATATGATTTCGGAGGCCCCGTCTATAGCCTCTCCGGACGATGGGACTATATTTACCACATGGGCAGTCCGGTCCACCTTTACGACGGCAAACTGCTGCAGGTATGCGATGCTGTTGCCGTACGGAAGGGTTACTGTTATGTCCCCGTTTGTGCAGTCGCAGTTTATGACGTCGTCACTTTCAAGCAGGGTAGTGTCCGAGGTTACCGTTCTCATGCCTTCCTCTTTGAGCTCGTTCTGGTTTTTAAGCGGTTAAGTAGCAATAGCACACCAAGGGCTCCACCGCCTGCCATTACGCCCTGGGCGGCGCTGAGACCCTTGTTTGGCATAGCGGGATATTTTGCCTGCTGCGCCTGGCCGTAATCCGTAGTGTCGTAGGACCCCCCGGAAGTGTCCGGGCCGCCCAGGTAAGATATGCCGCCCTCGTCGGATGCACCCGCGGGCCCTCCGCTTCCTATGCCCCCGACAATCGGATTGTCCGGAGTGGCGTATCCCGCCGGGACATATGAGGCCGCCGGCGCATATCCATAAGGGGAAGCTCCACCCGCAAGCTGGCTGCCAAAGAGGGTGGCCGCGGCCCCAGCCGCGTATTTCCCCACGGAAAGAAGGTCTGTGCCGATCTCGGACAAAAGGCCTGGACTGCTAGATACCGCCCCGTTTGCCCCTATGGTGCCGATAGAGAGGCTGTTTGCCCCCGGGACGGCCGAATATCCTCCGGCCGCTGCGCTGCCCTCACCGGTTGCCGCACCCTCTGTGCCTGGGGCCACAGCGTAGGTCTTTGACGTAAGCGAGCCTATCAGTCCTTGCCCGGTGGTAAGCCCCCCGTATGTTCCACCTGCTACCCCTGCAGCTCCTCCGATTTCCAGGTTTGTAGGCCCTGCAATTTTTCCACCAAATGCACCAGAGCCAACAGCGCCCCCATAGGCACCTATCGCGGCTCCGACTGGCCCCCCCGTTTCGAGCCCTGTTATTCCACCTTCCACCGCGCCCACAGCTTGTTTGGCCATTGTTTTAAGCGGTTTTGAGGCATGCCCTATTTCGAACCCTAAAGGGGCCGCGCCAACACCACCCAAAAGCGTAGCACCAGCTGCGGCTGCGATGCCCTCAACCGTGTGCGCGTTATGTCCCACGAACGTGCTGATGGCGTGCACAGGGGCACGCCAAAAACATCCCATGAAGCAGCCAAGCCCTTGTTCTTCCCATGGGTTTGTCTGCCAGTCGTTCATGCTGCCCGGTCCGCCTTCCGCTATATGGCCCTGCCATTCGTTTATGAGCGACCCCCCGGTGTCCACCGGATACACCACCGGGTCATTGACTCCGGACAGCCCCTCCAGCCCCGTCATGCGCCTCTGCGCTCTCCTCGAGCCGCGCGCGTAAACTGTTTTCATCTTTTACCTCCGGGCAAAAAAGCGAATAGCGCGATGCCCGCAAGCACCGCTGCCCCTACCTGGAAAACCGCAGGGTCCTTTTCGTACAACCCTTTCACCTGGCTGAAAACGTCATCTGCCATGCCGGACAGGTGAGCGTTTATTTTTCTGGCTTTCGTGGCCGGCAATGGCTGCCCCGGGATGCGCGCGCCCCTGGGCATCCATTGCGGTCCCTGGGCAGATACGAAAGCCCCCCTTACTCGCACTCCAGGAAGGACTGCGGCGCTTTTAAACAGGTCCGCCACGGGGCCGTTTATGTACCTGGCGTTCCGGAGTTTTTTTTGCCATTCCTCGAGCGTATATCCCGTAGGCAGGAACGCACTGTTTACCATGTAGCCTGAAGGCAGGAAAGGTTTAGGTGAGTATGGCATAATTGCTCCTGCTGCTTAAGCCGTTTGCAGAGCCCGGCGCCGATGCCGGCGCTGGCTTTGCATAATGGTTGCCAAGCAGGTAGCCCAGGCCAAGTGCACCCAGGCCGCCCAGGATGGCGAATTTGTCTATCGTGGCCCACTTGTGGTCACTCGTGGGGCCCGGTGCATAATAGCCGGGCAGCGTGTACGGCTCTTGTCCAGGCTCCGGAATGGCCGGGTTGCCGTTGCCGGGTATGTTCGGGTTATACGGGGAAAGATAATCGTTGCCCACGTCCAGGCGGCTCCCCACGGGGAATTGATATGCAGTGGCCGGGTTTTTGAAATAATAAAAATCCCCGAATATGTCCTGAAGCCCCACCGTTCCGCCGGGGCCCTGCACTACCGTTCCGGTGACCCCGGAAAGGTTTGCTCCGCTCCTGGTGCTGAGATTACGCGCGTAAATCTTCATCTAAATAGACCTCCCGTTCATGTAGGCCCGCAACACCGTTTGCGCCGTCGCCCCGTTTACTATCCTCAGTCTGCAATTCGGGGCCTGGACCTCGATGGAAAAGTTGGCCGCGGTCGCGGCCGTGATCGCTACGCTCTGGGATATGTCCCAGTTCGCTCCGTCCTGGGACTGCTCGATATATGCAGTCCCGGCCTGGTCGGAGTAAATGGAGCCTACTATACGTCCGTAAGCCCCGCAGGTCTTCGCGGCTCCGGTATATGTCCCAGCGGACCCCAGGAAGGCCGTTGTGGAGTCCAGCACCGCCTGGTTGTTGAACACCTGGGCGAACAGCACCCCTTCGTTGCAACGGGCCATGTACCATTTGCCCTGCGTCTGGTCATAGAGCTGAAGGAAATCTTCCGAGCCGATAAGGCTGGATGGGTTTGCAACCGCGTCTCCCGGTGTCATGTTTCCGGAAAGGCTGACGGAGCCCACCGAGAGGCCGTTAACAAGCTGCACCGCTAATGGCAGTTTTGGCATTTACAGGCCCCCTTAGTACCAGAACCAGCCCTTAAGCCGGGCGAACGCTCTGACGTTGAAATTTATTCCGGTGCTGCCCGAAAGCACGCACCCCATTGCTACCACATCGTTGGCCTGAAGGGATATCGTCTCCGGGGTAGGCTGGAGGACAGACCCTTTCTGCACGTCTATGCCGCCCCAGTTGGGCACGGCATTGCCGTTTATCCGCAGGTTCCATGTGGAGTTGTCGAAAAGGTTCGGCTGGTCGCTGTCTATGCCCACCCATTTGAGCACCCCGATAACGTTGCCCGGCACCTGGAAGGTGACCACAGTCTTCTCGGTGTTTCCCGAGGCCGAAAAGGCATAGTCCCCGATCACATCGAAGGGGATGGCCTCTTGCGGCTGGAAATGGAGATAAAGGTAATTCCGCTTGAAATCATCCAGGATGGCATTAAGGGCGTTATATATCTCCACCCCCTCAAGCTGGGCCTTTGTGAGCGCGTTATTGTTTTTGCCGGCCATTCTTTATATCTCCCTGGTTTTCTGGAACCGGCGCAGTGTCCCCTCAAAGGTCATGGTAACGGCGTTAGTGGCTCCGGAAATGTCCGTTATCTTTGCCACCAGCATGCTGTTTTCCGGGATGTAGATGGGCACGTCCAGGATGAGATGCCCCGCCACGTTGCCCGTGAAGTTGTCTATGTGCGTGGCTGTGTTCTGGAGGTTAAGCTGGGCCCCGCCGGCGTTAAGCTCCACCGTGGCAGCCCCGGTCCTCGTGGCCGTGATCCGCTCGATGAAAAAATCGTAACCGGACGGAACAGAAACTGAAAGGATAGCCGTCTGGTTTGCCACGAGCGACCCCGTGTACTGCGGGGACTGCCAGGGGATTTCCTCGATGTATTTCCTTTTGGATGCTATCCAGGGCGCCAGGCCGGGCACCAGCTTCAGGCCGTGCATGGCTATGCGCACATTGTTCTGCGCCCCGGAGAAATCTCCTGCCTCAAGCGTGAGGATTGAGCTGGCCGGCGCGAGGATCCGCCTGGCCAGGTTTTTGAATATCAGGGCATTGCCGCCCGCGCCCAGGTTAACCGTCTGCCCGCAGGAAAGCCGGGCGTCCAGGGCGGGCACGTCGTTGTAGTAATAGCCCATGGAATTTTTAATTTTGAGATACACCCTCGGGTCGGTCGCCACATAAACCAGGCGCCGCCCTTCGAAGTCCCCGTCTATAGGCATTGTGACGGGCACATCCGTAAAATACGTACCTGTGGGAAGGGCGTCCGCCGTTCCCGCGGACAGCGGGAGGGCGTTGAAATTGTTTATGAAAAATTGCTTGTACATTCCGGTCTTGAGACCTCCTGCCCTTGAGGGCGATTTTATTTCACAGTTCTCTTTGAGAAAGGGGGGCCTGAGCCCCCCTTTCTACCGCATACGGCTTACTGCACGGGCCTTATGGTATAGCCCACCAGGCAGCAGATGATGTCCATGTCGTTGCCGCTGGAAAGCGCCGTCGAGTCCGTGTTGAGGGTTATGGTGTAACCCTCGCCGGCCTCTATCAGGTAAGGCGGGTCGCACGGGTAAGAGCTGGTTATCTTCCCGTCTCCGTAGCCGCCGGGGCCGCCGATCACGTTTATCGTGGCCGCGCTCTGGTCGTACATCGCCATGGCCTTGCTGCCCTTGCTCTCGAACGGGGAGGGGATGAAGAGAGCCGGCGTCTGGATGTAGGGCTTGTTTATGAGGATCATCTGGAAGTAGCTGCCCATGGCTATCTTCGCCTTGTCGTCCTCGAAGTTGAGGAGCGCGGTGGAAGATATGCCCGTGGAAAGGGGCAGGTACCCGAGCTGCACGCCCATTATTATGAACGCTTCGTCAGTGAATTCGAGTGCCGAGTGCTCTTTGCCCGCGTATATCAGGCCGTGATAAATTTCGTCGGAGATCACGGTGATGCCCGCGCTCTCCGCGCAGCGGAGCAACTCGCCGAGCGCATCCGCCGTCATCATGGTGCCGCTCGGATTAGCCGGCGACGCAACCACCAAGCCTTTGAGCGGGCGCAGGCGGTGCTGCGCCAATAAACTCTCGCCGCTGATCGACCACCGCGTCTGCGCACTCGTCTCAATGCCGACCGGCTCGCAGCCGAGCTGGAGCGGCGCGCGGGCCGCGAGCCGGGGCGC
>JAKAMR010000068.1 GCA_021812785.1 Nitrospirota bacterium
CTGATATTGAAAAAAGGGCGTCCTCCGGCCAGCCGGCCCGTATTCTTTTTTTGAATTCCGTAAGCCACGGGCCGGGCTCAAGTCCCATGGCCGAAAGCCGGGACTTGTCTATGTTTATATGGAAGTCTTCCTCCAGGCTCCAGCCGATGGACTCTATGTCATGCTCTAGGACGGCCGCTTTTATCTTGAAATAGTCGTTCCTTGAAACGGTGCCGTCAAGGGGCTTTTTTACCGTGGGATACTCCCTGGGCGCAAATCCGTCCTTTGCCTGAAAGCCCACGTGCCTTATCATGTCTCCGGTAATGCCGTACGCCTCTATGTTCAGCGGGTAATTGCTGATCAGGTTCCATGCGTATCCTTTCAGCTTGCCCGCCACGCACTCAATGATATTGGAAGGGCCGAATATCCTGAGCGGGGCAGTGCTGCCAAGCATGTTTCTCAGAAGGTGGTCAAACCCTATGAAATGGTCTATATGGGTATGCGTTACGAACGCGTCCGTAACTTTGGAAATGAGGCCGGCGGGCAGGCCGTTCAGAGTGCCCAGGTCAAAGAGGATAGCCCTTTTCTCCCGCAGGAGCCGGACATAGACGCAAGGGTCCTCGAATGGGCCGTTAACCGTCCTATGCAGAAATGTTGGTTTTATAATTTTCTAGTATAATAAAAAAAACATAATCTTTTTCGTATTTTCCTTCTGGACAGGAGGTCTGAGTGCCTGAACTTCGAAAAGACCCTATATTGGGAAGATGGGTGATAATTTCGGTCGAGAGAGGGAAAAGGCCAAAGGATTTCCCCCCTGTGATCCATAAGAAGAAAGGTGGGTTCTGCCCTTTTTGTCCGGGCAATGAATATACCACACCGGCCGAGATAGTTGCGTTCAGGCCGGAGGGGGGAGAGTCAAACGGGCCCGGATGGACATTGAGGGTTATGCCAAACAAATTCCCGGCCCTTGAGCCTAACGGTAAGATCTCAAAAAGCGGCGAGGGCATGTTCGACAAGATGGGCGGGATAGGGGTGCACGAGGTCATAGTGGAAAACCCGGACCACTTCCTCTCTCTCTCCACAATGCCTGAAAAGTCCGTGGAGGACACCCTGTGGGCCTATTTCATCCGGCTTACCGAGCTAAAGAACGATCCGAGGATAAAATATGTCCTTATCTTCAAGAACGAGGGGGAAGCGGCAGGGGCCTCCCTGGAGCACAGCCATTCCCAGATCATCGGGCTGCCGATAGTGCCCCGCACCGTAAGGGACGAGCTGCAGGGGGCCAGGCTCCACTACGACATGAAGGAACGGTGCATATTTTGCGACATAATCTACCAGGAGCTGGCAGACGGCAAAAGGGTAGTGGCGGAAAATGAGGATTATGTTGCGCTGTCGCCTTTTGCGCCAAGGTCACCTTTTGAGACCTGGATACTGCCTAAAAGCCATGAGGCGGCCTTCGGCCCCCGCCAGAAGAGCTTCAAGGGGCTGGCCGAGATGCTGCAGAGGATACTCAAGCAGTTCGATGCCCTTCTTGAATCACCCCCCTATAATTACATAATACATACCGCGCCTTTCTCCGAAGAGCAGAGCGAATACTTCCACTGGCATATAGAGATAATGCCCAAGCTGACAAAGTTCGCCGGTTTCGAGTGGGGATCGGGAATTTACATAAACCCGACGCCTCCCGAGGAGGCGGCCCGGTTTATGAGAGGTACTTTTTAAGTGGATTCCACAAGGGGGACCTTCTGAGTTAATGAACGTTATCATGGCCGCGCCTGAGGCATTTCCCTACGCAAAGACAGGCGGGCTGGCGGACATGGCCGGGACGCTCGCAAAAGAGCTTTCCCGGCTGAAGATAAATGTGCTGCTGATCATGCCGTTTTACAGGGTGGTAAAGGAGAGCATAACCCCGGAGGACCTTGGCAAATCCTTTGCGGTGGAGATCGGAGGGGAGCGCATTTCCGGACGCCTATACCGTGACGGCAAAAACAGAAACCCCGGCGCCGTTTTTATCGGGTGCGACAAATTTTATGACAGGCCGGAGCTCTACGGCACGCCTTCGGGCGATTATCCTGACAACGCCCAAAGGTTCATTTTTTTCGCCCGGGCCGTTTTCGAGGCGGCAAGACTTCTGGACTTCAGGCCTGACGTTATTCATTGCCACGACTGGCAGACCGGCCTTGTACCCCTTTATCTCAGAAAGTTTTACGGCAAAAACGGCTCTTTTTCCTTTTTCGGCGGGACAAAGAGCGTCTTTACCATCCATAACATGGGATATCAGGGTATCTTCAGCCGCGACGTCCATTTGCTTACTGGGCTTCCGGCCGATACTTTCACCCCGGAGGGGGTCGAGTTTTACGGGAAGATAAACTTCCTGAAGGCGGGCATCATTGGCGCGGACATGGTCACCACCGTGAGCCCCACCTATGCGCGCCAGATACAGACCGCGGAGCACGGTTTCGGCCTGGACGGCGTCCTGCGGGAAAAAAGCGGCTCTCTTGTGGGTATCTTGAACGGGATAGATAACTGCGTCTGGGACCCCAGCAGGGACAGGCACCTGCCGCAGACCTATAACCGGAGGAACTTTATGGAGGGCAAGGGCGCATGCAAGAGGGAGCTGGCCCGCGAATGCGGCTTTAAGGACCCTGGCGCTCCCCTTGTGTCGTTCATCGGAAGGCTTTCGCACCAGAAGGGTGCGGACCTGGTTTTCGAGGCCGCGGACGACATCGTTTCCGAAGGCGCGAACCTTTTTTTTCTTGGAAAGGGTGACGCTGTTTACCAGGAAGATCTGCGGGCGCTTGCCGGCAGGCACGAGGGCCGCGTTCATGCGAGGATAGGATATGAGGAGGGTTTTGCCCACCTCGTATATGCGGGCTCCGATATCTTTCTCATGCCCTCCAGGTATGAGCCCTGCGGACTGGGCCAGATGATAGCGCTCCGCTACGGCACTCCGCCTGTGGCCGCCGATACGGGGGGCATAACCGATACGGTGCGAAACTATCGCCCGGTGAGCGGGAAAGGCACGGGTTTCCTCCATACCGCGGACGACCCTGGGTCGTTCAGGCAGGCCCTCTGGTATGCCCTCTGCGCGTACCAGAGGCCCGATCGCTGGAAGGCCCTTTTGAAGCAGGACATGGCAGAGGACTTCTCCTGGAAAAGGTCCGCTTCGCTGTATGAAGAGCTCTATCGCGGCGTTGCCGGTTTATAGTCATGAGCATCAGGCTTAAGCTTATTCTGTTCATGTTCGCCTTCATGGCCGCCGCGGCCATACTTGGGATGGGAGCGCTGTACATATTCTCCAACCTGAACAGGAACCTTTCCCTTACGACCCAGCAGATAAACCTCAACAGGCAGTACATCGGGATGCGCGACGCGGTAAAAGACCTTGTGGACAGCGCGGCCGGATGGGCCGGCACGGGCAACGCCAGATACCTTAAGCAATATGAAAAAAGCCTTCCGGAGGTCGAAGCCGGCTTAAGCGGCATCGAGAACGGCACTGGCAATGCGGCCAGCCTGCGCGCGCTCAGTAAAGACGTGGCCAGGGCGAGGCGCCAGGCAGGCAGGATAGCAGCCATTGCCCGCCCGGCAGGCAGCGCCGTCGCGCAAAGGACACTGACTGACCTCGAGAAATCCAGGGACCGCATATTGGGGACCATGGACACGCTTTCCAATCAGTCGATTTCGTCCATGACCGGTCTTGCGGCCCTTGGCGAGCGGATCAGAAGGACGATGACAGGGTATCTTGTCCTGCTGGTCTCGTTCGTTTCCCTGGCATTTATCTTCCTGGCGCTCTTCATGCGCAGGATGCTGAGCCATCCGTTCAGCGGGATCCTGGAGGCCACGGAGAAGGTGGCCGAGGGAAACCTTTCCTGGCGGATACCTTCAGGCAGGAAGGACGAGTTCGGCCAGATAGCGGCCGGGTTCAACAGGATGGTGGAGCATCTGGAAGACTCAAACAAGAAGCTGGCCGACAGGCTGAAGGAGACAGAGCTGCTGCTTGAGGTGGCAAGGATCGCGGGGCTTACCCCTGAGCTCAAAGAGGCGCTTGGCCTGATCGTGGACACGGTCTCAAGGAAGATGGGCACGGAGGTCTGCGCCGTCTATCTATTGTATCCGGAACTGAAGGCTTTCGTGATGGAGGCGGCCAACACCGGGGACGGCATCACCGCCAGTTCACTGCCCCTGGACTCCTATATCCCGGCCACGGCCATGGCCACGATGGCACCGGTGTTCATAGAGGACATCACAGCGGCCTCCGAGGATGCCAGGATATGCGGCCACTGCCGCTCCATGCTGATTGCGCCCATCCTGAGGGACAACGTATGCAAGGGGCTTTTGGTTCTTGGCAGCGGGTCGGAGGGCGGTTTTTTTGGCCCTGACGAGAAGAACACCGGGATGATACTGGCCCATACGATAGGCGTGGTGGTAAGGAACTCTGAGCTTTACTCCACGACCAGGAAACATCTGAAGCAGTTGAGCGCAACCTATGACCTGAGCAGGCTGCTTACTTCTGTATATGACCCGGCGGAGCTTTTGGGCACGATCTCCAGCCAGATAGCGAAGCTCAGCGGCGCAAGAATATGCATTATACGGATACTTGAGGGCGATGAGCTCAATGTCAGGTCCTCTTACGGCATAGCGGAGGGGGAAAATGCCGAGAACGGCCTCAAGGTGGGGGAGGGCATCGCGGGGTGGGTGGTAAAAGAGGGCAGGTCCCTTTTTGTGGAGGACATCGGAAAGCTCCCCGTGAGCCTGAGGCCAAAAACGATAAGCGCGAAATCCGCCATATGCGTGCCCTTACGGGTAGGCAAGAGGATAATCGGCACTTTGGGCATTTATGACAAGACGGGCCCGAGCGGCGCGCCAAAGCCCTTTGACCTTGACGACCTCAACATGGCGGAGGGTTTTGCCTCGCTGTCGGCCATCACCATAGAAAAAGCCAGGATGGAAGCGGAGGAAGTAAACAGGAGGCGGGAGATAGTCGAGGCCAACAGGAGGCTGGACCTGCTCTTTGACACCGTGCAGGGCGGCATAGTCTCCCTGGACGCCGATTACCGCATACTTGCCGCCAACCGGTATGTGGAGCGCTGGGTGGACTTCCCCATGGACGCCATCGTGGGCGAAAACGCGAAGGACGTTTTCCATCCGAAGGGCGGCATATGCCCGCATTGCGCGGCCCGGGCCACTTTTGACACCGGCGACATAAGCTCCATCACCCAGTCAAACGGCCTGAACTATGCAGAGCTTACCGCCTATCCCGTCAGGGGTGAAGAGGGGCAGATCGGAGGGGCGGTGGTGTTCATTCAGGACATAACGGACAGGGTCCTTTACCAGGAAGAGATAATGGGCCTCTACCGTGAGGTCGCACAGACCAAGGAATATCTTGAAAGCCTCATCAACAACTCCGCCGATGCCATTGTCACCACGGACCTGGCCGGCAACATAATCTCCTGGAACCGGGCGGCCGAGGAAATTTACGGTTACAGCGAGCAGGAGATCGTTGGCAAGTTCCTTCCGTTCGTCCCCGAGTCCGCGATAGAGCAGGAAATGTCCTACATGGACAGGATAAAACAGGGGGACGTTATTAAGGCCGAGACCTTCAGGCGCACCAGGGACGGCAGGACGATAGAAGTGAACCTTACGCTCTCCCCGATAAAGGACGCCACGGGAGAGGTCATCGGAATAAGCGGGATATCCCAGGAGATCACAAAGAAGAAGGAAACGGAAAGGGAGCTCATAAGGAGAAACCAGGAGCTCTCCAGGCTTGTTTTCATAGGCTCGGCGATGAGGGGCACCCTGGACCTGGACAGGCTCCTCAGGATGATTCTTACGGCCGTCACGATGGGCGATGGCCTGGGCTTTAACCGCGCCATCCTGTTCTGGGTGGACAGGGCCGCGAATGTCCTGAAGGGGGCGATGGGCGTCGGCCCTGCCTCGCCGGATGAGGCGGGCGCAATATGGCGGCGTCTTTCCTCGGCCCACAGCACCCTGCACGATATCCTGACGGAAATAGTGGAGACGCGCGGCGGCGAGGAGTCCGCCTTCGACAGGACGGCAAAGAGCGTGCAGATACACCTGGGCTCCGGGACCGCAATGGCCCGGTCCGTCACTGAAAAAAGGCCATTCAATATCACGGACGCAAGGTCCGACCCCGCCGCAGACCGGGCCATCATGGACGTGCTTGGCTCGGCCGCCTACGCCGCGGTGCCAATTGTTTCAAGGAACATGGTGATAGGTGTTCTATGGGTTGACAACCTGTATAACGGACACCCCATAAGCGAAGATGACATGAAGTTCCTGAACGCGTTTTCAAACCAGATGGCCTCGGCCATAGAAAACGCCAGGCTCTTTGAGGGCATATCGATGGCCGAGGCGGAGCTGGAGAACATCTTCCGGTCCATTTCCGACATGGTCTACCTGACAGACAAGGACTATAATCTTAAAAAAGCGAACGAGGCGGTCTTAAAGCGGGTCGGGAAGAGCCTTGACGAGGTGATCGGTAAAAAATGCTATGAGATATTCCACGGGACGAAGGAGCCGTTCCCGTCCTGCCCGCACGCCAGGACCATATCAAGCAGAAATGCCAACATACAGGAGTACGAGGACCCTTGCCTGAAAGGCACTTTCCTTTCCTCCACATCGCCACTTTTTGATGTCGACGGCAATTTCAGCGGTGTCGTGCATGTCGTAAGGGACATCACGGAGATGAAGGAGCTGCAGGACCGGCTGCAATCGGCCGAAAGGATGGCCGCGCTCGGAGAGGTGGCCGCCAAGGTGGCGCACGAGATAAGAAACCCGATGGTGTCGGTGGGCGGCTTTGCCAAGAGGCTTGAAAAAAAGCTAGACGGCTCTCTCAGGGAATACGCCTCCATCATATCGGTGGAGGTGGACAGGCTGGAGCAGATATTAAAGGAGATTCTTGGCTTTGTCCGGGAGGCAAGAATATCAAGGCAGCCCACCCCCCTGGACGAGCTTCTTACCGGCATAATCAACCTTGTGGAGCCGGAGGTCTTCGAGAAGGGCAATAGCGTACGGAGGTCTTTTGAGCAGATAGAGGCCTATATAGACCCCAACCGGATGAAGGAGGCCCTCTACAATGTCCTGACCAATGCAAACCAGTCCACGGAGCGGGGCCTCATTTCAGTGAGCGCGTATGCCGAAAACGGCGAGGCGGTAATAGAGGTGCACGATACCGGGTGCGGCATCAAAAAGGAAGACCTGAAAAGGATATTCGACCCGTTTTTCACGACCAAGCCGACAGGGACGGGGCTGGGGCTGGCCATTTCAAAAAGGATAGTGGAGGAGCATGGGGGCAGGATACTTGTAAAAAGCAATTGGCCGGATGGCGGCACAGGGTTTAAGATATACTTACCCATAAGAAAGGAGGGGTAGATGAAAGTACTGATTGTCGACGACGATGAGCATATCCTGAGGCTCTACAAAGAGGAACTTGAGGAGGAAGGGTATGAGATCGTGACAGCAAAGACAGGGGCGCAGGCGCTGGAGGTCTTCCAGCGGGAAAACCCAGACCTGGTGACCCTGGATATACTCATACCGGATATGGACGGCATAGCGCTTTTAAGGAAGATGAAGGAGATGAGGCCGAGGGTGCCCATAATAATGTCCACGGCCTATGACTACAGGGATGATTTCGCGGTCTGGGCTTCCGAGGCTTACATAGTGAAGTCCGCCGATCTCACGGAGCTCAAGGGCAAGATAAAAGAGCTGCTTGCAAAATGATCAGATTAAAGACCGAAGCCCCGGTTTACGGCGGGTATGTGATTGCAAGAAACGAAGGGATAGTATTTGTAAGGGGCGCGCTTCCCGGAGAGACGGTGCTTGCCAGGACCGTGGAAAAAAAGAAGGACTATAGCGTAGCGCTCACTCAGGAGGTGCTGGAGCCCTCTCCCCACAGGGTGGAGCCCTTCTGCGGCCATTTTGGCGAGTGCGGCGGATGCCATCTGCAGCATATCGCATACGCGGAGCAGGTCTCCATGAAAAACGCCATCATAAAAGACTCCATGCGGCGCATTTCGGGCATAGAGGTGGAGCCCGATGCGCCTCTTACGGGCAACGATCTGCTGTACCGCCACCGCGCCCAGTTCAAGGTTCAGGCCCCGGAAGGCCTGATCGGCTTTTACAGGGAAGGCACGAGGGACGTCGTGCCGGTAAGCCGATGCCCGCTTCTTGCCGCCCCCATAAACGGAGCGCTGGAGAAAATAAGGTCATTAATGCCCCCTTCAGGAGCAAGGGAAATTCACATAACCTGCGGTGGAATGAATATACCCGCTGACACTGGCATGACCGAAGGGGAAGCCTCCGGTTTGGCGGCATATCTGAAGGGCAGCGAGTTTGATGCCGCAGTGGCCATTGAGTACGGCAAGGCCGGGTTCGAGACGGTTTTTTTTGACGGGGGCAGCGAAAGCGAAAGCGGGCACAGCGGCAGGGGGTTTTTGATTTTCGATCTTCTGGGTTTTAAATATACGGTCTCGCCGCTCAGCTTTTTCCAGAGCAACTGGGCGCTCAATCAAAAGGCGGCCGGTGCCGTAGCGGAAATGTTCTCTCAGTTTCTCGCTTCCGGCAAGGACCTGCTTGATATATATGCCGGGGGAGGGAACTTTTCCATCCCGCTTAGCGCCGCGGCACGGAATATAACCGCCATTGAGGAAAACGCCTCTTCAGTGAAGGACGGCCTCCGTAACCTCGAGATGAACGGCATTGAAAACATGAAGTTCATAAAGGCCCCGTTCGAGAAGTTCCAGTCCAAAGGCGCCTTCGAGGCCGCAATTGTGGACCCTCCAAGGCCTGGACTGAGCAGGGAAGCGGCCAAAAGGCTCCTTGCGATACGTCCCGAAAGGCTCCTCTACATATCGTGCAACCCCGCGACCCTTGCCAGGGACGTAAAAAAACTGCTTGAAAAATACAAGGTTGCCTCCGTAAGGCTTGTCGATTTCTTTCCCCATACCTACCACATGGAAGTCCTGTGCCTGCTTGAGGCGCGTTAGAAGCCAGTAAGAAAATAAGTCTGCAAAACTTGAAAATTTTCCCCTTGAAGGGCATCTGCCCCTAAATAGGTTGCAAGGGGAAAATGCGTTTTTTCTGTTTTTACAGCTTAAGGGAGGCCCTTGGGTTCAGGTCCGGCCCGGCAAGCTGGCCTGCCATAAAACGGTGATATCCTGCCACGGCTATCATGGCTGCGTTATCGGTGCAAAAAGCGGGAGAGGGTATGAAGAGCTCCACTTCCTTCTTTTCGGCCATCAGGCGCATGCCTTCCTTGAGCGCGCTGTTTGAGGCAACGCCGCCGGCCAGGGCCAGCCTCCCGACCCCCGTTTTTTTCATTGCCTGCTGGCATTTCCTTATCAGCACATCAAGGACCGCCTGCTGAAATGAGGCCGCTATATCGCGGACCGGCAGGTCCCCGGAACCTTTCCTCCCGTTCAGATAGTTCAGCACCGCCGTCTTCATTCCGCTGAAGCTGAAATCCAGCGAGCCCGGCAGGTAAGCCCTGGGGAATGGGATGGCCCTGGGGTTGCCCTCCCGCGCAAGCCTGTCTATCATTGGCCCGCCCGGATACCCAAGGGACAGCAGCTTGGCCACCTTGTCATAAGCCTCTCCTGCGGCATCGTCCCGGCTTCTGCCAAGCTCCGTGTAATCGAGGAAGCCGTTTGCAAGGTAGAGCGAAGTGTGTCCGCCTGAGACCACCAGGGAGATGAAGGGGAATTCCGGGGTGTCTTCGATAAAAGCAGAAAGGATATGGCCTTCCAGGTGATTGACGCCCACAAGCGGTATGTTTTTTGAGTAGCTCAAGGCCTTGGCAAAAGAGCAGCCTACAAGAAGGGAACCTATCAGGCCGGGGCCCGCGCAGACGGCAATGGCCGCAAGCTCCCGAAGATCCGTCTTGCCAAGCGCCTCCCTTACGACAGGCCATATCATCTCTATGTGCCTCCTTGAGGCCAGCTCTGGAACTATTCCGCCATATTTGGCATGGACCCCCGCCTGCGAGGACACCGCGCTTGAGACGACCACAGGGGTTTTTTTTGTTTTTTCCGTATTTGTCCCGAATTCAAGAAGCGCGGCGGAGGTGTCGTCACAGGAAGTGTCTATCCCAAGGACAAGCATCTGTTACTTTTCTCTTTTTGGGTGTCTGGTTCTAATCCGCGCCCTGCCTGGTATAATTAAACACGCTCACGCCAGGAGGGGAAGTGAAGTCGAACGCCTGGTCCTTGACCCCGGTGTTCACCGAAACGTCCTTGAGGGTTATCTTTACCGTGTTTGAATACTTGTCATGGATGGTAAAGCTCTTTATCGGAAAGCGCCCGCCAGAGGGCCGGACCACTATGTAAGTGACCTTGTTCTCCGTGCTTCTGGGGGTGAGGATGAGTTCCCCCTTTTTTTCGTCCACCTTGAAATCCTTTTCTATCTTGCCCATTCCTCCAAGCAGGGCCACCGGGGCCGTGCCGTAAGTCTGGGCATTGAAAAAGCCGACGAGTTCCTGTTTTTCATTCTTCTGGTATATCATTATCCGGCCGCCCTTTATTATCACCTGGTCCTGGCTTGAGCCCTGGTAGATGTAACGCATGCGCGAAGGGAGCTTTATAATGAAATGGCCGTGATATTCCTGCTTTTTGCCGAGGTCCTTGAGGAAGCTCTCCTGCGTGAAATTGCCGCTTATGTCCCTTATCCGGCCATAGGCCGCCTGGATGCGCGCAACAAGCCCGGAGGCCGAAGCCGTTGCCGGACCGATGCCCAGGGAAAAAAGGGCCGCAAGAATAAAACCCCGCATCAGATGTTTTTTGTTTTTGCTTTTGATCATTGCTGTATGTCTTCTCCGTCTTCTCCCGGGGATTCCCTGTACCAGGCTTCATCGTCGAGGTCCGCCTGGGGCAATGCATCATCAGCGGGCGCGCCAACCTCCATGCTGCCTGCGGCCTGCCAGTCCCCGGAAATTTTTTGTTCAGTGCCAATGACGTCCTCCGTCACCGCCTCATCCGCGCGGTCCGCAGCGGGCGTCTCCGTGTCTTTTACTCTCGTTACCCATATTGTGCCGAACTTCTCCTCCTGGTAAACGCGGGCAAGGCCCAGCTTCAGGATCTCCAGTATCGCCACGAACGTGATGATAAGGTGGGATTTAGGCACCGCTTCCTGGAAATCGAAAAACTCCTCGAACCGGATCGTTTCCTTTTCCTCCAGCCTGGCGATTATCCGCGATATCCTGTCATTTACCGTGAGCGTTTCCTTGGAAATAAGCTGGAGCTCGGCCGGCGCTTTTTCAAGTATTTTCTTGAAGGCGGATATGAGATCGAACATGGAGAGGTCGAAAAGCGGTATGGAGTCCTCCTCCTGCTCGCCTTCTTCCTCCACCTCCGCCCTGTAGAGGACATCGGACCACCTGAGCCCCATTTCCCGCAGGTCAAGCGAGGCCTCCTTGAAGGCCTGGTATTCCAGGAGCCTCTGCACAAGCTCCAGGCGGGGGTCTTCGGCGGGGGCTTCCGGCTGCTGTTCCTCCACCGGCAGAAGCATCTTCGATTTGATCTGTATCAGGGTCGCCGCCATGACCAGAAACTCCCCGGCCACCTCAAGGTTAAGCTCTTTCATGAGCCCGATATATTCCAGGTACTGATGGGTTATGAGGGAGATGGGTATGTCGTAGATGTCCACCTCGTTTTTCTTGATGAGGTGTAAAAGGAGGTCCAGAGGGCCTTCAAAAACGGGTATTTTTATGCTGTATTGTTCGCTCATGCTTATTCCCCGCGGGAATCGAACGCGGGGACTTTCCCTGATCTTATTGAAATCCGCGCGCTGCCCGCGTGCGCCCAACGCCCATTTATTCTAACAGAATCATGATAGAATTTTCGTATGACCGCCCGTAAAAGCCCCCCGGTGCACATAGGCTGCAGCGGCTTCTCGTACGACCACTGGAAAGGAGTTTTTTATCCTGAAGGGCTCCCCAAAAACAGATGGCTTGTCTATTACTGCGGAAAGTTCAGGACGGTGGAGCTGAATGTGACCTTCTACAGGCTGCCCAGAGAGTCCACCTTCCGGAAATGGTATGAGGAGACCCCTCAAAGCTTCATAACCTCCGTCAAGGGCAGCCGGTTCATAACGCATGTGAAAAAGCTTAAAGACCCGGCCCTCCCGCTTCAGAGGTTCTTTGAAAGGATAGGGCCCCTCAGGGATAAGATCGGGGTGGTCCTCTGGCAGCTTCCGCCATCCTTCAAGGCCGACCCCGGCAGGCTGCGCGATTTTTTAGGGGAGCTTAAGCGGTACAAGGCAAGAAACGCATTTGAGTTCAGGAACGAGTCCTGGGTGAGGGACGGCGCCGTTGTCGATGCGCTTTCGGAAAACGGCTGCGCCCTTTGCATGGCCGACTGGCCGGAATTCCTTCACGACCTTCCCCTTACCACCGGTTTTGTGTACATAAGGCGTCACGGGCACGGCACCTATGGCGGCTCTTACACCGGAAGGGAGCTCAGGGAGGACGCCGCAAGGATAAAACGCTACAGGGACGGGGGCCGGGAGGTGTTCATTTATTTCAATAACGATGCGCAAGGCTATGCGCCCAAAAACGCGCTGGAGCTTGCCCAAATGGTGAACGGCAAAAAAAGCAGGACCACGGGAGCGGAAGATGATAAACAGCGAGGCGGCAAGGATCTTCTCTGGGCTGGCCGACATGCTTGAGCTTTCCGGCGAGAACCCGTTTCGCATACGGGCCTACAGGCGGGCGGCGATGGTGGTGGAAGGCTATCCGAATGACATCTCCAGGATGAGCAAGGAGGAGCTCAAAAAAATACCCGGCATAGGCGAGGACCTGGCCTCCAAGCTCATAGAGATAGTGCAGACAGGGACATGCAAGGCCTATGAAGCCGCCAGGCAAAGGATACCGGAGGGCCTTTCACTGCTTCTGACAGTGCCCGGCCTGGGCCCAAAAACGGCCAGGGCCATTTACGATAAATTCAGGATAAAAGACATAAGCGAGCTTGAGAAGCTCGCAATGGAGCACCGGCTTAAAGGGGCGATCCCCAAGATAAAGGAAAAGACCGAGCAGAATATATTGAGGGGGATCGGTCTGGCAAGGATGGGGACCGGCAGAAGACCAATAGGCCAGGTCCTGCCGGTAGCGCAGGCCCTGATAAGCGCCCTTAGGGCCAGGGCCCCCGTAAGGCAGCTTGAGATCGCCGGGAGTCTGAGACGGTGGAAAGAGACCATAGGGGACATAGATATACTTGCCACTTCAAGGGACCCGGCAAAAGTGATGGACGTCTTTACCGGCCTTTCAATGGTAAGGCAGGTGGTGGCCAAGGGGGAAACCAAATCCACGGTAATACTTTCGGAGGGTTTCCAGGCGGACCTGCGGGTAGTGGAGGATGACGCTTTCGGGGCCGCTCTTTGCTATTTCACAGGGAGCAAGGAGCATAACATCAGGCTCCGCGAAATGGGAGTGAAAAAAGGCCTTAAGATAAACGAATACGGGATATTCGATAAAAAAGGGGAAAAAATAGGCGGGACGAAAGAGGAGGACGTCTACCGGGTGCTTGGGCTACCGGTGGTCCCTCCGGAGCTGAGGGAAGACTCCGGCGAGATAGAGGCAGCGCTAAAGGGCAGTCTGCCGCAGCTTGTCAGGGTTGAGGACATAAAAGGGGACCTGCACGTACATTCGAAGCTTAGCGACGGCAGTTACAGCATAGAAGAGATCGTCCAGGCGGCAATGAAGAGGGGGTGGTCCTACGTCGCCATCACGGACCACTCCAAAGGGCTTGGCATCGCTCGCGGGCTTGACCAGGAGCGCCTGCTTGAGGAGATAAAACAGATAGATGCCATAAACGGAAAGCTTAAAAGGAACAAAACGCCTTTCGCGGTCTTAAAAGGCGTAGAGGTCGATATCCGGAGCGACGGGGCCCTGGACTTCCCGGATGAGATACTTTCCAGGCTGGACATCGTGAACGCTTCCATCCACTCAGGCTTCAGACAGGCGGAAGAGAAGATCACCGGGCGCATAAAAGCGGCCCTGAGAAACCCCTTTGTGACAACTCTTTCTCATCCCACTGGGAGGCTTTTGGGCGAGCGGGAGGCCTACCGGGTGGACATGGAAGAAGTGCTCAAAACGGCTCAAGAGACCGGCACCGCCATCGAGATAAACTCGTTTCCGGCCAGGCTGGACCTTAACGATACCACCGCCAGAAAGGCCAGGGACATGGGCATACCCATCGTTATAAATACCGATGCCCATATCCTGGACCACTTCAGCTATATGTCTTACGGCGTTGCCATCGCCCGCAGGGCCTGGCTTGAACCAAAAAACATAGCAAACACCCTAAGCTTTAAAGAAATGCTTGAGGTTTTGCATAAAAAAAGATTGATTTCACTAAAGACATCTTGATACCGGTAATCCCCTTTTGACAGGGTTGGGAGCAAACGTCTCCGGTTCCCTTCCAAAGCAGAGGCCCAGGGCCTCGTAGAGAGAAAGCTCATCAAGGTCCACTTTCCTTTGCTTTATCGCCTCTTCAGTAGCTATGTATTCGATCTTCTTGTCATTCACATCAACAAGGGTGACGCCAGCGATGCCGTCCTTTAAAAGGAGCACCGCGGCCGCACCCGTGCGCAGACCGAAATTCACGTCATAAGCGGAGCTTTTGCCGGAGCGCACGAGGTGCCCAGGGGTTACCTCACGTATCTCGGGCAACTCGTAGACCCCCGGGGTCCACATGAATGCTTTTTGCATAAAATCCTTTATTTCCGGATCGTTTTTCATGCGTTCTTCAAGCTGTTTCCTAACGTATTTGCCCGCTCCGGCCAGCTTGGCATGGCCGAAGGCATCCACGCCGGCGGTCTTGTCAGTGATGACCTGCCCCTTGGCGTCGGTTATACCCTCGGCAACCACGATGCTATAAGTGCCGGCCTTCACATCGCTTGAGAGCACCCGCTGGGTGAAGTTTTTCTTCATGTGACTGTAGACGACATCGAAATCCACGGCTATCTCGGGGATGAGGACGCAGTCCGCTTCTCCCGCGATGCCGCCCCGCAGCGCCGTGTGGCCCGCGTAACGCCCGAATACCTCCATTACGATCACCCTGTTGTGGCTTAGCCCAGTGGTCTGGAGGTCCTGCATGAACCCCGCTATCCGGTTGACCGCGGAGTCGCCCCCCACGCTGTAGGTCTGCAGGTCCAGGTCCATGGTCTTTGGCACATGGACGCAGGATATGCCCTGTCCGGTGAGGTCCACGATAACGCTGCCCGTGTCATCTCCGCCGCTTATGACAAGCGCGTCAATGCCAAACTTTTTGAGTCCCTTTTTGATCCTCTCATATTTTTCAGGGTCGTTTATTTTCTTTATCTTCACCCGCGAGTGCCCGGCCTCAGAGCCGGCAAGCGAAGGTTTTATAAGCCGGAGCCTCTCCGGCGTGAGGACCGTAAGGGTCTGCATATCCGCTAGGTTATAAAGACCGGCATAGCCGTTTGGGATTATCACCATCTCTATGCCA
>JAKAMR010000132.1 GCA_021812785.1 Nitrospirota bacterium
TAACGCGCCATGCCCGGCGCACACGTAGAAGTAACCGGCCTGCACGGCTTTTCGCGCAGGTCCGCTCGAATGATGGGTTCGGCCACATGTTTTCATCGCTGACTTTCGAAGCCCTCGAATATGGGATTTAGGCGGCACTGAAGAAATGACTCCAGAAGCGTGAGCACGGCTATGCCACTTTCCACATTGAGAAGAAAGTTCACGCGATCGACGTTTGTTTTGATCCAGGCGCCAACGTTCGACTCGGTGATACCGGATAATCCGAGCTTTCCGTGACCGGCAACGAGAGACTTTGCCAGATTGCTGTTTGAACTGGCCGGGCTGTAGTGCTGGCTCGTGAAGCGGGCCTGGCTCTTTGGCCCCACCTTTCCAACCTTGAGGCAGCGATCATTCCAGACGAAAACGTAAACGGCTGCCTTTCCACTCGGAAGAGCAGACGGGGGCTTGTGTGGGGCAGGCAATGTCTCGAACGAAAGCGCAGCCGGAGGCAAGGACACTCCAGCAAGAGCAACTACCTTGCGGAAGTCTTCGAGTAGGACGGTCAAATCACCGAGCGTTTTCATGGGGCCGAACGTTCAAGCTCAGCCGACGGCGGAAGCGGGCGAAGCCCGCTGTAGCCGGTCGGCTGGAGCGCAGTGTTAGGCATGTACACGATTTGAAACCTCAATCAGATTCATGTCTGGATCGCGGAAATAAACGGAAAGGATTTTGCCTGTTGCCCCCGTACGCTGAACAGGCCCCTCAATGACAGTAATGTTGCACGCAGAGAGATGGTTTACCACCTCAGATAGTGGGACTGGCGTGATAAAGCACAAATCAGCGGAGCCGGGTGTAGGCTGTAGCGCTTTTGGCTCAAACTCTTTGTCTGTGCTGATGCAGGTTAATTTTCTGCGCACCAAAAGACAGTGCTTTTCGACCGCCACCAAATGTAACGATGTCCATGCCCAAGACTCTCGAATAGAAAGACGCGGTGGTTTCGATGTCTTTGACGGTGAGTACCAAGTGGTCAAGGCTGTCAATTTTCATGGGCGGCGCCTTGTATGCCTAACGTTCAAGGTAACCGGGCGCGCGCGAGCCGGCAACCGCGAAGTGAAGCCGCATTTCGCGCGCTCGGTTGACCGCCGAGTTAGGCATGGCAGCGGAAAATAAATTAGGCAAGCAATTCGAATCTGTAAATTGTATTTGCGCCATTGACAGGTCCATCAATTGCAGTTCTGCTTAAATTGTTTGTTCTTGAGAATATTTCTGCGCCGATAGCGCCGCACACTAATGGAAGCCGATTCTGATAGCCCATTGCCTCGTGAACATCGCCTGTGCGGATGGCAATAAGTTTTTCACCTTTTGCGCGTGCTGGTTCGATGTAATGCCGGACGCAGTAGTCCCGTACATCTGCGGAATGTGTCATTGGTTTTCTCCTTTGAATTGCGCCACAAGGCCTAACGTAATTTAGACAGCACCTATGCCGCCCTACCCACATCGCCTAAATTCCATTCGCCCCACCGGGCCACCATCCCACTAAGCATCCCCCTCCCTCTGCCTGTTTAGGGCAACCTAAAGTTTTCCGAATGACATCAGGACGCTACGCCCACCAAAGCCGATAACGGAGGCACGAGACAATCTGTTCTGTTTGTCGCATGGGGCTATATGCCATCACAACCCCTTTTGCTTGCGCACGTCTGACCATGTCGAAATAATAGTGCAATTCACCGAGACGGACCATTCATAACATGATCATGGTCTTACCTGCCTGGTGAACGGGCAGGCAGACGAACAATCCAATGTCTGCAATCAGCCTGCTGCAGCCCCTACCCCTTGATAAAATTAACCGTCTGGTTCCGGCACGGTCCCTCGTCCTCTGCCTGATTCCTGTAGTATTTCTAGCCATTCGGATCTCCCTGGGCTTTCAACGCCTCCAGCTCCGCCGTGAGACGGTTCACCCGTTCTGACAAGGACGATTCCAGGGCAGACAATTTTTTGGTTGTCCAAGTCTCTGGTGGAAACAGCAGGGTGCCGACCTGTTTGATCCCGTCCCAGCGACCCCGTGGCGTTTGTTGGGCCCAGTAGAGCTCAACGCTATCCAGGAGACTGTCGGGCCACCCTTCTGCTTGCCCTGCCTGCAGCAACCGATGCGTCAGCAGCGCGCCCAGATGCTCCTCGGCATAGTACAGTTCGACCCCCATCAGATACACCCCTTCGCTGATCTGGTAGGCTGCCGTCCAGGCCGTCGCCAGGGGCCCCCGGATGAGTCGACACAGCGCTTCAAAGTCCTGCCGCTTGCGGCTGTGTGCTTCCACTTCCACCCACTGCATGGCCGCACCGGATGCATCACCTTCCAGGATCGCGCCATCGGGTACCTTGTTCGCAACTGTGATGTCGGGGGTGCGGCGCGTCTGGATTTCATATTCTGTCCAGATTTGCTTTCCCTGCAGCATCCGGTCGATAAGGATATTGTTGCTGAGGCTCCGGTGCCGCACGTTGCCGAGGCGCAAATCCAGGCCCGATTTGGCGATGACCGTGGGCCGAAGGCTGTGCAGGTAGGCTACTCCGGCCGGACGCAGCACGTAGGCAGAGCCGCCGCCGTCGATGACCCGGCGCCGCAGGAGGCCCTTTTCCTGGGCTTTGCCGAACAGCCGCTGGCCGAGCTTTTCCCGAGTGGCTGGGGTGCTACCAGGCCAGAGCAGCCGGGTAATCTGGTCGCGGGTGAGCCAGCCGAAACAGCTGACCGCTTCCAGGGCGTCGAGGAGGTTTTTCTGATGCTGCTGTAGGGTATCCATACCCAATATAGCACCCCCCTCTGCACCGTTCGCTTAGGTCGGCCACGGGTGCCCTTGCAGCGGCAGAACCTGATGGGGGCACTGTACCGACCCTCGTGCCAGATGGGTTCCGATCGCTCCCGCGCTCTACACCCAGGAGTATGGCCCCCAAGGGGGCCATGATTAGGGGCAGGAAGCCCGGAAATTAGGGGCTGAACGCCCCATTTCCAGGCCCAGTGCTGAACGCACTGGCCTGCCCCCTTACAGCGGTCCCCCGGGCGCTTTGCGCCCGGCGGCAACCCGCTCACTCGGTGCCGCTGGACGCGCACCGGCTTCGTCGCCTGCGGCTCCTCGGGTTCCGGCGCTGCGCGCCTCCACCTGTGCAAGTTGCCCCCGGCCTGCGGCCCGGGGGACGGGGCTGCGCCCCCCGACTCAAAACCGGCACCTGGAGGTGCCTGGCCACACGGCTCCGCGCTGAACGCGCGTCACTACGTGTGCCCTTTTGATCGGCGCCCCCCAGCCTCTGCCCGGTTCGTGCTGGACGCACGATCCGTGCAAAGGGGTTCCGCAGGTCGGCTGCGCCGCCCGCTGCACCCCGCAGCTCCAGCCGTGTCTGGTGGCTGCGGCTCCCGCCATCTGCGCCAGGGCGTCTTCCC
>JAKAMR010000069.1 GCA_021812785.1 Nitrospirota bacterium
GGAGGCATGGGCAGCCGCCCTTGAGCACAAGGGCGGGCCTGTATCCATAATCCTTACCAGGCAGAAGCTGCCAATAATAGACAGGCGGAGATATGGCCTGGCAAGCGGGCTTCACAAAGGGGCCTATGTCCTTGCGGGCACGGTCTCCGAAAAGCCCGAGATAATACTGATCGCGACCGGCTCGGAGGTCCATCCGGCGCTGGAGGCCTACGAGAAGCTTTCCTCAGAAGGCGTGAAGGCCCGCGTTGTAAGCATGCCGTGCCAGGAATTCTTTGACCGCCAGCCTGAAAGCTACCGGAAGGAAATCCTGCCCCCGGATGTCACAGACAGGATAGCCATAGAGGCGGCGGCCACCGGCGGCTGGCACAAGTACGTTGGGGCCAAAGACAACGGACATGGCCTGGTGATGGGGATAGACCGCTTTGGGGCCTCGGCCCCCGGAGAGACGAACATGAAGCAGTTCGGGTTCACAGCCGAAACCATTGTGGAGAAGGCCCGAAGCCTGCTTGGCAGGAAAGCCAGGGCGTAAGAAACGCATTCAGGAGGCGGCATGAGCACAAGACCGGGAAAGAGCAAAAATCCGCTCATCGAGCTTGGGAACGCGGGCCAGAGTGTCTGGCTTGACTACCTGAGCAGGGAGATATTGAATAAAGGCGAGCTTAAACGGCTGATCAAGGAAGACGGATTTACCGGGGTCACATCCAATCCCACCATCTTCCAGAAGGCCGTCTCTTCCGGGCGGTACTACGACGGTTCGATACAGGATATGCTGGGGAACAACATATCGGACCCCAAGGAGCTTTTTCTCGGCATCGCGATAGAGGATGTGTCCCAGGCGGCGGACCTTCTTTTGCCGGTCTACAAGGAAACGGACGGCCTTGACGGATATGTGAGCATAGAGGTCTCCCCGGACCTGGCCTACGACACCACTGCCACCATAGAAGAAGCAAGGGAACTTTTCCGTAGAGCAGGCAGGAAGAACATCTATGTAAAAGTGCCCGGCACGAAGCAGGGCCTGCCAGCGATAGAGACGCTCATTGGCGAAGGCATAAACGTTAACGTCACGCTTCTTTTTTCAGTGGAGCGGTACAAAGAGGTTATAAACGCCTATCTTTCGGGGCTTGAAAAACTTGAGCGGTCGGGAAATGCGCCATTAAATGATGTTTCCTCCGTTGCCAGCTTCTTTGTAAGCAGGGTGGACACGCTGGCGGACAAGCTGCTTTCGGAGCGCTTCAGGCAGGCCCCGGACTATGAGACAAGAAGCAGCATAAAGGCGCTGATGGGCAAGGCAGCGGTCGCAAACGCAAAAGTAGCCTATCAGATATATAAAAAGGCGTTCTCTGAACAACGCTTTCTCTCGCTTGCCGGGAAAGGAGCCCGGGCGCAGAGAATATTGTGGGCCAGCACCAGCACAAAAAACCCTGAATACAGCGATATAAAATACGTGGAGGAGCTTATAGCGCCCGGTTCCATCAATACCATGCCCGAGGAGACGATAAGGGCTTTCCGGGACCACGGCAAGGTAAGGGTGAGCATAATGGATGACGTGCCGGGTGCTGAAAAGATAATAAATGAGCTCAAGGGAGTCGGAGTGAACATGGACGAAGTAACAGCCGGGCTTGAGCGCGACGGGGTCAAAAAATTCTCGGACTCTTTCAATGCCCTGCTTGAGGCCATGCGCAGCAAAAGGGAAGCGCTCCTGGCGCGCAGGCAGGTTTAAATCTGCGGGCTGCGGCCCCGTACACTTGTGCTTTATCTTTTTTTCTTCTTCACCGCATGGCCGCCGAACTCCTGCCTGAGTGCGGCAAGAAGCCTGTTTGAGAAACTCGAAAGCCCCCTTGAGCCGAACCTTTGAAAAAGCGAGGACGCTATCACCGGCATGGGCACCCCCGTCTCTATCGCCGCCTCAACGGTCCACCGTCCCTCGCCGGAATCCTCCACGTAGCCCTCCAGGAGCGAGAGGTCCCTGTCCTTCTTGAATGCATCCTCGGCAAGCTCGAGCAGCCAGGACCTTATCACGCTTCCCTGGTTCCACAGGTGGGCCAGCTTTGAAAAATCCAGGGCCTCACCGTATTCCGATGCCTTGATAAGCGCAAAACCCTCGCCGTAGGCCTGCATCATGCCGTACTCGATCCCGTTATGCACCATCTTCACAAAATGTCCCGCAGAGACCTTGCCGCAGTGCAGATACCCTTCCGGTGGGGCAAGCGTTTTGAAGATGGGCTCCAGCCTGCGGAACATCTTTCTATCACCGCCTATCATCAGGCAATAGCCCTCCTTGAGCCCCCAGACCCCGCCGCTTACCCCGGCGTCCATATAGTTTATCCCCATGGACTTAAGTTCGGATTCCCGCCGCTGGTCGTCCTTGTAATGCGAGTTGCCGCCGTCTATTATAGTGTCGCCTTTTCTAAGCAGACCCTTGAGCTCCTGGATGGTATCATCAACCGGCTTGCCCGCGGGCACCATTATCCATACCACCCTGGGGGGAGCAAGCAATCCGGCAAGCTCTTCAAGCGAAGATGCGCCTTTTGCCCCAAAGGCCGCCGTTTCTTCCACCTTCTCCAGGCTCCTGTCATAGGCCACAACCTTGTGCCGCCCCTTAAGAAGCCGCCTGACCATGTTCTGGCCCATTTTCCCAAGCCCTATCATGCCTATCTGCATTGTTTTTTCTCGCTTTCCCCGGGAATTTTCACTTTACTGCTACGTTACCGTGACCTCCGCAACACTTTTATATTACGTTCACATCTTCCTGTAGCTCCCTTTGGACAGGCTGCGGGCCGCTTCGGGATCAGCCATAAAAAACAGCGTACCGTTTCCAGGGTTTACCGCAGAGGCGGGCAATGCCGTGTCGTTCTTTTCAACCACCCGCTCAAGCACCGCAGCCTTCTTTTCCCCTGTCACAAGGAAAACAACGTTTCTGGCGCCGTTTAAGACCGGATAGGTCAGCGTTACCCTGTCGTGCCTTTGCTCATCATGGACGGCCGCGGTCAGGCGCTCTTGCTCCTTTAACGCCGCGGACCCCGGAAGCAAGGATGCCGTATGGCCGTCCTCTCCAAGCCCAAGGAGCACGAGATCGAACACGGGCACCTCCCCTTTCCGGAGCCTGAAGAAACCGGAAAGTACGGACGCATATCTTTCCGCGCAAATCCCGGGCAGTCCGTCCGTGCGGATGGGATGGATATTTTCCAGCGGGATGGGAGCGCTGCCTAAGAGCGTCTCATTGATCATTCCAAAGTTGCTGTCCCTGCTATCCGGCGGCACCATCCGCTCATCCACCATGAATATATGGGTCTTTTGCCAAAGGGATTTATCGGACAAGCCGGCAAGCTTCCGGTAGAAACCCACCGGGGTCCCCCCGCCTGAGAGCGCGGCGGCGAAGAAGCCCCTCCGGCCCGCCGCGTCCCTTGCCACTTCCGCCCACATGCCAAGCAGAAAATCCTCAAGGCCCGCGGCGTCATCAAACACCAGCACCTGGGCGTTTTTTGCCAGTGGTCTCACGATCAAACGGCCTCTCCATGAACGGCGTCTTTTTTACGGCAAGGCAAAAATATCCCGTTCAACCGGTTATCCAGTGGCGCTCCTCGGACTCCACAAGCGCCTGGGCCTCAAGCGGGCCCCACGTTCCGGCAACATAGTTTGGAAAGTCTTTTGGGGGGGTGCTCTCCCATCTTTTGATGATCGGGTCAACGATCTCCCACATGGCCTCTACCGAGTCCTGCCTCACAAAAAGAGAGAGGTCCCCTTTCACGCAGTCCAGAAGCAGGCGCTCGTAAGGGTCCGGCACCTTCATTTTGAACATGTCCTTGTAGTCGAAAACCATTTTTACCAGGTAAAGCTCGTCCACGGAATACGGATATTTTACGCAGAAGCGCAGCGATATCTTCTCCTCCGGCTGGACGGTGAAAACCAGGATATTGGGCTCAAGGACGTCGCTTGGCTTTCCGAACATTTTCAGGGGGAGCTGCTTGAACTGGATGCATATCTCCGTAATGCGCTTGGCCAGGCGCTTGCCTGTGCGCACATAAAAGGGCACCCCCGCCCACCTCAGGTTGTCCACGTGGAACCTGGCCGCGAAAAAAGTGGGTTGAAGGGAGATGGGCGCCACGTCTTTTTCCTGCCTGTAGCCAGGCACCAACTGGCCGTTCATGTAGCCCGGCCCGTACTGGCCCCTGACCGTGAACCTGTCCACGTGATAGGCGTCCATGATGCGGACGGCATTAAAGACCTTGGTCTTTTCGTCCCTCACATAATCCGCGCTGAATCCCACAGGGGGCTCCATGGCGATAAGCCCAAGGAGCTGGAGCATATGGTTCTGGACGATGTCCCTTACGACCCCGGTCTGCTCGTAGAAGCTCCCCCTATGCTCTATCCCTATGTCCTCGGCAACGGTGATCTGGACGTTGTCCACATAGTTCCTGTTCCATATCTGTTCAAATATGAAATTGGAGAACCTGAAGAAAAGTATGTTTTGCACCGGCTCCTTGCTCAGGTAATGGTCGATACGGTATATCTGGCACTCGTCAAAGGCGTCGATCAGTATGCGGTTTAGCTCCCTGGCGCTTTGGCGGTCGTGTCCGAAGGGCTTTTCCACGATGATCTTTGCATTGAACGGCCCTTTGCACAGGTTGTATTTTTTGAGCTTGCCGACAATGCCTGGCACCGCCGCTGGTGGGACAGCCATGTAGAATATCACGTTAATGCGCCCCTGGGAGTCAGGCATCGAAACTTCCTCGACCCTCTGGCAAAGCTCCCTGTATTTAACGTCCTCATCGAAGCGGGCGGTCAGATAATAGAGATGACTGCTGAAGTCCTCGATCTTCTGTTCATCCGGCTGGGTCCCGTCAAACTGTTTGATGCTGTCACTGATCAGGGCGCGGTATTGCCTGTCGTCCATCTCCGGCATCCCGAAGGAAATAACGGAAAAGCCGTTTTCAAGCTCTCCAGAGCTGAAAAGATGCAGGAGGCCAGGCATCAGCTTCCTCTTGCTCAGGTCCCCGGCCCCACCGAAGATGCACATGGTAAAAGGCTCTGTCCTGACCTCCTTAAGGTCCACCACGCACTTTTTCAGAAGGTCCCGTTCTATCTCCCCTGTTTTTATCATCTTGCAAAAAACCTCTTTATCAAGCCGTATCTCATTGTTTGAAAAATTCCTTTTCCATCGCCCTTACCTTGTTCAACCTGCGAAGGTGCCGCTCCGCGCCTGAGAACCCGGTCCCAAGAAATGCCCTCACCGCCTCCATCGCCGCGCCAGCCCCGATGATCCGCTCCCCAAGGCAACGCACATTCATATCATCGTCCTCCACCCCCTGCCTTGCCGAAAAAACATCGTGGCACACTGCGGCCCTGATGCCCTCAAACTTGTTTGCCGCAACCCCTGCTCCCACCCCGCTGCCGCAAATAAGGATGCCTCTTTCGGCCTGCCCGCTCTGGACAGCCCTGGCAACGGCCCCGGCAAAATCCGGGTAGTCATCGCCCGGCTCAAGTCTATAGGCACCGCAGTCGATCATCTCATGGCCCATTCCGGCGGCAAACCCGATTATTATTTTTTTTAGAGCAAAACCGCCATGGTCCGCGCCTATCGCCAGTTTCAAAAATGCCTCCCTGGAGCTCATACATAAAAACAAAAAAACCTATCCTGCACATTCTACCATGCGTCCCGTGCGTGTCAAGCCGTTTATGGAAATTTTCGTTTATTTTCAGAGGTGTCAGGACACCATCCGGTCAGTCTCAGCCTTCTGCCGCCCTGGCCAAAAAGAAGGACCAAAAGTTCTAAATAAGATCAATTCAATTTAACCCCAACTTGCATTTAAAGTCCGCCATGCCGGCAACGCCGCTTCCCGGGCCAGTGACGTTTTTTTGGATGCTTTTTAATCCTCAAAATTATGCAACTGCACGGTTAATTTAATTCAAACCCTTACCCTTGCTTCTCGATGTCTGTCTTGAACCTGTACCCTATGCCGGGCTCATTTATGAGGAACCGCGGTCTGGCAGGGTCGGCCTCGAGCTTGTGCCGGAGCTGTGTCATGTAGACCCTGAGATACTGGGTCTGATGGGCATAGTTCGCCCCCCATACTTCTTTTAGCAAGTGGCTGTGGGTAAGGACCTTCCCTGCGTTTCCAGCCAGAAGGGAAAGGAGCTTGTATTCGATGGGAGTGAGATGCACCTCCTCCTCTCCGATGAATACCCGCCTTTTTGAAAAATCTATCTTCAGGTTGCCCGCCGTCAAAACCGATTCCTTCTGTCCTGACCTCTGCATGGCCCTGTGCCGCATTGCCACCCGTATCCTGGCAAGCAGCTCGCCCGCCCCGAAGGGTTTTATAAGATAATCGTCCGCGCCTTCATCCAGGGCGGTGACCTTGTCCATCTCCTTCTCCCTGGCGGAAATGACTATGATGGGGACGTTGCTCCATTCCCTTAGCCTCTTCGTGACCTCAAGGCCGTCCATATCGGGAAGCCCAAGGTCAAGCAGTATGACATCAGGGTTGCGGACAGCGGCCTCCCGCAACCCTTCCCCGCCGGTTCCCGCTTCTGTCACATGATATCCCTGGCCCTGAAGGATAAGGCTGATGAAACGCCTCATCTGCGGCTCGTCTTCGATAAGAAGGATGACCTCTTTATACTCCGCCACTCAGAAGGCCCCTCCGTTTTCTGCATCGCGCGGCTCTTTTGCGCCGGATGCCTCCTCACCTGAAAAGGGGACCACCCTTTCCGGCTCGGGCATCGGGGGCTGCTGCCCTACAGGAAGAGTAAATCTGAAAACGGCCCCGCCACCGGGACGGTTTTCGGCCCATATGCGCCCTTCATGCGCCTGGATTATGGCCTGGCATATCGCAAGTCCCAGCCCAATGCCACCGCCTGCGCCGTGCACGAATTTTTCAAATATCTTCTCTTCCTCCCCTGCCGGTATACCGGGGCCATGATCGGTAAGCTCAAAAAGCAGAAAGTCACCCTCTATCCTCGCCTGAAGATCAATAGGGGTGCCCTCCGGGGTGTACTTGATGGCGTTGTCCATGAGGTTCATAAGCGCCTGCTCAATGAGGAGAGGGTCGAAGGGTACCAGGGGCAGGCCCTCGGGCACGCTCACATTCACCTGGCGGCCCTTGAGCCGCTCCGAAAGCCGGTTTAGCACCACCCCGACGATCTCCTCGATGGACTGCCATTCCTTTTTCAGAGTTATGGCCTTTGCCTCCAGGCGCGTCATGTCAAGGACGTTCTTTATGATATGGTTCAGGCGCTCCGCTTCCTCCTGTATGGTGCGTACAAGCTCCTGCCTGCCGTGCGCGGAGAGGGCGATGTCCTTTCCCATCAGCGCGGTGGCCGCCCCGGTGATAGCGGCAAGCGGTGTACGCAGGTCATGTGACACCGAGCTCAAAAGGGTGCTCCTTAGCGCTTCTGCCTCTGCCCTGAGCAGGGCCTGCTGCGCCTCACGGGCCAGCAGCGTCCTGTCAACCGCCATCGCTATCTGGTTTGCGAAACTTTCAAGAACGTGTATCTGATCGTGATCGAAAGGGCCGGTCCCGGCAGACGGCATTACTCCCAGCACCCCGACGGTCCTCGATGAAGTGGCAAGCGGGATATAAAGCGCCTCCGCTCCGGAAAGGGTGTCGGTGCCCAGTCCAGCCTCTCTCCGGTGGTCAAAAGCCCATTGGGCCACGCCCATTTCGTTCTGGTCAATGGCAAAGGTCTCCGGCCCGGTAACAGGCGCGATCAGCTTTCCTCGCTCGTCCGGGACCAGGATGTCCACATGGCTGGAAAAAAGCTCGCTCAGGCGCTTTATGGCGACTATGCAGGTCCTCTCCATCCCGCGCTCATGCACCAGTTCCCGGCTCAGGCTGTAGAGCGCGGCGGTCCTGCGCTCCCTCGCCCTTGATGCATCCGCCTGCCTCCGAATCCGCAGGGTCATGCGGCTAAGGACGAGGGCAACAACGAACATCACAACGAAAGTAAAAAAATATCTCACGTTGCTTATTGCAAAGGTAAACCTTGGCGGCACGAAAAGATAGTCGAAGGCCGACACACTAAGAAAGGTTGCCACAAGCGACGGCCACTGACCCGTACGGCTTGAGACCACGACTATGCCCAGCAGGTAGACCATGGCGATATCTATGGGAGTGAAATAGGGAAAAAGCAGGAAGGCGATGCCGGAGGTGACCACGACGCCCGCCAGGCCGGTGGCCCACTCTTTCCAGGCAGGGCGCGGAGGCGCGGCCGGTTTTGCTATGTGCCTTGCCACAGGCTCGCCGGTGTCCCCGGTGATGACATAGACGTCTATCTCCCCGCTGCCCCGGACGATCTCGTCCAGCATGGAGCCAAAGACCTTGTCTTTCCAGCGCGGGTGGGTGGGCTTCCCGATAAGGATCTTTGTGACATTCATCTGCCTGGCGTAATTCAGGATCTCCTCGCTTGCCTTGTGCCCGGAAAGGGTCACCGTCTCGGCCCCCAGGCTCTCTGCCAGGCGCATGTGCTCCGCAAGCTGCCTGAGATCGCTCTCGGAGGGTTTTACCTTGTGGGGCGCCTCCACATAGACCGCAATCAGCTCCGCCCTCAGGCCCGCAGCCATGCGCTTGGCTGCCCGTATCAGGCGGATGGAACGGGGGTTCGGACCCACGCACACCAGTATCCTCTCACCTGCGGGCCACACTTCACGGACGCCTTTACCAAGCCTGTAACTGCGCATCTGCTCATCAACGCTTTCGGCCGTCCGGCGAAGCGCAAGCTCTCTAAGCGCAAGCAGGTTGCCCTTGCGGAAGAAGTTCTCTATGGCCCTTGCAGCAAGCTCCGGCACATATACTTTACCTTCTCTCAGCCGTCTCAAAAGGTCTTCGGGCGGCAGGTCTATCAGCTCTATATCGTCGGCACGGTCCAGCAGGAAGTCGGGCACCGTTTCGCGCACGATAACCCCGGTTATCTGGGCCACGACGTCGTTCAGGCTTTCAAGGTGCTGCACGTTTAAAGTGGTGTACACATTGATGCCGGACCCGAGGAGCTCATAAATGTCCTGCCAGCGCTTTTTGTGGCGGGAACCCGGGGAATTGGTATGGGCCAGCTCATCCACAAGGATTACGGAGGGCCTGCGCGCCAGAGCAGCATCCAGGTCGAACTCTTTTAATTTCGTGCCGTGATATTCGAGCTCGCGGCGGGGCAGCACCTCCAGGCCTTCAAGCAGAGCCTCTGTCTCCTTGCGCCCATGGGTCTCAGCAATGCCCACAATTACGTCCACACCTTCGGCCTTTTTCTGCCTCGCGGCCTCAAGCATGGCAAAGGTCTTGCCTACGCCGGGGGCGGAGCCAAAAAATATCTTCAATTGCCCTTCCCGGCTGCGCTCTTCGTCCCTGCGCACCCTTTCAAGCAGCTCCTCGGGACTTGGCCTCCGTTCATCCATGCCTATGTACCCATCCGTTTCATATCCTCATTTTAACAATAAATAAATGCCTCGGGAGCAAACCGGCCCCCGGCGGTTTTCGGGCTCAAAAAAGCGGCCATCCAAGGCCGCTTTTGGCGCATTCAAAATCAAAAATCATAATATCTGTTTTATTTTCAACTTTGTTTTTTAATCCCGTCCAGCGCCAGGTTCAGCTTGAGCACGTTAACGGAGGGCTCTCCGAACAGCCCCAGGAAACGTCCCGCAGTATTTTCCCGGACAAGCGCCAGGACCTGCGCCAGGGCCAGTCCGCGGGCCCTTGCCACCCTTGCTGCCTGGTATAGCGCGGCGGCCGGGCTTATGTCCGGGTCCAGGCCGCTTCCGGAGGAGGTCACAAGGTCTACCGGTATGGGTGCATGGTTGCCAGGGTCCGCGGCATGCAAGGCATTTATACGGGACTGAACATCCTCAATGAGAGCCGGGTTGTTGGGGCCCAGGTTGGACCCGGATGACGCCGCTCCATTGTACGGATAGGGCGATGTGGCCGAGGGCCTGCCCCAAAAATATTCAGGCCTGTCAAACTGCTGCCCCAAAAGGGCGGAGCCCACGGGCTTGCCATCCTTCATTATTATGCTGCCGTCTGCCCGGGCCGGAAAAACGGCCTGTGATATCACCGTGACGGCCACCGGATAGATTATCCCGGTGAGCACCGTGAGCACTGCCAGGGACAAAACCGCGTTTTTCAACATTCTCATGAACATTTTTCTTTTCCCCTCCCTTTCAGACCATGTGCAGGGCCGTAATAAGCATGTCTATCAGTTTTATGCCTATGAACGGCACAATAAGGCCGCCGATGCCGTATATGAGAGCGTTATTGCGCAGGACGACCTGGGCGCCAAGGGGTTTGTACTTGACGCCGCGGAGCGCCAGCGGGATCAGGAAGATAATTATAAGGGCGTTGAAGATGACTGCGGACAAAACGGCACTCTGCGGGGTGGCAAGGTGCATTATGTTGAGCGCGCCCAGGGCCGGGTAGATGGAGATGAACGCCGCCGGCAGGATGGCGAAATACTTTGCCACATCGTTGGCAATGCTGAAGGTGGTGAGTGTCCCCCTGGTCATTAGGAGCTGTTTGCCTATCTCCACTATCTCTATGAGCTTTGTGGGGTTGGAGTCCAGGTCCACCAGATTGCCGGCCTCCTTTGCGGCCTGGGTGCCCGTGTTCATGGCCACGGCCACGTCCGCCTGGGCCAGCGCCGGGGCGTCATTGGTGCCGTCTCCGGTCATGGCCACAAGCCTTCCCCCGGCCTGGTGCTCTCTTATGAGCTTGAGCTTTGTCTCGGGCGTCGCCTGGGCGAGGAAGTCGTCCACCCCGGCCTCAGCGGCCACTGCCGCGGCGGTAAGCGGGTTGTCCCCGGTTATCATGATGGTCTTTATGCCCATCCGCCTCATCTCCGCGAACCGCTCCTTTATCCCGCCTTTCACTATGTCGTTCAGGCGGATGACGCCCAGCACTTTTTTGCCCTCCGCCACAACAAGCGGTGTGGCCCCCTGCCTTGCGACATCGTCCACTATGCTGCGCACCTCGGCGGGGAACGTGCCTCCCTCCTTCTGGATATATTTTTCAACTGCGTCGGCAGCGCCCTTTCGTATCTCCCTGCCGTCCATGTTCACTCCGCTCATTCTCGTCTGCGCGCTGAACTCAACGAAATGGGCGCCAAGGGCATGTATGTCACGCTCGCGGAGGCCGTATTTCTCCTTGGCCAGGACAACGATGCTCCTGCCCTCCGGCGTCTCGTCCGCAAGCGATGAAAGCTGGGAGGCGTCGGCAAGAACGTGCGTGTCCACGCCGGGGGCCGGTATGAACATGGTCGCCTGGCGGTCGCCCAGGGTTATGGTCCCCGTCTTGTCCAGGAGCAGCACGTCCACATCGCCGGCCGCTTCCACCGCTCGTCCGGACATAGCTATCACGTTTGCCTGGATCATGCGGTCCATCCCGGCAATGCCTATGGCGGAAAGCAGGCCGCCGATGGTCGTCGGAATAAGACAGACAAGAAGCGACACAAGCACCGTCATGGTGACGGGGCTTCCCTGCCCCGCGGCATTCACGCTGAATATGGAAAACGGGAGAAGCGTCGCGGTCACCAGCAGAAAGACAATGGTAAGGCCGGCCAGCAGAATGTCCAGGGCAATCTCGTTTGGCGTCTTCTGGCGCTTCGCGCCTTCAACCATGCTTATCATCCTGTCCAGAAAGGTCTCTCCTGGGTTTGTCGTGACCCTCACGACCAGCCAGTCGGAAAGCACCATCGTTCCGCCGGTAACGGCGCTCCTGTCTCCGCCGGACTCCCTTATTACAGGAGCGCTTTCGCCTGTTATGGCGCTTTCGTTCACGGAGGCCACACCCTCTATGACCTCTCCGTCCATCGGGATGACGTCGCCCGCCTCCACAAGCACTACGTCCCCTTTCTTAAGCTTGGAAGAAGATATTTGCGAGATGCCCGAATCCTTCTGCGGTTTTGCCAGACGCTTGGCCATAACGTCCTGCCTCGTCTTTCGGAGGGCGTCCGCCTGGGCCTTGCCGCGCCCCTCGGCCATGGATTCGGCGAAGTTGGCAAACAGCACAGTAATCCATAGCCAAATCGATATCTGGAGGATGAAACCCGGCGAGGCCTCTCCCCTGCCGGTGATCAGCGCGTGGAAGAAAAGCGCGGTTGTAAGGACGCTGCCAACCTCCACCACGAACATTACCGGATTTTTAATCTGGTAAACGGGATTGAGCTTTCCCACCGAATCCCAGAGCGCCCGGCGGATTATCTTTGGGTCAAAAAGGGACCTCTTGCTCTTTTCTTTTTTGCTCATTTTCTCCAGATCCTGTTTTTCAAATTTTTTCCATTAACTGATCAGTGCGTGAACATCTCCGCTATGGGGCCAAGCGCAAGGCTTGGCATGAACGCTAGCGCCCCAACTATCACGATGACCCCTATCAGGAATATGACGAACAGGGGTGTATGTGTGGGCAGCGTCCCAAGTCCCGCGGGAACATGCTTCTTTTTTGCCAGAGAGCCTGCGATGGCCAGCACCGGTATTATCACCCAGAAGCGGCCCAGGAACATGAGTACGCCTCCGATAGTGTTATAGAAGAACGAGTTTCCGTTCAGGCCCGCAAAGGCGCTGCCGTTGTTACCGGCAAAGGACGAAAAGGCATAGAGAACCTCGGAAAACCCATGCGGGCCGGGGTTCGATATTCCTGCAACGCCGGCCTTTGTGGAGACCGCCAGCGCCGTGCCTGTTTTGATAAGCCCGTTTACGATGAGCACCACGAAGGCGGCCATCTTCATCTCGAACACCTCTATCTTCTTCCCAAGATACTCGGGAGTGCGTCCCACCATGAGACCGGCCACGAACACGGTGATTATGGCAAATATTATCATCCCGTAAAGGCCGGAGCCCACGCCGCCGAATATGACCTCCCCAAACTGTATGAGCAGCATGGGTATCATTCCGCCAAGCGCGGTATAGGAATCGTGCATGGAGTTGACCGAACCGTTGGAGGCTGCGGTGGTCCATGCTGCCCAGATGGTAGAGCCTGCGATGCCGTTTCGCACCTCCTTGCCTTCCATGTTGCCTCCGGGCTGAAGGGCGCTGGCCGCCTGGTCTATTCCCATTGAGGCAAAATGAGGATTGCCCGCCTGTTCGGCCTTAGTGCAAACAAGCGTAAGGGGCGCAAGCACCAGCAGCATGGCTATAAGCAAAGCCCATCCCTGCCTCCTGTCGCCCACCATGTCCCCGAATGTCAGGCACAGGGCAGACGGTATCAGAAGTATCGCCAGGCACTCAAGGAAATTCGAAAGCGGCGTGGGGTTTTCCAGGGGGTGGGCCGAATTCGCATTGAAAAATCCTCCGCCGTTAGTGCCAAGCTGCTTTATGGCGACCTGGGAGGCCGCCGGGCCAAGCGGGATCGTCTGATCCATGACCCGATCCTTTTCCATAACGGGATTGCCCTTTGCGTCCTTGACCGGATTGCCATGGACATCAAGCCGAGGGGTCTCATAAGTTACCGGCTGGATAAGCGCCACCGTCTTATACTTATCGAAGCTCTGCACAACCCCCTGAGAGACCAGCAGGAACGCGTAAAGCACAGACAGCGGCAGCAGGATGTAAACCACGGAGCGGGTCATGTCCGTCCAGAAGTTGCCTATAGTGCTTGCGGAATGCCTTTTGAACCCTCGTATCAGGGCCACCAGTACCGCCATTCCCGCAGCAGCCGATGCAAAATTCTGGACGGCAAGAGCGGCCATCTGGGTCAGGTAACTCATCGTCGATTCCCCGCCATAGTTTTGCCAGTTGGTGTTGGTAACGAAACTGATGGCGGTATTAAAAGAAAGGTCCGGGGCCACGGCAGGGAACCTCTGGGGATCAAGCGGCAAAACGCCCTGTATCCTCTGAAGGAGATAGACCACGAACACCCCGGCCGCGCTGAAAAGCAGGACCGCAAGCGCATATTGCTTCCAACCCATCTCCTCTTCAGGCTGAATGCCGCAGAGGCGGTAGAAAAGACGTTCAACCGGGCCAAGGACGCGGCTGATGAAGGTCGGCCGGCCCTCATACACCCTGGCCATAAACAAACCAAGCGGTTTTGCAAGGACCACAAGGACCACAAAATACGCGACCGCCTGCAAAACGTCATTGCCGCTCATGAGAACATCTCCGGTTTTAACAGCGCTATCACAAGGTAGACCAGGAGGGCTGCCGTCACGATGCCGCCTATCCAGTAAAAAATATGCATTTTCTCACACTCCCTATATCCTTTCAAAAAGTTCAACGAGCAGCCACGAAACGCCCAACAGCCCGGCCATCAGCAAAACAAATTCAAGATCCATGAACAGCCTCCCTTTTTATTGGGGAAATATGCCGTGAAGCGGCGGAATACCGCTCTCTGTTTAAATCGTATCAATAACCGGCATAAAATAGGTGCAAAAAAGGGGACCGGAGGCGTAAAGATTTAATAAAAAAATTGGGCTCTTTAGGGATTCCTGTGGGTAGATTACCAGGTTTCCGCGGTATAGGGTTGATATCTGCCCGGCCCTTGAGAAGGAAGTAAGCGGACGGATGCCAAATTGCCGCATCTTGGCCATCGCTTGCCTCTTCGCCCTGAAGACATCCGCCGGCATACGCCTGGAACCGCTCGACCGAACGAAAGGGCCGGACGGATACAGCCATGAGAAAATTAATCAGGAAAACGAGGCATGCCCTTAAGAGAGCAGTTCCTTTACCTTCCTAAGCAAAAAGGAGGGGGTGACCGGCTTGACGATGAAGTTTAATCCCTCTTCAAGCAGCCCTTCCTTGCTGACGACGTCCTGAGCGTAGCCGCTCAGGAAGATTGCCTTGATGCCCGGGGCCTTGCTGCGGATCTCATCATATGCCTCTTTCCCGTTCATTTTGGGCATAAAGATATCCGAAAGAAAGAGTCGGATTACATCCTTATTCTCTCTGAATTTCTCCACGGCCTCCAGGCCATCTGCGGCGGTGATGACC
>JAKAMR010000133.1 GCA_021812785.1 Nitrospirota bacterium
CTGCCGGCCCGCGGTGCGGCACAGCGCCCGTCAACCAACCACCAACGCTGTTACCTGACTCTGGCAAATAACCCAGCACGGCGTTACTCGCGCGCGCGATAACACCCGCCAGCGCACGCAAGGTCGACAACGCGGGATGCGCCAATGCCTGATTACCCAGCAACACCGTTGCCCGGCCTGACTGATGCAAACGCCGGGCTACCCCGGCATGCGCGTCCGTCACCGTAATATTGGCCAGCAACGCTTCCAGACCTTGTGGCGCGGACGTGCCGGTGATGCTCAAGAGCGCCTTCGCCAGCGCCGCAAGGTCGTGCTCCATGCCCGCCACCCCGGAAGTCAACTGTGCCGTGACCGGAAAATTAAAATCATGGCGCTGCGCATTCACAAACATAATGCTGGCGCCACGCAAGGCCGCTTTACGCAAACGCAACCCGGCGAGTGGCTGTTCTTTGCGTACATTGGAGCCAATCAGCAGGGCGGCATCAAGCTTTTCAAGCTCCGGGATGCTCTGTCCCAGCCAGGGGAAAAGCGGCGCCATGTCCTGATCGCTGAAATCCTGCTGACGAAGGCGATGGTCAATATTATCACCCCCCAACGCACGCACCAGCTTTTGCGCCAGATACATTTCTTCAACTGTAGCCATCGGCGAAACCAGCGTGCCCAGTTGTGTTGCGCCATGGCGCAGGAGTATCGGCTTTAACCGATTCACCACAAACTCAAACGCCGTGGTCCAGTCAGCCTCGTGCCATTTACCATCTTTTTTGATCATCGGCACGCGCAAACGATCATCACTGTTCAAACCTTCATAGCTGAAACGGTCACGGTCAGAAATCCAGGTTTCATTGATTTCTTCATTCTCACGCGGCAGGAAACGCAAGACCTTATTACCACGCACATCAACGCGCAGGTGGGAACCGATGCAATCATGCGGTGCGATCGTATCACGCTGCGCCAATTCCCAGACACGGGCCGTGTAACGGAACGGCTTGGAAGTCAGCGCGCCCACCGGGCATAGGTCAATGACATTGCCCGACAGCTCGGACGCTACCGCCTTTTCCACATAAGTGCCAATTTCCATGTGCTCGCCACGGCCAGTCGCGCCCAGCTCTTTGACACCCGCCACTTCCTGGCCAAAGCGCACACAACGCGTGCAATGGATGCAGCGCGTCATTTCAGTCGTGATTAACGGACCAATGTCCTTGTCTTTAACCACGCGTTTCTTTTCCAGGAAACGCGAATTACTGGCGCCATAACCCAGCGCCAGATCCTGCAAATCACATTCACCGCCCTGATCGCAAATCGGGCAATCGAGCGGGTGGTTAATCAATAAAAACTCCATTACGCCTTTTTGCGCATCCAGTGCACGCGGTGATTTGGTATATACACGCATGCCCTCCGTCACGGGCGTGGCACAGGCCGGCAACGGCTTGGCGGCTTTGTCCACCTCCACCAGGCACATGCGGCAGTTGGCGGCAATGGACAGCTTCTTGTGGTAGCAAAAACGCGGAATGGCAATGCCTGCATCATCTGCCGCCTCAATAACCATCGAACCGTCTTTCGCCTGAATCCGTTTACCATCAATTTCGATGTTTACCATAGCTGCCTGTCCATCATTAATCGTTGATTGAGTCACGCCGAACCATCATCAGGCAGCGCTAACCCGCAGCGCGGCCGGTGAAGGCCTGGCATGATGCCCTACCATGCACTGGCGATGGTCAATGTGATACTGAAATTCTTCACGGAAATGCTTGATGAAACTAATCACTGGCAATGCCGCGGCATCCCCCAACGCACAAATAGTGCGGCCCTGTATTTTATTGGAGACATCCACCAGCATATCAAGATCTTCCTGCTTGCCGTGCCCATGCTCAATACGATGGATCACCCGCGACAACCAGCCGGTGCCTTCGCGGCAAGGCGTGCACTGGCCACAGGACTCCTCATAATAAAAATGCGCGATGCGTGCCAGCAACCGCACCATGCAGGTGGTTTCGTCCATGATAATAACGGAACCTGCGCCCAGCATCGACCCAACCTTGGCGATGGAATCATAATCCATGGTGACGCCCATCATGACATCGCCCGGCACCACCGGCACGGATGAGCCGCCGGGGATCACAGCCTTGAGCTTGCGGCCCCCGCTCACGCCACCCGCCATTTCCAGCAGACTGGAAAACGGCGTGCCCATCGCCACTTCATAATTACCGGGTTTGTTCACATGACCCGACACGGAAAAAATCTTGGTGCCGCCATTATTCGGCTTGCCCAGATCCAGAAACCAGCGGCCACCGTTTTTCAGAATCAAGGGCACGGACGCCAGTGTTTCGGTATTGTTAATGGTGGTGGGCCGGCCATACAAACCATAGCTGGCCGGAAACGGTGGCTTGAAACGTGGCTGGCCTTTTTTACCTTCCAGGGACTCCAGTAACGCTGTTTCTTCGCCACAGATATAAGCCCCTGCACCCAGGTGAGAATGCAGCTCAAAATCAAAACCTGATCCCATGATATTCCTGCCCAGAAACCCCGCGCGGCGCGCCTCTTCCAGCGCACCCTCGAAACGCTCATACGGTTCCCAGAATTCCCCGCGCATATAGTTATAGCCCACCGTCGCACCGATGGTATAACCCGCAATCGCCATCCCTTCTATCAATGCGTGGGGGTTATAACGCAGAATATCGCGATCCTTGAATGTGCCGGGTTCACCTTCATCGGAATTGCACACGATGTATTTCTGGCCCGGCACATTACGCGGCATGAAGCTCCATTTAAGGCCGGTGGGGAATCCCGCGCCACCCCGGCCACGCAAGGCCGACGTTTTCAGTTCAGCAATGATTTCTTCCGGCGCGGTTTTTTCCGCAAGAATTTTTTTCCACGCCTGATACCCGCCCACACTCAGGTACGACTCCAGCGTCCAGGGCTTCTCAAGGTGCATCGTATTAAAACAGATTTCGTTAGCCATGTCGGTTACTCAAGGGTCGCGAGAATTTCATCAATTTTTTCAGGCGTCAGATTTTCATGATACTGTTTGCCAATCTGAAACATCGGCGCGCCCGCACAGGCGGCCAGGCATTCCACCTCTTTGAGCGTAAATTTGCCATCCGCCGTGGTTTGCCCCAGCCGGACACCCAGACGGGATTCAAGATGGGCAACAATCTCGTCCGAGCCACGCAGCATGCACGAAACATTAGTACAGACACTGATCTTGTGGCGCCCGATCGGCTTGAGCGAA
>JAKAMR010000134.1 GCA_021812785.1 Nitrospirota bacterium
TACCCACAAAATCCGTGGAGCATCCTGTGGACAACATCGACAACGTCATAGCCGGAAAAGCGGCGTCCTCCCCCTCTCCCCATGAAGACCACATCCGCAGCACGTCGTAAAGGCCTCAAATTTGCCCTACAGCGCATGCAAAGAGACTTAGCAATGGAAATTACCTCACGGCATCAAAACCCGATTCTGGGCTATTTCTCGATACTTCTTAGCCGTTGAATAAAAATAAAGGGGGAGCCGATGCCGGAGGCGGTGGGGGGAGCGGCAGGCTCCCCGCCGGGGAGGTTTGCGCCCGGCGCCGTAGGCGGCAAGCGGGCGCTTCTTAGAATTCAGGGGGATGCCGGGAAAGACGCGCAGGCGGGCGCGTAGCGCCCAGAGGCGCGGGTTCGAGTCGGCGGGGGCAAAGCCCCCACGAGACGGCGGCGCAGCAACGCGTAGCCACGGATAAAAGAAGGATAGATAAAAGGATAAAAAGGATAATGGCTTCAAAGTGCTGTTAAGGTCTATAACAATCAAACGATTGACAAAAACACCTGCGACTTGGACAGCCCGCTATGAACAGATTTATGTCTGTTTTGGGACCGTAAAAGCATCATGCTTGTGCCTTTATCCTATTCTGATTTATGTCCCGCGACCTGGATAGCCTGACTTTTCAGCCACCCGCGAGCTAGATAGCCTGTCTTTTTGGCGACCTGCGACCTGGATAGCCCGCCATTTCGGTCAGCCGCGACCTGGATAGCCCGCCGAAAAATTTCCGGCGAGCTGGATAACCTGCCACCGGCGAGCTGGATAACCTGTCACCTGCGAGCTGGATAACCTGTCACCTGGTCAATCTCTGCGGGTCAGATTCCCCGCTGCTTGCAGCGAAATCTACAAAACCGTGGCAGCCGGGAATACCCCGCAGCTTGCTGCGGGGATTTTTATTTGTCTTGAGTGCTGAGCGAGTTTTCTATCGCATTGATGCGGCGGCGATTGGCCGCTTTTTGTTCTCGTGCAAATTCCCCAGTGGGGAAAAGTGTATAGGTCACATCTATTACCCTTCCACGCGGCCCGCGTTCATCGACTTTTTCTATCAGTGAAATGGCCCCGAGACTTTTCACCTCATCCCATGCCTGATCGACTGCAATCAGCGCGTCCCGTTCACGGGAATATCCATTAAGCAAAACGCTGTCGCGCTTTATTGTGCTGAATTTTATTTGAAAGCTATTCGTCACTGAAGCTTGTGTGTACTTTAAGACTAATTGGCTGATAATCCAGCGTGCTAGCTGTGAGCTGCATTTCATTAGTCGCTGGTAGTTAAATTGCCTATATGTAATCTGATTTATGCTATCAGTAACAAGGCCATGGAACTGTACAAACCATTTTGCATCAGGATCCGATTTTCTTTTTTTATAGTTGACCTTCGCAAGCGCTGGGAAGTATGGCTGCGAAATCATGTTTGGATCGTGAGGGTCTGATTCAGCATCAATAATAGCCAGGTATGAGTAATGTAATATTTCAAGGCTTTCTACAATTCCTTTGTATGTCATGGCGTGACCATTCTTGGCCAGTTCAGAACGTAAGCGATGCAGCGTGAAGGCGACCCCGCTGCGATAGTCTGGCCTGTCAAAGAAACCGGCCTTTTGTTCTGTTGCTAGCTTACGTAATGTATGCTCTATTAGTTCTTCGCGTGCGCTTGGGTAATGCTCTATGGTAGTGCCTGTAGGGGTTCCGTCTTTGTCTTTGATATCTATCCGTGCAGGCCGTATTTGTGCTATATAGTTTTTCCCGCGATATTTGAAATCAATCTTACGGATGGGTAAAAATCCACCAGGCATGCGCAGGTCTTCTTCATTTTTTCTCGGTATTGAATAGCGGGGTATACAGTCCCACAGGTCGATTGCGTTTGAGAGTTCGTCACGTTCGTCGCCATTATTTGCCAGAAAGCCCTGAAACAAACTTAACTGTTTGTTAGTAAAGGCATCATCTGGTATTGGTTTAACGGACTTTCGCTTCGTCTTCTTCTCTGCCGCCGGTAAGTTTTTCATTGCAGATATTCTCGCTTATATCAATTACCTTTCACCAGATCCTTGCTGTGGGGTAAGCCTGGCAATTTGTGATTTGTGCCGCCGGGCGAAGACGGCATTTATCCCCTCAGCAATGAGCGCTTGTACACTGGTTCGTTCTTGGGCCGCCAGGACTTTTAATTCTGTTTGGACCTCTGGGGCAAAGTGGCCACCTATGAGCACCCGGCCAACACGCGACGGCGGCAGTCTTGTCGATGATGGTTTGGTTGCATTGCCTGCATTGACCTGTCCCCCCTCTGTTTGGTGATTCTGCTTGCTAAGCCCTTGTGTTAGCGGATTCGTCTTTGCCATGTGCGTACTCCTTACCGGTTAAAAGTTTAATTGTATACATGTATAGCTGTTGTGACTCCTCTGCCGCCTTGCCCTTTGGTTCATATTCCTGAGCGGTCAGGCCCAGATTCCCCGCATGGCGATGTGCCGCACGAAGGTGCAGTGTTACAGGGCATACGTTGTATCCTTTTTCTTTGATGTATGTAGCGGCATCCATGCCTTCTTTGCCTTGCGTGGCCGCCTTGCTCACCACAAACAGTGCCGGTTGATCACCTGCTAGTTTAAGTATGTCACCCAACTTTGGCAGGGTTTCGATGGTGTATAGATGCGGCTCCATTGGCACAATCACTATATCTGCGCGACGAACGGCCTCTACTGCATCGCTCCCAGCATGGGGCGGGGTGTCAATCACCACAAAATTAACACCCTGCTTTCTGGCATTATCAAGCACTGCATCTAGTCGGATTGAGGGGGTTGCTACTACCCAAGGGAATTCAGCTTCGCGCCGATCTGTCCATTGTGCAGCGGTTGCCTGTGGATCAAGATCAAATACCGCTACCTTGTATCCCGCTTGCATAGCAGCAACAGCGAGTGATAAGGAAACGGTGGTTTTCCCGACGCCGCCCTTTTCGGCAATGACAGCGACAACGTGACACGTCGTCATGTATACACCTCACCTTGTTGTAATAATTACAAGTAGGAAAGTATACATGTTGTAGGGGCCTGTCAATACGATGGGGCTCGTCTGCCTTTAGAATATAAAGCCCGTTTTAAGGGCGTGAAGCCCCCGGAACCCAGCGATAGAGGGTCGGCAAGGAGACACCAAGATGCTCGGCCACATCCCTGCGTGGCGTGCCGTTCTCCAA